>NZ_JBWKPU010000001.1:0-125328 GCF_059418405.1 Pseudomonas sp. GW821-FHT09A09
TTGCCGGCGATGGCGATCTTGAATACGCCACCGCCGGCAAGCCGGGCTCCTACGAGGGGTGTGGGCAGATCAATGGATTGCGTTTCACGCACTTATAAGCTTCCGATAAGTAACTTTTTGTCATGTATGGGGCTGATTAAACTGCTCGGGTATTTTTAATGTCGAGCTCTCCGTTCATGACTTCCCTCGCTGCCCCCACCCTCGCGGCCGCAGCCAAACCCACCGCGATGAGCCCACCCGTGTTCGGCCCGCGCATCATCATCGGCCTAGTCGGCGTGTTGCTGGCGGTGCTGATCTCCGGCCTCAATGAGACGGTCACCAAAGTGGCCCTCGCGGATATCCGTGGTGCGCTGTACATCGGTTTTGACGAAGGCACCTGGCTGGTCGCGGCCTACACCGCCACGTCAGTCGCGGCCATGGCCTTCGCGCCCTGGTGCTCGGTGACGTTTTCCCTGCGCCGCTTCACCCTGTGCGCGATCGGCCTGTTCACCGTGCTGGGCATCCTGTGCCCGTTTGCGCCGAACTACGAAAGCCTGTTGGTGCTGCGCACCGTGCAAGGCCTGGCGGGCGGGGCGCTGCCGCCGATGCTGATGACCGTGGCCCTGCGTTTCCTGCCCGCCAACGTCAAGCTGTATGGCCTGGCCGGCTACGCGCTGACCGCCACTTTCGGCCCGAGCCTCGGCACGCCGCTGGCGGCGCTGTGGACCGAATACGTCGGCTGGCAATGGGCGTTCTGGCAGATCGTCGGGCCGTGCCTGCTGGCGATGGCCGCCGTCGCCTACGGCCTGCCCCAAGACCCGTTGCGACTGGAGCGCTTCAAGCAATTCAACTGGCGCGGCCTGCTGCTGGGGTTCCCGGCGATCTGCATGTTGGTGATCGGCCTGCTGCAAGGCAATCGCCTGGACTGGTTCGAGTCGGGCCTGATCACCTGCTTGCTGTGCGGCGGCACGCTGTTGCTGGTGCTGTTCATGCTCAACGAATGGTCGCAACCGATCCCGTTTTTCAAGTTGCAGATGCTCGGCCTGCGCAACCTGTCGTTTGCATTGATCGTGTTGGCCGGTGTGCTGATGGTGCTGACCTCGGTGATCCTCATCCCGTCGAGCTTCCTCGCGCAGGTCCAGGGTTATCGCCCGCTGCAAACCGCGCCGGTGATGTTGCTGATGGCGGTGCCGCAGCTCATCGCACTGCCGTTGGTGGCGGCGTTGTGCAACCTGCGCTGGGTTGATTGCCGCTGGGTGCTGGGCATTGGCCTGGGCATGTTGGTGCTGTGCTGCGTGGGCAGTGCACACCTGACCTCGGCGTGGATCCGCGACGACTTCTATGGCCTGTACCTGCTGCAAATCTTCGGTCAGCCCATGGCCGTGCTGCCGCTGCTGATGCTGTCCACCGGCAGTATCCAACCGATGGATGGGCCGTTCGCCTCGGCCTGGTTCAACACCATCAAAGGCCTCGCCGCCGTGATCGCGACCGCCGTGCTGGATGTGCTGACCACTCGGCGCCTGCACTTCCACTCGAACATGTTGGTGGACGGCCTGGGCAACGCCCCACTGGCCGACGCCGATGCGCCGGGCCTGGCGCACCGCCTGCACGAACAGGCTGTGGTGCTCACGTCTTCGGATCTTTATTACGTCATGGCCGCCGTCGCGGTGGCGTTGATTCTGCTGATTTTCTGGATGCCGACGCGGATTTTTCCACCGCGCGCACCGACCTAGCCAAAAGGATTGCTCATGAAACGCAAAGACAAAATTGCCGTCTCCGTTATCGCGGTGTTCGCCGTGGGCGTGCTGGTATACCTGGTTGCGCCGGCCGTGCTGGGCAGCAAGCGCCAAACCACCAACGACGCCTTCGTCGCCGCCGACTTCACCCTGGTTGCGCCGCGTGTGGCCGGCTTCATCAAAGAAGTGCTGGTGGAAGACAACCAGCGGGTCAAGGCCGGCCAGTTGCTGGCGCTGATTGACGACCGCGATTTTCGCGCCGCCGCCCAGGCGGCTGACGCCGACACCCTCGTCGCCCAGGCCCAACTGAAAAACGCCACGGCCACCCTGGAGCGGCAAAGCTCGGTCATCGCCCAGGCCCAGGCCACCGTCGCGGCAGACCGTGCCGAAATGGCCTTTGCCGAACACGAACTGAACCGCTACAACCACCTCGCCGGCGTTGGCGCGGGTACTGTGCAGAACGCCCAGCAAGCCAAGACGCGCATCGACCAAGCCACCGCACGCCTGGCCAATGCCACTGCCGTACTCGCGGCCGAACGCAAGCAGGTAGAGATCCTCACCGCCCGGCGTGATGCGGCCGAAGGCGGGCTCAAACGTGCCCAGGCGGCCTTGGAACTGGCCAGTTTTCAGCTGTCCTACACGCGCATTGTGGCGCCGGTGGACGGCATGGTCGGCGAGCGTGCCGTGCGCGTCGGTGCCTACGTGACACCGGGCAGCAAGATTCTCGCCGTGGTGCCGCTGGCCGATGCCTACGTGGTGGCCAATTTCCAGGAAACCCAACTGTCCCACATGCACGCGGGCCAGGCGGTTCAGGTGCGTGTCGACAGCCTGGATGGCGAGCTGCTCAACGGCCATCTCGAAAGCCTGGCGCCAGCCACCGGGGTGACGTTCGCGTCGGTCAAACCGGACAACGCCACCGGCAATTTCACCAAGGTGGTGCAGCGCATTCCGGTGAAGATCGTGCTGGAGCCGGGCCAGGCCCACGCGGAGCGCCTGCGGGTTGGTATGTCGGTGGAAGCCAGCGTCGATACCCAGCCGGCAGTGAAAACCAGTGAGGTGGCCCAGCAATGAAGCACATCGCCTGGCTCACCTTGAGCCTCGTCAGCCTGAGCGCCTGCACGGTCGGCCCGGATTTCCACACGCCGCAAAGCCCGCAAGTGACGCAATGGAGTGAACCCCAGGGTCGCCAGGCTGACAGCCATGCCACCAGCGACCCGCTGCAAGAGCGCTGGTGGGACGTGTTCCACGATGAGCAACTCTCAGCCCTCACGCGTCGCGCGCTCACCGACAACCTCGACCTGAAGCTGGCCAGCAGCCGCCTGCAACAGAGCCGTGCCGTGCGCCAGGTGACCACCGCCGAGCGTTACCCCAACGTCAACGCCACCGGTGACTACCTGCGCCAGCGCAACAGCGCCAAGGGCTTGAGCGACCCGTCCGGCGAAAACGGCCGCTCGGCCTATAACCAGTGGGACATGGGCTTCTCTGCCGCATGGGAGCTGGACTTCTGGGGCCGGGTCAAACGCGAAACCGAAGCCGCCGACGCCACCCTGCAAGTGGCAGAGAATGACCGTCGCGCCGTGCTGCTGTCAGTCCTTGCCGAGACTGCCCAGGACTACATCCAGCTGCGCGGCGCGCAAAATACCCGCGCCGTCACCGAGCAGAACCTGGACGTCGCCCGCCACAGCCTCAAGCTCTCGCAACTGCGCCTGGCCGACGGCGTGGCCACCGATTTGGACGTTGCCGAAGCCGCCGCCCAAGTGGCGGCCATCGAAGCGCGTCTGCCGGATTTGCAGCAACGCCAGGACCAGTTGATCAACGCCCTGAGCCTGTTGATGGGCGAGCCGCCACAAGCCCTGCATACGCAGTTGTCCAAGGACGCCGCCGTGCCACAAACCCAGCGCCAGGTCGCCATCGGCCTGCCTTCGGAGCTGGCCGAGCGTCGCCCGGATATCCGCCAGGCCGAAGCGCGGTTGCATGCCGCCACCGCCAACATCGGCGTGGCCAAGGGTGACTTCTACCCGCGCATCACGCTGTCCGGCAGCCTTGGCTCCCAGGCGATGCAGCTGTCGGACTTTGGCTCATGGGGCTCGCGCGCCTTTGCCTTCGGCCCGCAGTTCAGCCTGCCGCTGTTCAATGGCGGGCGCCTGCAGGGCATGTTGAACCTGCGCGAAGCCCAGCAGCAGGAAGCGGCGCTGGCCTACCAGCAAACCGTGTTGCGCGCCTGGCATGAGATCGACGACCAACTGACCCGCTACAACGCCAGCCAACTGCGCCGCGACAGCCTTGCCGAAGCCGTGCGCCAGAACCAGATCGCCCTGGCCACCGCGCAGCACCAATACGTGGAAGGCGTGGTGGATTTCGTCAACGTGCTCACCGTGCAAAGCGCGCTGCTGGCCACCCAGGAGCAGTGGGTGGAAAGCTCCACGGGTGTTTCGCTGGCGATGGTCGGGTTGTACAAGGCGTTGGGTGGCGGCTGGGAATCGGTGTACCCACTGCAAACGGCTGCACGCTGATCTGCAAAGAGTTTTTGTCAGTCGCGAAATAAGGTGTAATGATAATTGCTCTCAATAATGTATCTGAGCTTTTCATGGACACCGCGACTGACGGCCAGCAACAGCTTCATCTCCTGTACCGCGACCATCACGGCTGGCTGCAAGGCTGGTTGCGCCAACGCCTGGGCGATCGCGAGCACGCTGCCGATGTGGCGCAGGACACGTTCCTGCGCCTGCTGGTGTCCGGGCGTTTTCCCGGCGACAAGGAAAGCCGCAGCTACCTGGCGCAGATCGCTCGCAACCTGGTGATCGACCAATGGCGGCGCCTGCGCATCGAACGCGCCTACCTGGAAAGCATCGCGCACTTACCGGAACCGGAATCACCGTCCCTGGAAACCCGTGCGCTGATCCTCGAAACCCTGATGCAGATCGATGCCATGCTCGACCGCATGCCCGACAACGTGCGCCGCGCATTCCTGCTGTCGCAGTTCGAAGGCCTGAGCTACGCGCAGATTGCCGAACGCCTGGGCGTCACCGTCAGCTCGGTGCAGAAGTACATGACCCGCGCCATTGTCGCCTGCTACCAGGTGGCCTACGCCGAATGAAACACGATGCGCCCATCGCCCCCGCCATTGTCGAGCAGGCCAGCGAGTGGCTGATGCTGCAATGGGGCGATGAACTGCGTGATGAACAGCGCGAAGCTTTCGCCCAATGGCAGGCCGCCGACCCGGAGCATCGCCGCGCTTGGCAGCGCCTTCAGCACTTGCAACACACCCTCAGTGGCGTGCCGGCCGACAGTGCCCGTGCCGTGCTGCGTGACACCCCGGATCCCCATCGCCGGGCGGCCCTCAAGTTGCTCGGCGTGTTGCTGGTGGCGGGCGGCAGCGGTTATCTGGTGCAGCGCAGCGAACCCTGGCAAGCGGCGTTTGCCGAGTACCACACCGCCACGGGCGAGATCCGTCAGTTCACCCTCAGCGACGGTACGCGCCTGGACCTCAACAGCGACAGTGCCGTGGACCTGCGTTTCAGCGCCAGTGAGCGACGCATCCGCCTGATCCGTGGCGAAATCCTGCTGACCAGCGGCCACGACCCGTTGCGCCCGCTGATCGTCGAGACGCCGGCCGGCGATGTGCAAGCGCTGGGTACGCGTTTTTCCGTGCGTGAATTGCCTGACGGTAGCCGTGTCGATCTGTATGAAGGCCGCGTGCGCGTCACCCCGGCACAGGGCACCGCGGTGCAGATGAACGCGGGGGACAGCCTGTGGTTCAACCAACGCCAAAGCTCGGCGCTGCCTGCGGTCAACGCCAATGCCAGCAGTTGGACCGAGCACCGTCTGATCGCCGAGCGCCAGCCACTGGGCGAGTTTGTGACGCAACTGGGCCGTTATCGCCCCGGCGTGTTGCGCTGCGATCCCGCTGTGGCCGGCCTGCTGCTCACCGGCGTGTTTCCGCTGACGGACACCGACGCCATCCTCGCCGCCCTGGCGCATTCGCTGCCCATCCACATACACAGCGTCACGCGCTATTGGATCACCCTCAAAGCCCGAGCCTGACCCCAACCCTACAAAAATAATGTTGCGGCGCCTTGTCGGTTTTCCGTGTTCGTCCGGGATACCTCTTGAAAGCCAATCAAGAAGCGATCTCACGGGGAGTCCTGCAATGCCGCACCACCCAATCCAACCCTTGGCCCGCGCCCTACGCCGTGGCCTGTTAGTCAGCCTGCTGGCTGCTGTGCCGATGGTGCCGACCCACGTGCACGCCGAACAAAGCGCTGAAGCGCTACGCACCTACAGCATTGCGGCGGGCAACCTCGACCAGGCGTTGAACCAGTTCGCCAGCGCCTCGGGCATCTTGTTGTCGGTGGATGCAACACTCACCGAAGGCAAGCGCAGCGCTGGCCTGCAAGGGCGCTACGCCGTTGGGAGCGGCCTGGAGCGGTTGCTGGCGGGCACTGGCTTGGTGGCCGTGCAGTCGCCGGGCGGTTGGTCGGTGCAGGCACTGGTTGGTGACGGCCCGGTGCAGCTTGGCGCCACCCAGATCAGCGGCCAGCAAGCGCAGGAAAGCGCATGGGGGCCGGTGGATGGCATCGTCGCCACGCGCAGCGCCTCCGGTAGCAAGACGGATTCGGCACTGGTGGAAATTCCCCAGACCATCAACGTGATCAGCGCCGCCGAGATCAAGGCGCGTGGTGCCCAAAGTGTCACCCAGGCCTTGCTCTACACGCCGGGTATGACGGCGGGCGGCTTCTCCGACCGGGTCAAATTATTCGACGAACCGACCTCGCGTGGTTTCTCGCCCACGCCGCTGTACCTCGACGGCCTACACCTGCCTTACGGCGGCGGCAGCACCGGTGGCGCGTTGCAGATCGAGCCGTACTCCCTGGAGCGCATCGAAGTGCTCAAAGGGCCCGCGTCGGTGTTGTACGGGCAGAACCAGCCAGGTGGCATCGTCAACATGGTCAGCAAGCGCCCCACCGAAACCCCGTTGCACCAGGTGGTGCTGGAGGCCGGCACCTATGAACACAAAAGCGCCGCCATCGACCTCGGCGGCCCGCTGGACGAGCAGGGGCAATTTCTCTACCGCCTCACCGGCCTCGCCAATGACGGGCAGGACGAGATCAACTATGTAAAGAACAAGCGCCAGTTCATTGCCCCCAGCTTCACCTGGCGGCCGAACGACGATACCCACCTGACCCTGTTCGCCCAGTACCAGAAAGACAAAGGCGTCCCCGAAGCCCAAGGCTTGCCCGCGTCCGGCACGTTGTGGAACAACCCCAACGGCAAGATCAAGCGCGACCTGTTTATCGGCGAGCCGGGCGTGAACCAGTACAACCGCGAGCAATACGTACTCGGCTACGAAGTGTCCCACCGCCTGAACGAGACTTGGACCCTCAAGCAAAACGCACGCTATGCCGAGGTCGACGACCGCTACACCGCGCCGTTGCACGGCTACGCCTTCGTCGCCAACCCGGTCACTGGCGTGCAGGACCAGCGCTACCTGCAGCGCTATGCCGTGGACTGGTCGCAGAACAACAAGGTGTTCGGCGTGGACAGCATTGCCCAGGCCGAATTTGATACCGGCGCACTGTCGCACACGATGATTTTTGGCCTGGATTACTACCATTCCGGCTCTTTGTTCCACGGCCTGTACGACCGCAACCCGCCGGTGATCGACCTGTTCAAGCCGGTCTATGGTCAGCGGATCAACTACGGCCAACCTTACCGCTGGGACCGTACCCTGAGCCAGACTGGCCTGTACGTGCAGGACCAGATCAAATGGGATAAGTGGGCGCTGGTCCTTGGTGGCCGCTATGACTGGGCCAGCGTGGTGAACAAGGAGCCAATCCAGGACACCCGTTTTGCCAGCAAGGACGAAGCCTTCACCGGGCGCGCAGGCTTGGTGTACCTGTTCGATAACGGCTTCGCGCCCTTTGTCAGCTATTCCGAATCCTTCCTGCCGTTGACCGGCACCAATGCCGACCACAAGCCGTTCGACCCATCGACCGGCAAGCAATATGAAGTGGGCGTGAAGTACCAACCACCGGGCCAGAAGAGTTTTGTGCAAGCGTCGGTTTACCAGCTCGACCAGGAAAACGTGCTCACCACCGAACCCGACGCCACCTTCAGTACCCAGAGCGGTGCCATGCGCTCACGGGGCGTGGAACTGGAAGCCAAGGCCGTCCTCAATGATGCCTGGGACATCATCGCTTCGGCGGCGCGCAACGACATCAAGTACACCAAGGACGAAGAGGGTCGCCAGGGCCGCCACCCGGCTGGCATCTCGCCGCTCACTGCCTCGATGTGGGTCAACTACACCGTGCTCGGCGACACCCCGCTGGCCGGCCTCGGCGCAGGCCTGGGTGTGCGCTACGCCCGCCAGAGCCTGGGTGATTACTATGCCGGTGCTTTCACGGTGCCGTCCTACAGCGTCTACGACGCCAGCCTGAGTTACGACCTGAGCCGCTCGCCGCTCAAACTCAAGGGCGTGAAACTGGCGCTGAACGTGCAGAACCTCACCAACAAGACCTATGTGTCGCAATGCACCAGCGACCTGGATTGCTACTACGGGGAAGGGCGCACCGCCGTATCAAGCCTGACCTACGACTGGTAACCGCAACCCCCTGTAGCAGCCCGGCTTGCCGGCGATGAGGCCACTGAGACCGCCATCGCCGGCAAGCCGGGTGCCTACGGGTTCTGCAAAAACACCACATACCCGCGAAACCACTCACTCTTCTTCAAATACCCCGGCTCCTCCCAAACCCCGCCCTGAATCAACCCGATCTTGAACGGCACCCCCAAGCGGTTCATCCGTGGCAAATACGCCGCGTAGTCCGGAATGCTGTGCCGCCCTTGATAAGTCTGCACCACCACCTCATCCACCACGCCTTTGAGCTGGGCGATGGCGGCGGGGTCGGCGTTGCTGCTCCAGTCCATCAGGCCGGTGATGCTCAGGCGCAGGTCGGCCGGCAGGCGTTGGCGCAGGTCGCGCAGGAAGTCGGCGTATTCGTGCAGGTATTGGGTGCGGGCGTCGAAGTCGATCTGGATGCCGACCACCGGGTTGCCCGCATCACGCCAGCGTTGCACCTGGCCGAGCAGTTGGGTGTAGACCCGCTCTGGCCAGTGCAGCGTGTGGGCGCGGTACACCACCCAGACCTCGCCACGGGTGAGGCGCGGCACGCTCATGCCTTGGGCGATAAGCTGCACGCCGCGCGCTGGCGCCCGGCGCGTTGAGTTGATTTGGCCCTGGAGGATGTACAGGGTGTTGGCCTGCTTGAGCACCGGCTGGGGCGTCACGCCGCTCCACAGCCAGAAGGCGTCATAGTCGCTGGCATCGACGGCGCCGAACGCCGGGCTTGCCAACAGGAGCAAGCCCAGCCACAGGTGCTTCACCAGTAGTACTGCAGCGATTTGCCCCACTGGGTGTCGGCGAAACCGCTCTTGAGCTGGCGGAACCAGGCTTTACGCACGGCCGGCTCTACATCAACGCTGCCGCAACTGTTGTAGCCGGCCGGCGCGTAGCAATTGATGGCGCGGAACAGCGCGTAGGCCTTATCGTTCTTCGACGCCTTGGCGTTGCCGATCACCTGCTTGTAGCCGTCGAGCCGCGAAAAGGTTTCGCCTTTGAACTGCGACGCGGTGCTGCCCAGGCTGCCCGCTGCACGGGCTTGTTCCAGTGGCATGCCGTCGAGGTTGTTGCGCAGGATGAACTCACCCAGGCAGTTCAGCGCCTGTGGGTTCTTGCCGTCGGCCTGCAAGGTGGCGGCGGTTTGCGCAATGCTCGGGCAGGCGTAGCCCGACTCGGCCTTCTCGCCGTTCCACTGGAACAGCTTCAAGGTCTGGCTGGCGCTGTAGATGTAACCCAGGCTGGTGCCCAACTTGTCCTCGGGGGCCGAGGCGGGCAGTTGCTTGAGGTCGTCGGCGAATGTCGCGTACTGGCCGCGCAGCAAGTCTTTATAGAGCAGCACGAACTGGGCGGTCTCGCGCTCTACCGGGTCGCTGGCCTTGGCGATCTGCTGGCGCAGCAGGTCGGGGCCTGCGATGTTGCGCAGCAGGATGTAACGCACCTGCTTGGCGCCTATCGGCGAGTCGGCGGCAAACACCTTGGCCAACTGGCCGCTGCGCTCGTAGTTCATCGCCAGGGCCAATTCCAGCTGGTCGCGTTGCAGTGGCAGTGTTGCCAGCGGCAGCAGTTGCAGCCACAAGGCCTCGGCGCCTTTCCAGTCTTGTTTGGCTTCCAGGGCCAGGGCGCGCAGGGTCTGCTGGCTGAAGGCGAAGTAATTCAGGCTCGACGGCACGTTCTGCGGCAACAGCTTGAGGGCGGCGTCGGGCTGCTGCTCGGTGTACAGCGCATTCACCGCCAACAGGTAGTCGTAAAGTTCCGGCTCGCTGGCAAACACCGCCTTTTGCTGCTCGATGTCTGCACGACTGAGGCTCGGTTGGTTGCCGCCGCGCATCACCATCAGGTCGCTGACCAGCTGGATCATCGGCGTCTTGACGGTCTCGCTGTTGACCATCAGCAGCTTGAGGTCTGCCTCTTCCACCAGCTCATCCACCGACACATTGCGCTGTGCATCGCTCGCCTGGGTCAATTGCCAGGCGAACGCGTCGGCCAGCTTGCTGTTGTCGTTGGCCAACCAGTACACCCGGCGCAACAGGCCCCGTGCGGAGGTGCTGTAGGTGCCCTGTGGATAAGCCTTCAGGTAGCTGTCGAAACCCTGCTCGGCCTCGGCCAGGGCGGACTTATCCACACGGTCCAGGTGCGGCATGCCGTCTTCGTCGTAGGCGTTGGCCTGAGCCTGATTAAGCGCAGTGCGCGCGGTCATGTACTGCGCGGCTTCCTTCAACCACGGCAACGCGCTTTTGCCGGCCGCCGCGAAGCCGCTGGACGCCTCGGCGAAACGGCCGCTGTAGAAGTCGGCGGCGGCTTGCAGGTAGTCGCGCAACACTTGGCCGTCGGCGGACTGGATCTGCTGCGGGTCCGCTACCACCGGGCCGTCCCAGTCGCAGGTGGTCAGCAGTTGCAGGCGGGCCTTGACCAGCAATTCGCGCTCCGGCGCAGGCATGTCGGCTTTGAACACCTGGCTGATGAACGCGGTGGCGCTGTCATCGTTGTTGCTGCGGCAGCGGCTGCCTTCGCCATTGAGGAAGGCTTCGCCGGCGGTTTTGTACTCGTCGCGCTTGATGCCCAGCGGGCCGAGCAAGGTATCGAGTTCAGCAGTGCGCGAATCGTCCGGGCCGTCGTCGGGCTCGGTGCTGTTGTCTGCATGGGGCGCCAGGCGGTACACCGGGAACGGCACCGGGCCGAAGCCTTGGGCCAGGTCATCGTCATTCAGGGCATTCGGCGTCAGGGGTGCGGATTTCTTATCGGCCAGCAACAAACGCAGGTTCACCCGGCTGTCATTGCCCGGGCTCAGGAAGGGCAGGTTGCTGCAGGTGTCCAGGCTGCTGCGCGACACCCGCCAATCGGGGTAGCACGAGTCGTCGGAACTGGCCTGGGCCTGCAGGGAGGTGCCGGCCAGCAGGGCCAGTGCCAGGGGTGACAGAAAACCGATGCGCATGACGTGTCCTTGATCCTGAGTCCTTGGAGGGGCCGCAATCATAGCTTGATCCGACAGCCTCTTCGGTGAAGGCCCACACAAAATGCTGATTTGTCCGATTTTTAGTAGTGGCAATTTAACCTCTCTGCCCTAGACTGCGGACATCGTCAGGGAGGTCGATCGTATGAAGCCGTTACGTGGATGGGTGTTCGGATTTTCCTGCTGGATGGGCATTGCACCGTTGGCCCTGGCCCAGGATCCATTACTGGATCAGCCGGCTGCCGCCGCAGCCAGCGCCAGCAGCGAGGCCCGTGGCGTATTGCGCGCCCGCGACCAGGCGATGCTGGCCAGCGAGCTATCGGGGCGCATCGTCGAGCTGCCGTTCAGCGAGGGTGAGTCGTTCAAAAAGGGCGACACCCTGGCGCGTTTTGACTGCTCGGCCTACCAGGCCCAGCTCAACGCCGCCCAAGCCGCCAGCCGTGGCGCCGGTGAAGAACTGGCCCACAACAAGCAATTGGCGGCGCTCAATTCCGTCGGGCGTTTTGAAGTGGCCCGCGCCGAAGCTAAGCTCACCGAAACCCAAGCCCAGTCCCAGGTGTACCAGGTGCAGGTCAAGCGCTGCAGCGTGCTGGCGCCGTATGACGGCCAGGTGGTGCAGCGCAAGGTCCAGCGCTATGAGAGCGTATCGGCCGGCGCGCCATTGCTGGAAATCGTCGACAACCGCAGCCTGGAAATTCACCTGTTGGTGCCGTCAAGCTGGATGGCCAAACTCAAGCCCGGCCAGACCTTCAACTTCACCCCCGACGAAACTGGCCAGGCGTTCAGCGCCACGGTCAAGCGTCTCGGCGCGCGTATCGATGAGGGCAGCCAGACGCTGCTGCTAGTTGCCACCCTGCCCAATGCCACGGGCTTGATGGCCGGCATGAGCGGCACCGCGCACTTTGCCCAACTGCAATGAACGCACCGATCCCGGGCAACACCGAGCGGGTGTTCGCGCAGTTCCTCGACCTTGAGCGCCAGACCCGCGCCGCGCGCACCACTGAGCAACTGGCCTACAGCCTGGTCAACGATGGGCAGCCGCTGTTCGGCTATCGCCATGCCGCCTTGCTGATCGCCGGCAAGGTGCAGGCGGTGACGGCGGTGAGCAGTGTCGATCCGAACGCGCCGTTCGTGGCATTTGTCGAGCAGGCGGTGGCGCAGTTGCACGCCCAGGGTTTGGGCGAGATGGCGCGGGTGGTGCCCGCCGAGCCATTGAGTGCAGCGGTGCAGGCCGATTGGCAGAGCTTGTCGGCTGCCCATGTGTTCTGGTTGCCGTTGATCGACCCTCAAAACCAAGTGTTCGGCGGCCTGTGGTTGGCACGGGATACGCCGTGGAACCCGGCCGAGCAAGTATTGCTTTCGCAATTGGGCGGCACCTACAGCCATGCCTGGCATGCGCTGCAACCGCGCCGGCCGTGGCGCCTGCGCCTGACGCGCAAACGCCAGGTGCTGGTGGTGGTCGCGTTGCTGTTGATGCTGCTGATTCCGGTGCGCCAGTCGGTATTGGCGCCAGCCGAAGTGGTGCCACTGGCCGGTCAGGTGGTAGCAGCACCCCTGGATGGGGTGATCGCCGAGTTCCTGGTCAAGCCCAACCAGACGGTGAAAACCGGCGACCTGCTGCTGCGCTTTGAAAGCACCACCCTCACCGCCCAGGCCGATGTGGCCGCCCGCGCCCTGGGCGTGGCGGAAGCCGAACTCAAGGCCAACGCCCAGCGCGCGTTCGCCGATGCCGAATCCAGCTCGCGCATCGACCTGCTGGCCGCTCGCGTCGAACAAAAACGCGCCGAACGCGACTACGCCCGTGAGCTGCTCAAGCGCAGCGAAGTGCGCGCCGAGCGCGACGGTATTGCGGTCTTTGCCGACGCCGAGCGTTGGACCGGCAAACCCGTGCAAACCGGTGAACGCTTGCTGCAGATCGCCGACCCCGGTCAGGCCGAGCTGCGCATCGAACTGGCCGTGGGCGATGCGATTGCCCTGGCGCCCAACGCCCAAATCGCGCTGTTTCTCGACAGCGACCCATTGCAACGCTACCTGGCCACCCTGCAACGCGCGGCCTACGAAGCGCAGCCCACGCCGGGCGGCCAATTGGCCTATCGCCTGGATGCGCAGTTCGATGCCGCGCCGCCGCGTATCGGCCTGCGCGGCACGGCGAAGATCTATGGTGAGCGCGCGCCGCTGGCGCTGTACCTGTTGCGCCGGCCGCTGGCGGGTCTACGCCAGAGCGTTGGCCTCTGATGAACCTGCCTCAACTGCGCGACGACCTGCAACTGTCCAGCAGTGGGCCGGCGTTGGATGGTTCGCCCCGCTGGACCCTGGCCGACCCGGTGCGCGGGCGCTATTTCAAATTGGGCGCTACGGCCATTCGCCTGCTGCGCCATTGGTCGCTGGGTGATCCGGACAAAGTCTTGCAAGCCGCCAACCGCGAGCCGGGCTTGCCGCTGGGCGATTCCGAGGTGGAAGAGCTGCTGGGTTTCTTGCGCGCCCACGACCTGATCGCCGCTCTCGACCCGGAACAACGCGCCAGCTACCTCTATAAAGCCGCCGCTCAGAAGCAAAGCCTGTGGCAGGTGTTGCTGCACCAGTACCTGTTTTTCCGCATCCCGCTGTGGCGGCCGGATGCATTTCTCAATCGTGCCTGGCCATGGCTGGCGCGCTTCGGCCCGGGGTTGTTGCGCTACGGTTTGCCCATTGTGCTGGGCCTGGGCATATTTTTGGTTGCGCGCGATTGGCAGCGCTTCCTGGCGACGTTCCCGCATCTGTTCAGCCTGGGCGGCGCCCTCGCATTTGGTGTGGCGCTGTTCTTTGCCAAGTTATGCCATGAGTTCGGCCACGCGTTTATGGCCAAGCGCGCCGGTTGTCGCGTGCAGAGCATGGGCGTGGCGTTCATGGTGTTGCTGCCGATGTTCTACACCGACGTGAGTGACGCCTGGCGGGTCAATGATCGCCGGGCACGGTTGATGATCGGTGCCGGTGGCGTGATGGCTGAACTGCTGCTGGCGTGTGTGGCCTTGCTGGCCTGGTCACTGTTGCCGGACGGTCCGGCGCGCACCGCCGCATTCATGCTGGCCAGCGCCACGTGGTTGACGACGCTGGCGATCAACCTCAACCCGTTCATGCGCTTTGATGGTTACTTTTTGATCAGCGACTTATGGGGCGTCGACAATTTGCAAGGCCGCGCCTTTGCCCTGTGCCGCTGGCGCCTGCGCGAGGCGCTGTTCGGCTACGGCGAGCCGGCGCCGGAGCCGTGGTCGCCGGTGATGCAACGGCGGTTGCTGTGGTGGGGCTACCTGTCGTGGCTGTGGCGGGCGGCGTTGTTCCTGGGGATTGCGCTGGCGGTGTATCACCTGTTCTTCAAGCTGCTGGGGATCTTCCTGATGCTGGTGGAGCTGGTGTGGTTCATCTTCCTGCCGATCTGCAAGGAGTGGCGCGAATGGTGGGGCCGTCGCAGCCAGGCCCACGCGCCCCGCGTGCTGCTCAGCGGCCTGGGCCTGGCGTTGATCGTGCTGGTGCTGGTGGTGCCGTGGCGCAGTGCGGTGGAATTGCCCGCCATGCTTGAAGCCGGGCGGGCCAGCGCGTTGCATGCGCCGGTGGCGGCGCGGGTCAAGCAATTACGCGTGGTGGATGGCCAAGTGGTGACCCAGGGCCAGGTGCTGGTGGAGCTGGAGTCGCCGGACCTGGACGCCCGGCAAAGCATCGTGCGCCGTGAAGTGGAGATTTTGCAGCTGCAAATGCGCCGCCAGGCCGGGCGCAGCGAAACGGCGGCAGACGCCGGCATCAACGATCAACGCCTGTCACAGGCCCTCGCCGAATACCGTGGGTTGGCTGCCCAGCGTGAGCGTCTGCTGTTGCGCGCCCCCCACGCGGGCACCGTGCGCGATGTGTTGCCGCAATTGAGCGTGGGTCGCTGGCTGTCGCCCAAAGACGTGCTGGCGCGAGTGGTGGAAGACGGCGCGCGCCTGCGCGGTTACCTGGCTGAAGCCGAACTGTGGCGGGTTGCGTCGGGGTCGACCGGGCGATTTATCGCTGATGACCCGATGCACGCCGCCATCGCCGTGGAGCTGACCGATATCGACGCCAACGGCGTGGCGTATCTGGACCAGGAGGCACTGACGTCCGATCACCACGGGCCGATTGCCGTGCGCCGCGATGAAAACCAGCGTCCGGAGCCGGTGCAGGCCCAGTACGGCGCGCGGTTGAAAAGTGTGCAAACGATCGAAACTCCACACCAACCGTTGCGCGGCGTGGTGGTGCTGCAAGGGCGCAGCGAGTCAGTGCTGGGCGTGGCCTGGCGACGGGCAGCGGCGTTGGGCGTTCGGGAAAGCGGGTTCTGACAGGAGTTGAACGCGATGATGAACAAGGAGGGCGCGTTGGCGCTGGGGCTGGAAATGCGCCCTTCACGGGCGGGTGATCAGCCGTTTTTGCACAGTTTGTACCGTTCGGCGCGGGCGGATTTGCAGTGGATTGATGGCGAGCAGGGGCTGGTGGAAGAGGTGATCAGCCAGCAGTTCCAGGTTCAGGAAACCGGCATGGACACGCATTTTCCTGGCGCCCTGCATTACGTGATCGAAAAGCTCGGCACGCCCATCGGCGCCTTGAGTGCAGACTTCGGGCCCAACGAAATTCGGGTGCTGTATTTGGCGTTTATCCCCGCGGCACGCGGCCAGGGGTTTGGTCGTGCGGTGCTCAAAGGCGTGCAGCAAGCCGCCACGCAGGTGTTTTGCCCGGTGGCCACGGTGGTGTGGGCCAGCAACCCCCAGGCGCGCCAGCATTACCTGGCGCTGGGGTTTCGGGTGGAGGAAGAGACACCCGCCGCGCAGCGGTTGGTGTGGTACCCGTCTCAGTTGAACACAATGCAGAAGTAGCCCCGCTCGCTGTCACGGCCCATGGCGGGCTCCCGGGACACAAACACCTGTTCCAGGGTGGCGCCGGGCAGCGGCAGGCGGCATAAGCCATCGACAAAGTCCGTCGGGCCGAGGCTGTTGAGTTGCACACTGAACGCTGCACGAGTGGCGCCGGGCATAGTGGCGTCTGGCGTTTCGCGCAGACTCTGCACCTGGATCGGCAGTGCCGAGCCGTCCGGCAGGTACAGCACGCTGGTGCGCGCGAGCAAGGGTCGAAAGTGTTCGAGGGTGACCAGGTTCAGCATAGGAAGGCTCCACGTCAGAGGTGCCGAGGCCCGCGAGCCTCGGCCAAGGCAGTGCGTCAGCCGCGTGACGGAAAGATGCCGCTCAGGGCAATACTGAAATTGATCGCCAGGAAGGGGTTCATGGACCCCATCGGTTGGCCCTGGCCAGCCGGGCCGATCGTCGGGCTGGTCACCGTGGTGCTCACACCCTTGAGTGGTACCGGGTTGGCGCCCTGTTGGTCCGAGTAGATCGACGCGCTGCCCGGCCCGCCGCCGGAGGCGCCGATAAATGAGTTGGTGGCGGTGGGTGTTGTCACCGGGTTGCTGGTCAGGCTCGTCAGTTGGATCGCCGTGGTGGCGGTGATCGCGGTGGCGGTGTGGGTATGGACCGGCAGGTTGACCAGCGTGGCCGTCACGGATTCAGTGCCGGAAAATTCGCCGATGACGCGCGTGGTCAGGCCCGCGCCGCTGCCTTGGCCGACGGGCAGCCGGCCTTGCAGGTCTGGCAACTTGAAGGTTTGCACGCCATCGCCGCCATAGGTGGTAGTGATCAGGGCGAACAATGCCTGGTTCTGGTTGATGGAGAGGGTCTGGCCGGCGCACAAGGCCCAGCCTTGTGGGGCAAAGTTAAACGCAAAGGGTTGAATGGTGCCGATGAATACTTCCATGAATCGCTCATCCTTGTATGGGCTATACGGGGTGTGACGCCAATCGATCTGGTGTCATCGCAGAGCGTAGACGCAGCTGTTGCGCGCCGCCTGTCGGCAGCGAAACAGCGAGCGAAACCGGGGCTTTTGTCCTAGAGTGGCGCTTGTTTGCACGTGTGCAGGTTTTGCCCGGCCAGCGGGCAGTTTCAGGGGAATTGAGGTGCGACGGTCTGTGGTAGAACAAGACGACAAGGTTGGGGTATTTCCCGCAGTCAATCGCCTCGAAGGCGCCTGGGAAGGTGCTGGTTGGCTCAGCCGTTTATGGTGGGTGCCGATCCTGGCGCTGGCCATGGGCGTGCGTTTTTATTGCCTGACCGCCTCGGCGATCTGGGGTGACGAAGGCTCCAGCCTGCTGCTCAGCGAATACGCCATGGCCGACCTGTGGTTTCACGCGGCCCACGACGTGCACCCGCCGTTGTATTTTTTCATGCTGCGGGGATGGATCGAGCTGTTCGGTGACGGCATCTGGTCAATTCGTGGCATGAGCGCCATTCCCGGCGTGGTCGCGGTGGGCCTGGGTATCTGGCTGACGCGGCAGGTGTCCACTCGTCGCGCCGCTGTGCTGGCCGGAGTGCTGCTGGCGTTATTTCCTACCGCCGTACGCTACAGCCAGGAAGTGCGCATGTACTCGCTGCTGGCTGTGTGGCTTTTGGGGGCGACGCTGGCATTGGTCTACTGGATTCGCCAGCCTCAGCGCACGCGCTACCTGGCGGCCTACGTGCTGCTGATGACGGCCGGCTTTTACACCCATTACTTCACCGCGCTGTGTGTGCTGGTGCACTGGGCTTACCTGGGGGTGTTGTGCCGCGGCCAGCCGGCTGGCCAACGCCTCATCCTGCGCCCGTCCTGGTGGTGCGCCAACGCTGTGATCGTCGCGCTGTACTTGCCGTGGCTGCCGAACTTGCTGGACCTGATCCAGCACGTCGAACAGCTCAAGGTTGGCGGTGATATTGGCTGGGAAGACCCGGTCACGTTGATCTCCGTACCGTCGATGATCTGGCAGTTCATGCTTCAGGACGAAGGCATCGGGTTCTGGAAACCGCTGTTCTGGTTGTTCCCGCTGCTGCTGATCGCCGTGGTCGGTGTCACCGCCTGGCGAGACCGTGAACACCAACGGCCCGCCTGTCTGCTGGCGTTGTTCTTCCTGCTGCCGTTGCTGCTGGTGTACGGCGTGTCTTTTATCTCGCCGGTGTTTATCGAGCGCTACCTCACCGTGTATGCGCTGGGCTTGCCGATCCTGGTCGCGCTGGCCATCGACCGTTTGCCCGCACGCCGGTCTTGGTTGGGTGCCGCGCTGTTTGTGTTGTTCGTGGGTGTGGAACTCCTCGGGTTGAAGAACAACTTCACCGTTGACGAGCATGACCAGTTCAACGTGCCGGTGGAGTTCGTCAACCGTAATTACCAGGAAGATGACCGCATCGTCCTCAGCGACATGATGTGGTACCTCAGCTACGTCTATTACGACCAGACCGACGCCCAATTGCAGCTCTACACGCCGCCCAAACCCGATGGCACCCCGACCCGGCCGAATGCCTATGGCTTCGGCACCCTGGTGGACCAGGATGGCGGGCGCATTTACCTCGACCGTTTGTCGGCATTACCCGCCGATACCCGGCGCGTGTGGTTGATCAGCAGTACCGACATACCGGACGATTTCGCGCCGATTCCCGAAGGCTGGAAACAACTTTTGCAGCAGGACGGCGGCGGGGCGCGGGCGCGGTTGTTTGTGCTGTGCCGCGGGCCAGAGCCTTCGCAGCCCGAGGGCTGCCGTTAATATCCATTCGGTATTAGGGGAATACCAAAATAGTGGCAATTGACCACTAGTTGATCGCGCAATCCTGAACTACTCTACGGCCACAAATGGATTTTTGTCTGACAAAGTGGTGAAGGGATTGCAGTATCACTTTATCTCCGGATTGCCCCGTTCAGGGTCCACCCTGCTCTCGGCGATTTTGCTGCAGAACCCGCGTTTTCACGCGGGCATGAGCAGCCCCGTTGGCACCCTGTTTAATGGCGTGCTGGCGCAATGCAGCGCCGGCAGCGAATTCGGCGCGGTGATTGACGCCAATACCCGTCGCCGCCTGTTGCGCGGCCTGTTCGATTCCTACTACGCCGACAAGGTCTCCACGCCGCTGGTGTTCGACACCAACCGCCAGTGGTGCGCGCGCATGCCCGCGCTGCATGACCTGTTTCCCCAATCCAAAGTCATTGCCTGCGTGCGCAACGTCGCCTGGATCATGGACAGCCTGGAACGGCTATACCGCGCCAATCCTTTCGAAAACACCAAGCTGTTTGGCGACGATGTCGAGCGCAACACGGTGTACAGCCGCTGTGAAACCCTGGCGCAGCGCAACCGGTTGGTGGGCTTCTCGTGGGCGGCACTCAAGGAAGCCTATTACGGCGAACACGCCGACTCATTGCTGATCGTCGATTACGACCTGCTCAGTCA
This sequence comes from Pseudomonas sp. GW821-FHT09A09, assembly GCF_059418405.1. Classification (NCBI taxonomy): domain Bacteria; kingdom Pseudomonadati; phylum Pseudomonadota; class Gammaproteobacteria; order Pseudomonadales; family Pseudomonadaceae; genus Pseudomonas; species Pseudomonas sp. GW821-FHT09A09. Next base: position 19,563 of record NZ_JBWKPU010000001.1, read on the forward strand.
GGCCCCGGAGCGGGTACTGCGGCTGGTGTACGACTTTATCGGCGAGCCGTGGTTTGAGCATGACTTCGACAACCTCGTCTACGACGCGCCCGAGTTTGACCAGGCGCTGGGTGTGTCCGGCTTGCACAAGGTCCAGCCCAAGGTGCGCCTGCAGGCGCGGCGCACGATTTTGCCGCCGGACCTGTTCCAGCAGTACACCGAGTTGTCGTTTTGGCAGGACGGTTCAGCCAGTGCCGCCAATGTGATTCGTATGAAGGCCAACGCCGCGATCAATTGATCGCGGCGTTTTTATTTTCTCTCAAAGAACGTTCGACGCCGGGTGAGCAGCATGTGGTGGAGCAATCGCAAGTCGCGGGTTAGCGAAGTAACACGGGCGCGGGTCTCGCCCATGATCATGCCCCTTGAACCGCGCATGCTGTTCGATGGCGCCGTCGCCGCCACCGTGGCCGACGTGGCGCAGCCCGACAGCCACCCCACCGCTGACGCGGCCAAGGCGCCGACCGGCGACCACCCGGTCGCAAGCAAGGACACCCATGGCCAGGCCGATGCGCCAGCCGCTGCACCCGTGGCGGTGCCGGGGCAAACCGTGGTGTTTGTCGACGCCCGGGTAAAAGACTCCGCCATCTTGCTGCAGGGCGTGGCGCCCGGAACCCAGGTGGTACAGCTGGACGGCAGCAAGGACGGCCTGCAGCAAATCGCTGATTACCTCGATACGCATCAGGGCGTCAGCTCGGTGCAAATCATCGCCCACGGCAACGCGGGCGATCTGTGGCTCGGCACCACGTACTTGTCGGCGGATAACGTGGCTGCCCGCAGCGCGGTGCTGGGGCAAATCGGCAAGGACATGAATGTCGGCGGCGACATCCTGATCTACGGCTGCTACACCGCCGAAGGCGAGCGCGGGCTGAATTTCGTTGATTCCCTGGCGCAACTGACCGGCCGTGACGTGGCGGCGTCGACCAACCGCACCGGCGTGGGCGGTGACTGGGACCTGGAGATCGCCACCGGCACCATCGAAAGCGCCAACGTGCTGTCGACCAAAGCCATGAACGACTACCAGTGGGGTCTGGCCACGTGGACCGCGACCAACAACGCGAACACCGGGGTGGGCTCGCTGCGCGCGGCTCTGGCTTCGGCGCAGAACGGCGATATTGTGACGTTCAGCAGCAGTATGACGGTGCAGCTCACCTCTGAATTGCTGATCAACAAGAACATCACCGTGGACGGTGACCTGAATAACGACGGCGTCGCTGACGTTACCCTCGATGGTCAATACAAGACGCGGGTGGTGGAAATCACCTCCGGCAGTACGGTGACGCTGGACGGTCTGGTCATCACTCGTGGTCTGGTTTCCGGCAATGGCGGCAATGGCGGTTACGGGGCAACCGGCGCCATGGGCGGCGGGATTTTCAACGCCGGTATCCTGACCTTGAATAATGTTTCAGTCACCGGCAACGCAGCGGCGGGCGGCGGCGGTGGCGGCGGTGTCACGGGCGCCAACTACGGCGGCGGTGGCGGCGGTGGTGGCGGCCTGGGCGGTCAGGGCGGCGGGCACGGCGGGACCGCCGGGCCGGGCACCGGCACGCTGGGCGGGCAGGCTGGCAGCGGTGGCGCCGGCGGCTATGGCGGCGGCTATGACGCGACGCACATGGGCGGGCGCGGCGGTTCCACAACCGGCGGGGCCGGCGGGGTGGGCGTGTCTTATTACAGCAACGGCGGCAATGGCGGTACGGCCAGCAACGGCACTATTTCCATCGGCGGCGGCGGCGGCGGGTCCGGTTGGGACAAGGTCGGCGGCGTCGGCGGCAATGCGGCCGGCGGCATTTACAACGCCTCGACCGGCACCCTGAAAATCATCGGCACCTCGGTCATCAGCAATAACATCGGCGCAGGTGGTGGCGGCGGCGGCGGCAGCGGCCAGGGCAGCAACAACCTGAACGGCGGCGACGGCGGGCGCGGTGTCGGCGCAATCTGGAACCAGGGCGGCACAGTGCTGATTACGTCGTCCAACTTCAGTGCCATCAGCGGCAACGCGGCCGGCAGTGGCTCGGGCGGTGCAGAGTTGGGCGGCGGCGTGACGGGGAGTGTTCCGTTGGCGTTCGCGGCGATCTACAACAACGGCGGCACGCTCAACACTGCCTATGTGGAGCCTCCGACCGCGACTATCGTGATGGCCGACACGGCCCTGAAAATCGGCGAAACCTCGCTGGTGACCATCACCTTCAGCCGGGCAGTCGCCGGGTTTACCAACGCCGACCTGACCATCGCCAACGGCACGCTGACATCGGTCAGCAGCAGCGACGGCGGCCTGACCTGGACCGCGACTTTCACGCCTACCAACAACATTACCGACAGCACCAACCTGATCACCCTCGACAACACCGGGGTGACCGCCATCAGCGACGGCGTGGCGGGTGTCGGCACGACCAGTTCGGTCAATTACGCGATCGACACCGCACGGCCGACCGTGACTATCGTGATGTCCGACACGGCGTTGAAGATCGGCGATACCTCGGTGGTGACCTTTACCTTCAGCGAGGCGGTGACCGGCTTCACTAACGCCGACCTGACCATCGCCAACGGCACGCTGAGCGCAGTGAGTAGCAGCGACGGCGGCATCACCTGGACCGGAACGTTCACCCCGACGGCCAGCATCACTGACACCACCAACCTGATCTCCCTGGACAATACCGGTATCGCTGACCTGGCCGGCAACGCCGGCAGCGGCACGACTGATTCGGCCAATTACGTGATCGATACCGTGCGGCCGACCGCGTCCATTGTGGTTGCCGACACCAGTCTGGCGGCGGGTGAAACGTCGCTGGTGACCATCACCTTCAGCGAAGCGGTCAGCGGCTTCACCTCCGCCGACATGACAGTGGCCAACGGCACCCTGACCGGCCTGAGCAGCAGCGACGGCGGCATCACCTGGACCGCCACGCTGACGCCGACCAGCAACATTACCGACACCACCAACCTGGTCACCCTGGACAACACCGGGGTCGTCGATCTGGCCGGCAACGCCGGCAGTGGCACCACCAATTCCAACAATTACGCGATCGACACTGCGCGGCCGACCGCAACCATCGTGGTGGCGGACAACGCGCTGAAAATCGGCGAAACCTCACTGGTGACCATCACCTTCAGCGAAGCAGTGACCGGTTTCACCAACGCCGATCTAACGATTGCCAACGGTACGTTGACGGCGGTGAGCAGCAGCGACGGCGGCATTACCTGGACGGCGACGTTAACGCCGACCGCCAGCATCACCGACGCGACCAACCTGATCACGCTGAACAATACCGGTATTGCTGATCTGAACGGCAACGCCGGCAGTGGCACCACCGACTCCAACAACTACGCCATCGATACCGTGCGCCCGACCGCGACCATCGTGGTGGCCGACAATAACCTGCGGATCGGTGAAACCTCACTGGTGACCATCACCTTCAGCGAAGCGGTCAGCGGTTTCACCAACGCCGACCTGACGGTCGCCAACGGCACGTTGAGCGCGGTCAGCAGCAGTGATGGCGGCATCACCTGGACCGCGACGTTCACCCCGAGCGCCAGCGTCACCGATACCACCAACCTGATTACCCTGGACAACACCGGCATCGTCGACCTGTCGGGCAACGCCGGCAGCGGCACCACCGACTCCAACAACTACGCCATCGATACGGTGCGGCCAACCGCGACCATTGTGGTCGCCGACAGCAACCTCACGGTCGGTAAAACCTCGCTGGTGACCATCACCTTCAGCGAAGCGGTGAGCGGCTTCACCAACGCCGACCTGATAATTGCCAACGGTACGCTGACCGCCGTGAGCAGCAGCGACGGTGGCATCACCTGGACGGCGACCTTCACCCCGAACGTGGGCGTCAACGACGCGAGCAACCTGATCGTGCTGGCCAATACCGGCATCGCGGATCTTGCGGGCAACGCCGGCAGCGGCACGACCAACTCCAACAACTACACCATCGACACCGTGGCACCGACCGCAACCATCATCATTGCCGACAATGCGCTGAAAATCGGCGAAACCTCGCTGGTGACCATCACCTTCAGCGAGGCGGTGACCGGTTTCACCAACGCTGACCTGACCATTGCCAACGGTACGTTGAGCGCGATCAGCAGCAGCGACGGCGGCATCACCTGGACGGCGACCTTTACGCCGACCACCAACATCACCGACGCCACCAACCTGATCACGCTGGACAACAGCGGCGTGCAGAACCTGAGCGGAAACGCCGGCAGCGGCACCACCGACTCGAACAATTATTCAATCGATACCGTGCGCCCGACCGCCACCATTGTGGTCGCCGATACGGCGCTCGGCGTCGGCCAGACCAGTCTGGTGACCATCACCTTCAGTGAAGCGGTGACCGGTTTCACCAATGCCGACCTGACGGTCGCCAACGGCACACTGAGTGCTGTGAGCAGCAGTGATGGCGGGATCACCTGGACGGCCACCTATACACCGGCCGCAGGTATCACCGATACCACCAACCTGATCACGCTGGACAACACCGGCATCACGGACCTTGCGGGTAACGCAGGCAGCGGGACTACCGACTCCAACACCTATGCCGTCGACAGCCAGCGCCCGACCGCGACCATCGTCATGAGTGATTCCAACCTGCGACCAGGTGAAACCTCGCTGGTGACCATCACGTTCAGCGAAGCTGTGACCGGTTTCGACAACGCTGACCTGAGCATCGCCAATGGCACGCTGAGCAACGTCAGCAGCAGCGACGGCGGCGTCACCTGGACGGCTACATTCACGCCGAACATCGGGGTTACCGACCTCACTAACCTGATTGTGCTGAACAACACCGGTATTTCCGACCTGGCTGGCAACACCGGCACCGGAACTACCAGCTCGGCAAATTACCAGGTGCAAACTGCGGTGCCGACCGCGACCATTGTCATCGCCGACACCTCGCTCAAGGCCGGGGAAACTTCCTCTGTCACCATCACGTTCAGCGAAGCGGTGAGCGGCTTCACCAACGCCGACTTGAGCATCGCCAATGGCACATTGAGCGCTGTGAGCAGCAGCGACGGTGGCATCACCTGGACCGCCACTTTCACGCCTGGCAGCAATGTCACCGACGCCACCAATCTCATCACCCTGAATAACAGCGGCGTGACGAATGGCTCGGGCAACGCGGGCGTGGGGGTCACCGATTCCAATAACTTCAGCATTGACACCCAACTCCCGACCGCAACCATTACCGTGGCCAACAACCACCTGGGTATTGGCCAGACGACGACCGTTACCATCGCTTTCAGTGAAGTGGTGAGCGGTTTTGACCTGTCTGACCTGAGTGTCGCCAACGGTGTGTTGTCCAACTTGATGAGCGCCGACGGTGGCAAAACCTGGACCGCAACCCTGACGCCGACCGCGGCGGTTACCGACGCCACCAACCTGATCGTGCTGGATACCAGCCAGGTAAATGACATGGCGGGCAACGCAGGGGCCAGCATTGCCATATCCAACAACTATGGCGTGGATGGCGACCGGCCCACCGCGACCATCTCGGTCTCCAACCCGAACCTGACCGTGGGCCAGACCAGCACCGTGACCTTCACCTTCAGCGAGAAAGTCACCGGCTTTGATTTGTCGGACCTGAGCGTGGCCAATGGCGTGTTGTCCAACCTGGCCAGCAGCGACGGCGGCAAGACCTGGACAGCCACCCTGACGCCGACGGCGAATATCACCGACCCGAGCAACTTCATCACCCTCGACACCAGCCTGGTCACCGACTTGTCGGGGAACGCCGGCAGCGGGTACGCCAACTCCAACAACTATGGGATCAACACCATCGCACTGACGGGCGACCCGTTGTTCCGCACCACCGACCCCGCCCCACCACAAGGTGCGCCCGACGCGCCGTTGCAGCCGATCATCTATGGCCAGCCGACCGGCAACCTGGGTTCACCCCTCGGCTTCCCGCCGTTGTTCGAGCAGCGTGAATTGGGCGGCGGGTTGCCTCCGGTGGGCAGTATTTTCATCAACCACGGTGCATTGGCTCCCAGTTTCATCGCCCAGATGTTCAACACCGACGGCGGCGGGGATGGCGCCGGCAAGGGCTTCCTTGGTTTTGGTGGTGGGGATGGCGGGATCTTCGGGGCCAGTACCCTGTCGACCCTGTTCATCCGCGACAGCGCTGATGACAGCGGCTTCAAGGCGTTCGAGAGCAAATCGATCAAGGGTGTGAGCGACCCGGCTCACGGAATGCGCAGCGTGGTTGGCGCGCCAACCCTTGGTCAGCAATTGCAGCAGATCAAGGACACGGAACAACGCCAGGTGGTTGACCTGGCGCATGCACTGCAACAGGTCGGCATCAGCGAAATGCAGGCCTGAACACACTTAACTCAAGGCGCAGTAACAGGGGCAGAACAAGGATGAAGACAGGTCATAAGGTGTTCGGCATCAGCTTGCTGGTGCTGGCGATCAGTGGTTGTGCGGTCACCAGCGAGCCGATTGAACGCAGTGTCAGTGAGCAGCGAGCCCGCAGCGACCTGCAAGGCATGTACAAGGATCAAGAGCCGCTGAACGGCCCGCTGACGCTGCACCAGGCCATGGCCCGCGCGGTGAAGTACAACCTCGAAGGCCGCCTGAAAGTCATGGAGGAAGCGCTGGCCAAGCGCCAATCGGACCTCTCCAGCTTCGACATGCTGCCGCGCATGGCGCTGTCGGCAGGCTACGCCGGGCGCAACAATACCAACGCCTCCAGCAGCCAGAGCGTGCTCACCGGCACCCAATCCCTGGAACCGTCGACCTCTCAGGACCGCGACCGTCGCGTGGCGGACCTGACCATGGTGTGGAACGTGCTCGACTTCGGCGTCAGCTACATCAGTGCCAAGCAGCAAGGCGACCAGCGCCTGATCATTCAGGAGCGCCGGCGCAAGGTGATCAATACCATCGTGCAGGACGTGCGCTCCGCCTACTGGCGTGCCGTGGCGGCCGAGCGTTTGCTGACCCAGATCGACAGCCTGATGGCGCGGGTCGACCAGGCCCAGAGCAACAGCCAAAGCATGAGCGAGCAACGCATCGGCGATCCGGTGCAAGCCCTGGGCTACCAGCGCTCGCTGATCGAAGCCACGCGCCAATTGCAGGAGCAGCGCCGTGCGTTGTCCCTGGCCAAGACCGAATTGGCCACCTTGATCAACCTGCCAATGGGCACGGACCTCAAGCTGGCTACGCCTGACGATTACAACGTGCCTCAACTCAAGGTCAACCTGGCCAGCCTGGAACAGGAAGCCCTGGCCAACCGCCCCGAGTTGCGTGAGCAGGACTACCAGACCCGCATCAGCGCTGCCGAAACGCGCAAGGCCATGCTGCGCCTGCTACCGGGCCTGGAATTTTCGGCCGGTGGGCATTACGACAGCAACTCGTTCCTGGTGGACAACCGCTGGGCCGACTATGGCGCCAAGGTCACCTGGAACCTGTTCAACGTGATCTCTGCACCGGCGGCCATCGATGTCGCCAAGGCCGGTGAAGAAGTCGCCACCGCACGGCGCCAGGCGATGTCCATTGCGGTGCTGGCGCAGGTCTACGTGGCCAACGCCAACTATCAGGACGCGGTGCGCCAGTTCAAGACCAACGACCAGTTGGCCAATATCGACGGGCAAATCCTCACGCAACTGCGCAACCGCCACGAAGCGGCAGGCCTGGGCGAGCTGGACCTGATCCAGGGCGAGCTCAACACCCTGCAAGCCGACCTGCGCCGAGACCTGGCCTACGCCGACCTGCGTAACGCCTATGGCCAGATCTTCGCCAGCGCCGGCCTCGACCCGCTGCCGGAACAGCTGGACTCGGACCGCGTGCAGACCATCGCCACGGCGCTCGCCAGCCGAGAATCGGCGTGGGCCGCTGGCAACATCGCAACGCCGGCGCCGCGTCCCGTTGCCCAGTAACCTGGTGGCGCCGACGGCGAGCATCAGCCGCCGTCAGCGCGAGGCGCGCAATGGGCATCGCGGTGTGGCGATCCTGCTCACCGGGTTGCCCGCGTCCGGCAAATCCACCCTGGCCCAGGGGCTGCAAGCGGCCTTGTTCGAACAAGGCTGGCACAGCATCGTGCTCGACGGCGATGCCCTGCGCGGTGGCCTTAACAAAGACCTCGGCTTTGCCGACAGCGACCGCCTGGAAAACATCCGCCGCGCCAGTGAACTCGCGGCGTTGCTGGTGGAAAACGGGCAAATCGTGATCCTGGCGATGATCGCGCCGTTGGTGGAGTTGCGCGCGGTTTTTGCCGAGCGCCTGGGTGCCGACTATCGGGAAGTCTGGTGCAGCGCCTCGTTGGCGGTGTGCGAGGGGCGTGACCCCAAAGGTCACTACGCCCGCGCCCGCAAAGGCGAATTGCCCGGGTTTACCGGCATTGGCTCACCCTACGAACCGCCCCCGCACGCCTCGCTGGAACTGGACACCGGTGTGCTCTCGGCACAGCAATGCGTCGAGCGGTTGCTGAGCTGGTTGGCGCCTGGACTAGACTCTGGGGAGCCGTCTTTCTAGGAGCCTCCCATGGAATCGCCTGTGCACAGCTTGCCGTCTCTGTTCAAGCAGCTTGGGCTGCCGGATGACCCGGTAAGTATCGAGAAGTTTGTGGCAGTGCATTCGCCGCTCAAGCCTGAGTTGCATCTGGCAGATGCGTTTTTCTGGACGGAGAACCAGAAGAAGTTTTTGCGTAATGAAATTCTGGAAGATGCGGATTGGGCCGAGGTGGTGGACGAGCTGAATCTTCTGCTGCACAGCGGAAGAGGGGTGCAAAAAACTTAGCGAATACGCAGAAAGTTGAAAAAATCTGGTGTTGGTTGAAAAAATCTGGGCTTTAATCGCGCAAGTGAACTTTTTCTGAGGTTGCGCGATGTCTCTGGTTGGTTACGCCCATCTTCATCAATTGCTCGGGTTAAAAGCGACTGCTCCTGCTCGTGCCGCGATGATCAAGCCCGTTACGCGGATCTCGATGATTGGTGACTGTCTGGCGGTTCCTCATACCGTTGCGCCTTCAGCCGACGCGATACTCGACCACATTCTTTTCGCACTCAAACATGAAGGCATCAACCTCGGCATCCTGGCTCAGGCGCTCGAGGCGGTTAGCCCGGGCCAACTGTTGCAAGAGCTGGAAAAAGCCCCCAACGGCGTGTTCATTCGCAAGGTCTGCTACCTCTGGGAAGGCTTGACTCTTCAACGGCTGGACTACGACAAGCCAATCAACAGCCGCGTTTCACCCTTGTTTGATCCCCAGCGCTACGTGACTGGACCCTCAACACGTAATTCGCGTTGGCGTATCGATTTCAATGGTCTGGGCTCTTTGGCGTATTGCGCGACAGTTGAACGCACGCCTGAAATCGAAGCCTTGTTGGATCTGGACATCTTGGGCCGTGCCAAGTCCTTTATGGCTACCCTTCCATCGGAAATGATGGACCGCGCCATCCAATGGGCCTATCTCCATGAAACCCGCGACTCGTTCGCCATCGAAAAAGAACAACCCAGCGAGGAAAAGTCGCGCCGTTTCGTCCAACTGTTACGCCAAGCCCATGAAGGCCGGCTGCTCACTGAAGACTATTTGGTAGAGCTGCAAAACAGCACTGTTTCCAATCCTTTCGACAAAGCCGTTGCATTCCGCCACGAACAAAATTATCTGCACAATGGTTTGCGCGGCTCCGCGGGCGTCAGCTATGTACCACCAGCACCTGAGCTGTGCCAGGAACTGATGGAAGAGTTGATGGCCTTTGCCAGTCAGCCAGTGCGTGAGGTTGACCCGCTTGTGGCTGCGGCCGTCACCGCCTTCGGCTTTGTGTTCCTGCATCCGTTCATGGATGGTAACGGACGTCTGTCGCGATTCCTGATCCACCAGACACTCTGCCACTTCGGTGCACTGGAAAACGGCCTGTTGCTGCCTGTTTCCGTTGCGATGAAACACGAAGAGCAAGCCTACCTGGAGACCCTCAAGGCATTTTCCCAGCCGACTCGAGACTTCTGGAATGTTACCTGGCTGGACGGTGAGCAAATGGCTTTCGAGTTCATTGGCCACTCCTCTATCTACCGCTACTGGGACGCCACCCGCTGCGTCGAATTCACCCTGCAGATGGCCAGGCGTGCGCTGGAAGTGGAATTGCGCGAAGAGACCGAGTTCCTCGACCGCTACGACCGTGTGATCAAGGCCGTGAACCAGCGCTATGACGTGCGCGGGAGTGATTTGTCCAAGCTGGTGATGATGTGCCTGGATAACGACGGCAAGGTGTCCAGGCATCGGCGCAAGCAGTTTCAATACAACGTGCCGGAGGAGGTATTTGAGTTTATTGAGGAGGAGGCAGGGCGGGCTCTGCGAGACCGCTTGGAGAGGGTGGACGACCAGGCCGAACAGCAGTCTTGAAACCTGCACTGATCCAAATGTGGGAGCTGGCTTGCCTGCGATGACTTGGGTCCGGTCGAGAGAGATGTCGACTGACACTTCGCTATCGCAGGCAAGCCAGCTCCCACAGGTGTTTTGCAGTGTCAGAAAATTCTGCGCCCACGCTTAAACCCGCTTTACTTACCTCTATCCCCAGCCGCCCATCCATAAATTGTTTCAAAACTTGACGGCATTGGATCCATCCACCATATTGATAGTTAGCAAACTAACTGTATGCGAACTATCCAGTGTCCCAGACCCTCGAACAACTCCAGATGAACCTCAGCAGCAGCATGGTGGTGGGCGCCCGCAACTGGCGCAAAATCTGCCAGACCACGCTGGTGAGCTACGGTATTTCCGAAGCCTGCGCCGTGCCGCTCTTGATGATCGGGCGTCTGGGCGACGGTGTGCACCAGGTCAAGGTGGCCCAGGCGTCCGGGATGGAAAGCCCGTCGCTGGTGCGCCTGCTCGACCAATTGTGCGCAGGCGGCTACGTGTGCCGGACCGAAGACGTCCACGACCGCCGCGCCAAGGCGCTGAGCCTCACCGAACGTGGCCGCGAGCTGGTGCAAGCGGTGGAGGTGCAACTGGTGCGCCTGCGCAAGGAAGTCCTGGCCGACATCGCGTCCACCGATCTGGAGGCTGCGCTGCGGGTGTTGCGCGCCTTTGAGGCGGCCTCGCTTTGAACGGATTCTTTACCGGTTTTCCGCCAGCACGCGACTGGTTCTACGGGGTACGCACGTTCGCCGCGTCGATGATCGCGTTGTACATCGCCATGCTCATGCAAATGCCACGGCCGTACTGGGCGATGGCCACGGTGTACATCGTCTCCAGCCCGTTTGTCGGGCCGACCAGTTCCAAAGCCTTGTACCGCGCCATCGGCACCTTTATGGGCGCGGCGGCGGCGGTGTTTTTTGTGCCGATGTTCGTGCAGTCGCCCTATGTATTGGTGGTGGTGATTGCCTTGTGGACGGGCATCCTGCTGTTCCTCTCCATGCACCTGCGCACCGCAAACAACTACGCGCTGATGCTGGCCGGCTACACCTTGCCGCTGATCGCCTTGCCGGTGGTGGACAACCCCCTGGCCGTGTGGGACGTGGCTGAAGCGCGCACCGAAGAAATCTTCCTCGGCATCGCCGTGGCCGCGGTGGTGGGCGCGATGTTCTGGCCACGGCGCCTGGCGCCGGTGTTCGATGGTTCGGTGAGCAAGTGGTTTGCTGACGCCCAGGTCTACAGCCAGCGCTTTCTGACGCGCAACGTGGAGCCCGAGGAAGTCAGCAACCTGCGCGGCGGCATGGTCGCCACCTTCAATACCCTTGAACTGATGATCGGCCAACTGCCCCACGAAGGCGCGCGGCCGCAGACGGTGCGCAATACCAAGGAACTGCGTGGGCGCATGATCCACCTGCTGCCCGTGGTGGAAGAACTCGACGACGCGCTGTACGCCATCGAGCACCGTGCGCCGGAGTTTCTCGACCGCCTCACGCCGTTGCTGGAAGCAGCGAATCAGTGGCTGGAAAGCACCACCGAAAACGCCACGCTGGACAGCTGGCGCAGCCTGCGTGATCAGATCGACGCCCAGCAACCGACCGGTGAAGCGTTGGACGATCGCCACACCCTGCTGTTCTCCAACGCGCTGTATCGCCTCGCCGAATGGGTTGATCTGTGGCAAGACTGCCGCAGCCTGCAAGCCGCCATCCAGTGCGAAAGCCAGGACACCTGGCGCGCCGTGTACCGCCACTGGCGCCTGGGCCGACTCACGCCGTTCCTTGACCGTGGCCTGATGTTCTATTCGGCATTTTCCACCGTCAGCGCGATCATCGTGGCCTCGGTGCTGTGGATCCTGCTGGGCTGGACCGACGGCGGCAGTGCGGTGATCCTGGCCGCGGTAGCCTGCAGCTTCTTCGCCTCAATGGACGACCCCGCGCCGCAGATCTACCGGTTCTTTTTCTGGACCGCAATGTCGGTGTTGTTCGCCAGCCTCTACCTGTTCCTGGTGCTACCCAACCTGCACGACTTCCCGATGCTGGTGCTGGCGTTTGCCGTGCCCTTTATTTGCATCGGCACACTCACCGTACAACCGCGTTTCTACCTGGGCATGCTGCTGACGCTGGTGAACACCTCGTCGTTCATCAGCATCCAGGGCGCCTATGACGCCGACTTTCTCAACTTCGCCAACGTCAACCTGGCCGGGCCTGTGGGGCTGCTGTTCGCCTTTGTGTGGACGTTGATCGCACGGCCCTTTGGCGCCGAGCTGGCGGCCAAGCGCCTGACCCGTTTCAGCTGGCGCGACATTGTCGGCATGACCGAGCCTGCGACCCTGGCCGAACACCGCCACATGGCCGCGCAAATGCTCGACCGGCTGATGCAGCACCTGCCGCGCCTGGCCCTGACCAACCAGGACACCGGTATCGCCCTGCGTGACCTGCGTGTGGCGCTGAACCTGCTCGACCTGCTGGCCTATTCGCCGCGCATCCTCGGCGTGCCACGGGTGCTGCTCAACCAAGTGGTTGAAGGTGTGGGCGGCTATTTCAAGGCGTGCCTGAAAGCCGGTGAACGCCTGCCTGCGCCCAGCGGTCTGCTGATGACCCTGGACCGCACGCGCCGCGCCCTCAACGGCCAGGGCCTGCAAGACGAAGACGACACCCGCGTGCACTTGCTGCATGCGCTGGCCGGCCTGCGCCTGGCGTTGTTGCCGGGGGTGGAATTCATTGGCGGCACCGAGATGGAAGCGCCGCTACCTGATGGAGCGCCTTTATGATCGGTGATCTGGATATCAGCGGGGTGTTCCTGCCCACGCTGCTGGTGCTGATGGGCATTACGTATGTGTTGTTCCTGGTGGTGCACGGGTTGTTGACCCGCGTCCACTTCTATCGCCTGGTCTGGCACCGGGCATTGTTCAATGTGGGGCTCTACGCGCTGTTGCTGGGCGCCGTGGACTCACTCAGTCGATACCTGATGACATGAAAAAACCTTTTTTAACCATCGGCCGTGTAGTCCTGACGTTGTTGATCGTGACCTTTGCGGTCGTCGTGGTGTGGCGCATGGTGATGTACTACATGTTTGCGCCGTGGACCCGTGACGGGCACATCCGTGCCGACATCGTGCAGATCGCCCCGGACGTGTCCGGGTTGATCCAGCAGGTGCAAGTGCGCGACAACCAACTGGTGACCAAGGGCCAGGTGCTGTTTGCCGTGGACCAGGACCGCTTCAAACTCGCCCTGCGCCAGGCCCAGGCCGCCGTGGCCGACCGCCAGGAAACCCTGGCCCAGGCCCAGCGCGAGTACAAGCGTAACCGTGGCCTGGGCAACCTGGTGCCGAGCGAGCAACTGGAAGAAAGCCAGTCCCGCGTGGCGCGCGCCCAATCGGCCTTGGCCGAAGCGCAAGTGACGGTGGACGCCGCCCAGCTCAACCTCGACCGCTCGGTGATCCGCAGCCCGGTGGACGGCTACGTCAACGACCGCGCGCCACGTACACAGGAGTTCGTCACGGCCGGGCGCCCGGTGTTGTCGGTGGTGGACAGCAACTCCTTCCACATCGACGGTTACTTCGAAGAGACCAAGCTCGACGGCATCCACGTCGGCATGGGCGTGGATATTCGCGTGATCGGCGACAACGCCCGCCTGCGTGGCCACGTGCAGAGCATCGTCGCCGGCATCGAAGACCGCGACCGCACCAGCGGTTCCAACCTGTTGCCCAACGTCAACCCGGCGTTTAGCTGGGTGCGCCTGGCCCAGCGGATTCCGGTGCGCATCGCCTTTGATGATGTGCCCGCGGACTTTCGCATGATCGCCGGGCGCACGGCGACCGTGTCGATCATCGCCGACACGGCCAAAGACGGAGACAAGCCATGAAGCAGCTCCTGGCAACCGCTGCCTTAGGGTTGTTGCTGTCGGCCTGCCAAATGGTAGGGCCGGATTACAAGCTGCCGGACACAGCCGCCGTCAACCGGGGCGACCTGCAAGGGCAGATCGCGGGCGAAGGGCACAACGTGGTGTCGGCGCCGGTGCCGGCCGACTGGTGGAAGCTCTACAACGACCCGCGCCTGGATGAGCTGGTGCGCCAGGCCATGGCGTCCAACACAGACCTGCGCGTGGCGGCCGCCAACCTGCAACGCTCGCGTTATCAGGTGCAGCAGGCTGAATCCGCTGGCGGCTGGAATGCGGGTGTGAAAGCCGAAGCGCAGCGCCTGCAGGAATCCGGCGAAGCGTTCTTGCTGACGGAAAAAGTCCCGGTGGCCAACATCGGCAGTGTCGGTATCAGCACCTCGTATCAGTTCGACCTGTGGGGCACCTTGCAGCGCGGAATCGAAAGCGCCCAGGCCAGCGCCGACGCCGCCCAGGCCGCCGCCGATATCGCACGCATCACGCTGGTGGCGGATGTGGTGCGCTCCTACACCCAGGTGTGCGCGGCCAATGAAGAACTGGCGATCGCCAACGAATCCCTGGACCTGCAAGCCCAGAGCACCAAGCTGACCCAGCGCCTGCGCGACGCCGGGCGCGGTGATGAAACCCAGGTGACCCGCTCGCAGACCCAATACAAATCCTTGCGCGCCGATATGCCGCGCTACGAAGCCGCGCGCCAGGCCGGGCTGTTCCGCCTGTCAATGCTGCTGGCCAAGCCGGTGGACCAACTGCCGGCTGGCACCGGCACGTGCGCCGAGCTGCCGCACATCGCCCAGTTGCTGCCAGTGGGCGATGGCGCCGCGCTGCTTAAGCGTCGACCTGATGTGCGCCAGGCGGAGCGCCAACTGGCGGCCGCCACCGCACGTATCGGCGTGGCCACGGGTGCGTTGTACCCGGACATCAGCATCGGCGCCACCGTCGGCACGGTCGGTATCCTCGATGACCTGGGCACTGCGCCCACCAACCGTTGGGGATTTGGCCCGCTGATCAGCTGGTCGGTGCCGACCAACGGCGCGCGGGCGCGCATTCATGAAGCGGAGGCCGCCACCCAGGGCGCCCTGGCGCACTTCGACGGCGTGGTGCTCAACGCCATCCGCGAAACCCAGACAGGCCTGGCGCAGTACACCGCACAGCTGCAACGCCGTGACGCCCTGGCCGATGCCGGCGAGTCGGCCAAGGAAGCGTCGGAGCAGACGCACCGCTTCTTCCAGGCGGGCCGCGCATCGTTCCTGGCCGACCTGCAAGCCACCCGCACCTACACCGATGTACGGGCGCAGTTGGCGGCGGCAAACACCCAGGTTGCCATGAGCCAGATCGATCTGTTCCTGGCCCTCGGCGGCGGCTGGGAAAGCGGACGAACGCAAGCGTCACAGCCCGGCAAACCCTGAACGAAACGCTATGCTTTGTCAGGTGAGGCGCCGTGACGCTTCACCTGACACTGCTCGCGTTTGCTCATGGGGATTCCAATAATGAAAAACCCTTATGCTCCCGCTTTCTGGTGCGTGTTCTTCGCACTGGTGTTGTTATCGGCTGCCTATTTCTACGGCGTCATGCTGGCCCACCAAATCGACAAGGCCATGGTGTTTCTCGACAGCGCCTGCGCGGTGATCGGCACCTTGTCCATCGGCGTGGTGGCGTGGGCGTCGTATCAGAACCAACGCGTGAAGAAAAAACTCCTTGAGCAAGGCAAGACCCGCGTGGCGATCTGGGACACCAAAGTCGCCCTGCGCCGGGTCGAAACCGTGTTCGATCGCTATTTCTGGGGCAGCTATTGGCAACCTGGGCGCACCTTCCAGGAAGTCATGGGCGAACTCACTGGCACGCCCCTGGAAAAAAGCCTCGAAGCGTTGAAGAAGCAATGTGTGGTACTCGACCAGCAGGTCGCCGATGGCCGGCATTGGCTGAACAATGCGCGGGAATTGTCCGATGTAGCCAACCAGATGGCGCGTGAACGCTACCAACTGGACTTCTGTGATCCCAAGGCCGACACCCCGGGCAATGCGGTGATCCACCGCGAGTTTGAGGTGCTGGTGTACACCTGGACCGCTCGCTTGAAGAGTTTTGACCACCAACTCGATGAAATCGATTTGGAGTATTCCTGAACCAAGTGCCGACTTGATCGCTCTGAGAAAACTGGGCCGTGCGCGGCCGCCAGTGCTAATCTTCCCCCGTTTTCGGCGGGCTTGAGCCAACCCCTCGGGGTTCAAGGAAGACAGCCCACTTCTCACAGGATTTGATCAGGTCACTTCATGAATAAGCCAGCCGTTGTTTTCTTGGGTTTTGTTGTCGCCGTTGGCGCCGTCAGTGCAGGCGGTGCCTGGTACACCGGCAAGCAACTGGAGCCCGTGCTGCAAACCGCCATCCAGAACGCCAACAAGGAAATCCAGACGTCCCTGGCCGGCGTCGACGGCACGGCGACCCTTGAGCTGGTCTCCCTGGACCGTGGCGTATTCAGCAGCACCGCCCACTACCGCCTCAAGGGCCAAGGTTCGGTATTTGGTGAAGACAACCCGAACCCTGAACTGCTGTTCGTCGACCACATCGAACACGGCCCGCTGCCGTTTTCGCGCCTGGTGACCCTGAAGTGGTTGCCGGTCATGGCCACCAGTCACTACGAGCTGGAAAAGAACGCCACCACCGAGAAATGGTTCGCCGCCAGCAAAGACGTGTCGCCGCTCAAGGGCGTGGCCAGCATCGGCTACAACCGTTCGGTCACCGGCAACGTCGAGCTGCTGCCTCTGGAGCTCAAGGACGACAAGTCTTCGGTGAGCTTCTCTGGCGCCAACATGGACTTCGACAGCACCGCCGAAGGCCAGAAGGTCAAGGCCAGCGGCTACATGAACAGCCTTAAGGTGGCCGTGGTCGACGCCAACGGCGAACCGCTTGAAGCCGAACTGGCGGGTTTGACCGTTGCCAGCAACCTGGAGAAATCCACCTTCGGTTTCTACACCGGGCAGAACACCGTCGAGCTGACCGACACCAAGGTCACCTTCGGTCCTCAGAAAGCCGTGCTGACCCTAAAGGGCTTCGAGCAGAAAGACTCCAGCGAAACCAAAGACAACAACCTGGCTGGCCGCGTCGACTACAAGATCGACGAAATCGGTTACCAGGGTAAGCCTGTGGGCTCGGCCGCCATGGCCTTGAGCATGAAGAACGTCGACATCCCGGCGATGCTGGTACTGACCAAGCTCTACCAGGAAAAAATGCAGCCGGTGCAAGCCGCTGCCGCAGCGGGTGAACCGGTGCCTGAGCTGCAACTGACCGAAGCCGAACAGACCCTGGCCGAGGCCAACGTCAACCAGGTGCTGGCCGCCAAGCCGCAGCTGGCGGTGGAAAACCTGTCGCTGAAAACCACCCATGGCGAAAGCAAGTTCAACCTGCTGGTCGACCTGACCAAACCAACGTCCATGGAGTTGCCACCGGTTGAGCTGGGCAAGCAGATGGTGGCGTTGCTGGACGCCAACCTGACCCTGTCCAAGCCGATGATCGCCGACGTTTCCGCGTTGCAGGCGCAGGCCGGTGGCGTGACCGATCCGAAAGCCATCGAGCAGCAATCCCAGATGGCGGCCGAAATGGTCAGCGGCGTGGCGGTGGGTACTCAACTGGCAACCCTGGTCGGCACCGATGTGGTGTCCAAGCTGCACTACGCTAACAATGAAGTGACCTTCAATGGCCAGAAGATGACCGTCGAGCAGTTCATTGGTTTTGTGATGGCCAAGGTCGGTGCGGTCAGCGGCGCGCAGTAAACATTTCTACATCAAGCAGAAATAAATAGTGTGGGAGCGGGCTTGCTCGCGATAAGGGTCAAACAGTCGACACTCGTGTCGGCTGGCACCCCGTTATCGTAGGCAAGTGCGCTCCCACACTGGTTTTTTCGCAACAAAGACAATTCTGAACAATTGTTCTGAATTGGACTTTTCCCTACTTTCCTAATGGATAGTTCCTACAGGAAAGCTAGGTCGGGTCACTAGACGCCGACACCCTGATGCAAATTGCTCAGGACCACCTATCGTTACAGCTTTCCGTGTGTAAGGAAGCTCACGATATGCTGCGAAACCTACCACTCAGTGCTTCAGGCCGGTTGCGACTGCTCATCGGGGCAGCCTTATGCAGCCAACTGCTGATGCCTGCTTTAGCTTTGGCCGACCCCGCCTATGACGCGCTGATCATTCAGGCGCGCAACGGCAACTTCACCCCCGCCCTCACTCAATTGCGCCAACTGCCTGCCGAACGCCAGACGCCGGGGCAGATCAGCGATCACCTGGTGATTGCCGGCTGGGCCGGGCAGGACGCCGAAGTGCTGAAGGTGTACGAGGCCCAGGGCAAGAATCGCAACTTGAGCACCCAGGCGCTCGCCACGGTTGCGCGCACCTATCGCAACCAGAAGCAGTGGGCCCAGGCGACGGCGGTCTACAATCAAGCGCTGTTGCGTGAACCCAATAACGTCGATCTGCAGTTGGGCCTGGCGCTCACCCAGGCCGATGGTGGCCAGGTCGACGAAGCCGTGCGGCGCACCCGTGCGCTGGTGGCGGCCAACCCGAACGATCCCAACCGGCGCATGGCGCTGGGCTACGCGTTGACGCGTGCGGGCCTGAACTACGATGCACTGGCCGAATTCGACCACGCCTTCGTGTTGGCCGGTGACAAGCCCGAAGTCATCCGTGAATACAGCGTAGCCCTGCAAAAGGCTCGCCTGCCGGAGCCGGCGCTGCGGCTGTCGGCCAAACACCCGGGCGTCCTCGACCCTGTGACCCAACGTCGCCTGGAAGGCGACCTGGCCGCCGAGCGCGTGCGCATGGCCGAGTTCGCCACGCGCAGCGAGCAAGAACGCTACGTGGTCGCCGACCGCGCCCTCAAAGACTACGACCAACTGCTCGCCCGCTGGACCCCAGACCCCAGCGCCCATGACGACGTGGTGCGCTGGCGCATCGACCGCCTGGGCGCACTCAAGGCACGGGCGCGCATGGCCGACGTGATTCGCGAATACGAAACCCTCAAGGGCGAAGGCGTGCAATTGCCTACCTACGCCATCCGTTGGGTCGCCGCCGCTTACCTCGACCAGCGCGAGCCGGAAAAATCCGAGCCGCTGTACCGCCAGGCCCTGACCGCGCCGGACGCCGACCCGGCCGACCATGTCGAAGACAGCACGGCGCTGTTTTACGCGCTGCTGGAAAGCGACAGGGTGGAAGACGCTCGTGAGGTCGCCAACAACCTGGCCAACAGCCAGAACCCGCGTGTGGAACTCAAGGGCCTGCCTATCGGCAACCCGAATGACAGTTGGATGGACGCGCAACAACTGGCCGCCCAGGCCGGCACCTATGGCGGTGACCTGCCGGGCAGTGAGACCGGGCTCGAAGCCCTGGTACAAAAAGCCCCGGGCAACGTTGGCTTGCGCCTGGCCCAGGCCGATATGTACCGCGCCCGCGACTGGCCGCGCCGCGCCGAAGGCAGCCTGAAGGAAACCGAAGCCCAGTCGCCACGCGACATTGGCCTGGAAGTGTCCCAGGCCTACACCGCCATGGACCTTCAGGAGTGGCGCCAGATGGACGCGCTCACCGATGACGTGCTGGCGCGCAACCCCGACAACCGTCAGGTACAGCGCCTGAGCCGTCTGCGCGATGTGCACGACATGGCCGAGCTGCGTGTCGAGGCCTACACCGGCAAAAGCTTCGGCGGTGGCAACAACGGCGATGCCGGGGCCGTCTCGGGCAGCCGCGACTGGGGCATAGAAAGCCGGCTCTACACGCCGCCCATCGACGAAGACTGGCGCCTGTTCGCCGGTGCCGGCTATGCCCGTGCCGATTTTACCGAGGGCACCGGCCAGCATCGTTGGCAGACGGTAGGCGTGGAGCGGCGTACCCGTGACATGACCCTTGAAGCCGAGGTCTCCAACCATTCCTATGGCGATGGCTCCAAACAAGGCGCTGCGGTGTCGATTGCCCGCGACATCAACGACAACTGGCAATACGGCGGCAGCCTCGGCTACCTCCTGTCGACCACACCGCTGCGGGCGCTGAATGACGGCGTCACGGCCAATGGCGGCAGCGGTTTCATTCGCTGGCGCGCCAATGAAAGCCGCGAGTGGAAACTGTCCCTGAGCCCGTCCCACTTCAGCGACGGCAACAACCGGCTCGAAGCCTTGCTCAACGGTCGCGAGGGCATCTACAGCTCGTCCCATGTGCAAGTCGACCTGGGCCTGGAAGTGGGTGCCAGCCGCAACACCAAGGACGACACGGTGTACTTCAACCCCAAGTCGGACTTCACCGTGTTGCCTTCCGTCACGGTCAACCACGTGCTCTATCACCGCTATGAAACGCAGTGGAGCCAGCAGTTCCAGATCGGTGCAGGCACCTATACCCAGCGCGATTATTCCACCGGCGGCATTGGTTTGATTGGTTACGGCCAACGCTTTCGCTGGAACGACGTGCTGGACGTGGGCGCCAACCTCAGCCTGATCAGCCGACCTTACGACGGTGATCGCGAACGCGATCTGCGCCTGCTCGTCGACCTCAATTACCGTTTCTAGAAGAGCCTGACCATGACCGTCCTCAGCCGTTGCTTGTTGGTCCTGGGTGTATTGCTGGCCGGTGCCTGCGCCCAGCAACCCGCGCCCTATACTCCACCCGCCGAGCGCCCGGTGCCGCCGACCGAAGCGCCGTGGCCGAAAAACCATTTTCTGGGCATTGCCTACCATGACGTTGAAGACCGCGACCCCGACCAGGCGGTCGTGGCGGTGCGCACCGAGCGCCTGATTGACCAGTTGGCCTGGCTGCGCGAGAACGGTTACCAGCCGGTGTCGGTCGACCAGATCCTGGCCGCACGCAGCGGTGGCCCGGCATTGCCGCCCAAAGCCATCATGCTCAGCTTCGACGACGGTTACTCCAGCTTCTACACCCGGGTGATGCCGATCCTGCGGGCTTATCACTGGCCGGCCATCCTGGCCCCGGTGGGGTATTGGATCGATACGCCGCTGAACAAACCGGTGGATTTCGCCGGCACCCCAAGGGCGCGCTCCGACTTCCTCACCTGGCAGCAGGTGAAGGAAATCTCCCAGTCGGGCCTGGTTGAAATCGCGGCCCACACCGACGCCAGCCACACCGGTATCCTGGCCAACCCCCAGGGCAACCTGGAGCCGGCCGCTGCCACGCGTCGCTATGATGCCGCCACCGGCAAGTACGAGACCGAAGCTCAGTTCCAGGCGCGGATGCGTGCCGACGTCACCGCGATCTCCAACAAGTTGCGCGCGGTCACCGGCAAGGCGCCGCGTGTGTGGGTATGGCCTTACGGCGCGGCCGATGGCACTTCGTTGGCGGTAGTGGGCGAGCACGGTTACCAGATGGCCCTGACCCTGGATGACGGCCTCGACGACCTCGCCAACCTCAAGAGCAGCCCACGCTTTTTGGTGGCCTCCGACCCGGATGGCGAGCACTACGCCAATGCCATCGTCGGCGCCGAGACCAAGGCTTCGATGCGTGTGCTGCATGTGGACCTGGACAACGTCTACGACCCCGACCCGGCTCAGCAGGCACGCAACCTCGACGCGTTGATCCAGCGCGTGGTGGACATGGGCGTCAGCACCGTGTTCCTGCAAGCCTTCGCCGACCCGAAAGGCGATGGCCTGGTGCATTCGCTGTACTTCCCCAACCGTCACCTGCCGGTGCGCCAGGACCTGTTCAACCGTGTGACCTGGCAACTGCGCACCCGTGGCCACGTCAACATCTATGCGTGGATGCCGGTGCTCAGTTTCGCCCTGGACCCTGCGCTGCCGCGTGTGACCCGGTGGGACCCGCAGACCGGCCAGGTCGGCCTCGACCCAGACCAGTACAAGCGCCTGTCACCGTTTGATCCGGCAGTGCGCCAGCAGATCGGCGAGATCTACGAAGACCTGGCCCGCAACACCGCGATCGACGGCATCCTGTTCCACGATGACGCGCTGTTCTCCGACTTCGAAGACGCCAGCCCTGCCGCGCTCAAGGCCTATGCGGTCAACGGCCTGCCGGGCAGCATTGCCGCGCTGCGCGCAGACCCGGCGGTGATGCAACGCTGGACGCGCTTCAAGAGCCGCTACCTGATCGACTTCACCCAGGAGCTGACCGGCAAGGTCCGCGCCATCCGTGGGCCGCAGGTGCAGACCGCGCGCAATATCTTCGCCGAGCCGATGCTCAACCCTGGCAGCGAAACCTGGTTCGCGCAGAACCTCGATGACTTCCTCCAGACCTACGACTGGACTGCGCCGATGGCCATGCCGTTGATGGAAGGCGAGAGCCTGAAAAACTCCAACGCCTGGCTGGAAAAACTGGTGGCCACGGTCAAGGCGCGTCCCGGCGCGTTGCAACGCACCGTATTTGAACTGCAAGCCAAAGACTGGCGGACCAAGGAAGCGCCAGACATCGACGCCGCACAGATGGCGGAATGGATGGGGGTACTCAAACGCCAGGGGGTCAGGAGTTTTGGCTACTACCCGGATAACTTCCTGGAAAATTCCCCGGACTTGAAGACAGTGCGTCCGGCCCTTTCCAATCAATGGAACCCTTGACCATGTTCGACAGAATCCTGGCTTTATTCGTGTTGGCGCTGGTGTTGGGCGTGCCCCTGGGCCTGATTTTCCTGGTCACCGGCCAGTTCCTGATGGACTTCGTGTTTTTCTACCCGTTGTTCATGTCGGCGCTGTGGATCGCTGGCGGCCTGTATTTCTGGCTGCACTGGGAACGTCACTGGCCGTGGAAAGAGGACACCCCGGCGCCGACCCTGGCTGGTGACCCGCTGATCTCGATCATCATCCCTTGCTACAACGAGGGCGATAACGCGGCGGAGACCATCCACGCCGCGCTGGACCAGCTGTACCCGAACATCGAGGTGATCGCGGTCAACGACGGCTCCAAGGACAACACCGCCGCCGTGCTCGATGCCCTCGCGCTGGAAAACCCGCGCCTGCGTGTGCTGCACCTGGCGCAGAACCAGGGCAAGGCCGTGGCCCTGCGCATGGGTGCCGTGGCGGCGCGCAGTGAGTACCTGGTGTGCATCGACGGTGATGCGTTGCTGGATAAAAACGCGGCGGCCTACATGGTGGCGCCGATGCTCGACAACCCGCGCCTGGGCGCCGTGACCGGTAACCCACGGATCCGCACACGTTCGACCTTGATCGGCCGGGTGCAGGTGGGCGAGTTCTCTTCGATCATTGGTTTGATCAAGCGTACCCAGCGGGTGTTCGGCCGGATCTTCACGGTGTCGGGTGTGGTGGTGGCGTTTCGCAAGAAGGCGCTGGACCGCATCGACTACTGGAGCACCGACATGATCACCGAGGACATCGATGTCAGTTGGAAGCTGCAGCTCGATCACTGGGCCATCTTCTATGAGCCGCGTGCCCTGTGCTGGATCCTGATGCCCGAGACCGTCGGCGGCCTGTGGAAACAGCGCTTGCGTTGGGCCCAGGGCGGCGCCGAAGTGCTGTTCAAGAACATCCGCGGTATCTGGCAATGGCGCCACCGCTACCTGTGGCCGCTGCTGTTCGAATACTGCCTGTCCACCGGCTGGGCGTTTACCTTCCTGCTGTCGGTGATCTTCTGGGCGGTGGGCAAATTCGTGGTGCTGCCACCGGCGATCGCCGTGGACTCCCTGGTGCCTCCGGCCTTCACCGGCCTGGTGCTGGCCATGGTGTGCCTGGTGCAGTTTGCGGTGAGCATCATGATTGACCGTCGCTACGAAAAGGACCTGTGGAAAACCCTGTTCTGGACCGTGTGGTACCCGATGGTGTTCTGGCTGGTCAGCTTGTTCACCACCCTGGTCAGTTTTCCCAAGGTGCTGTTCAACCAACACCAGAAACGTGCGCGCTGGGTCAGCCCGGATCGCGGTATTAAACCTGCCGAAGAGGAGGCCTGATCATGAAACTGGTCAGAACTCGCCAGAATCGATTGATGTGGCTGGTTGACGTCGTGTTGACCCTGCTCGCCTGGGCCGGGTTGATCTGGCTGCTGGCGCGCGGGATCACCGCCATGCTGGAAACTCACGGTGGCCCGCGCATCGAGGCGCCGATCTTTGCGGCGCTCAATACCCTGCAGGTCTACCTGTGGATTGCCTTGCTCAACGCACTGATCCTGATCACCTGGGCGCGCTATCAACAGCGCCGTGGCCGCAAGTTCGCCCAGCGACGCGCCGAAGCCAATGCGCTCACCGACAAGACCTTGAGTGAGAGTTTCAAGCTGGGCGAGGGCGACCTCGAACAACTGCGCAGGCCGGGAGTGCTGGTGATCCACAACGACGAAGACGGCGGTGTGGAGGAAGTGAAGTCCCATGTGTCACGTGATGTGGAGCGGCCCGGGTTGACCCTGGTGCCGGGCCAGCAGAAAGACAAAGACATCGGCTGAACCCGCGCAAAGGGCTGTGGCGAACGGGGCAATCCCGCTCGCCACGCGAGTTCCCTGCCTATTCCCGATCAGATTTTGGAATTCCGATAAATGGGATCCAATTCACAAAACCTTCGCGAACTTTTCGCACTTTCCCGGTACTAACTTATCTCGGTGACAACTTGATGGCCAACTAATGGCCATTAACAAATTGTTTTCCGTATCGCTATCAAAACAGTCGCCGCTTGTCGGAATTAAAACTCCAGTTACAGGCGTCCTGTCTTTTTGATAAATTTTATTTGTTATTAATCAATGGCTTGAAGGTTTAATTAGTACGAATGTCCAACTAATCCGTTTTCTTGGATTCGTTGAAGTTCGATGTTAGTTTGCCGGCCCTTGATTTTCGATGGATCGAACATGTCTTTGTTACTGCCACGGACTCGGTATCTTCTGTGCACTTTCCTGCTCGCTTACATGAGTGTGAACAGCGCTGGGGCTGCGCCTACGCCGGGTGATCAGGACCTGATTCGTGAGCGGCAGAACCGCCTGCTCGAAGAGCAACGCCGGCGCCTCGAAGAGCTGCAGGACCTGCCCGGCAAGGACACCCGCTCCCAAGCCCCGGCGCTGCCTGCCGACACCCGTTGCTTCCCCATCAAAGACATCGAACTGCAAGGCGCCGACAGCCTGTCGGCCGCGGCCAAAGCGAGCCTGGTCAAACCCTACATCGGCCAATGCCTGGGCGTTTCGCAGCTCAATGAATTGCTCAAGGTCGTCACCGACTACTACATCGCCAAGGGCCGCGTCACCAGCCGCGCCTATTTGCCCCAGCAGGACCTCTCCACCGGCCACCTGCGCGTGCTGGTGGTGGAGGGCAAGCTCGAAGGCATCAAGGGCGCCCAGGGCAGCAACGTGACCGACCGTGAGCTGGCGATGGCCTTTCCCGGCAAGGTCGGCGAAGCGCTCAACCTGCGTGAGGTCGAGCAACTGGTGGACCAGCTCAGCCGCTTACCCTCCAAGCAAGCGCAGATGGAACTGACCCCTGGCAGCGAAATCGGCGGCAGTGAAGTACTGGTCAAGAACGTGCCGCAAAAGCCTTGGCGCGCTAGCCTGTCGCGCAACAACGACGGCCAGCGCAGTACTGGCGAACAGCAATGGGGCGCGGGCCTGGAGTGGGACAGCCCGCTGGGCCTGGCGGATCAGTTGGTGCTGCGTGGCGGCCATGACGCCATCAGCGACCACCAGAAAACCTCGAAGAACAGCATGCTCTACTACAACCTGCCGTGGGGGTGGTGGAACTTCAGCTACGCCTACAGCGAGAGCGAATACCGCACGCCGGGCGCGGTCGATGACTTCAAGTACAAGCAATGGGGCGAAAGCCAGAACCACCAATTGCGCGCCGAACGCGTAGTGCACCGTGACGACGTGAGCAAGACCTCGGTCAACGTCGGCCTGACCCATCTGCGCACCAACAACTACATCAATGACACGCGCCTGGACGTGAGCAGCAACCGCCTCAGTGAGTTCCAAGTGGGCGTCAGCCACGGGCGCCGCATCGCCAGCGCGTTCGTCAACCTCGATGTGGGCATGCAGAACGGTATTGGCGCTTTCGATGCCCAGAGCAACACGCAGTTTCGCGATGGTTTCGGCAACCTCACGCCCACCACGCACTACCGCAAATACACCGCCACCGTCAGTTACCTGCAACCGTTCGCCTTGTGGGGCGAGTCGTTCACCTTCACCAGCCTGGCCACCGGGCAACGCAGTGAAGACGTGTTGTACGCACCGCAGCGCATGAGCCTCGGCGGTTCGTATTCGGTGCGCGGGTTCAAGGACCAGCAACTGACCGGTGACAGCGGCGGCTACTGGCGCAACGACCTGCGCTGGACCCGCCCAGTGAACGTCGCCTGGCTGCGCCCGGCGTTCCTCGAATACGGCGCCGGCGTCGGCTACGACCAGGGCGTGATCCGCAACGACCGTTACAACGACACCCAGCATGGCCGGGTGTCGAGCAACTCCGTGGAGTTGTTCGCGCGGGGCAAATACGTCAGCACCAGCGTGACGTTTGCCCATTCCCTGGAGCGACCTGGCGTGATGACCGAGCGCGAAGCGCCGATCTATTTGCGCCTGGATGTCTTCCTGTAATTCAACGCCCGCTGCCTTGAGATTTAAGAATATGGATGTTCGCCCCTCTTTTGCCCTGAAAAGCCTGTCCCAACGCGGCCTGGCTCTGATCCTGGCCAATGCGCTGTTCTGGCAGCCACTGCTGGCCCAGGCCGACGGCATCGTGGTCAGCGGCCCTGGTACCACTGTGGGCCAGGCGGGCAACGGCGTGCCGGTGGTGAACATCGCCACGCCCAATGGCAGTGGCTTGTCCCACAACCAGTTCAAGGATTACAACGTCGGCCCCAATGGCGTGATCCTCAACAACGCCACCGGCATGGTGCAAAGCACGCAGCTGGGCGGGATCATCGTGGGCAACCCGAACCTCAAGGGCGGCGCGGCGAACGTCATCCTCAACGAAGTCAACGGCGGCAGCCCCAGCCAACTGCGTGGCTACACCGAAGTGGCAGGCCAGTCGGCCAAGGTCATCGTCGCCAACCCCTACGGCATCACGTGCAACGGCTGCGGTTTCATCAACACCCCCAACGTCACCCTGACCACCGGCAAGCCGATCATCGACAAGGCCGGCCGCCTGGACCATTACCAGGTGGACGGTGGCGCCGTGACCATCGACGGCAAGGGCTTGAACGCGAGCAACGTCGACCGCTTCGAGATCATCACCCGTTCGGCCAAGATCAATGCGCAGATCAACGCACGTCAGCTCACGGTGATCGCCGGGCGCAATGACGTCGATGCCCAAAGCCTGAAAACCACCACCCGCGCCGACGACGGGAGCGCCAAGCCGGAACTGGCCATCGACTCGTCGGCCCTGGGCGGCATGTACGCAGGCGCGATCAAGCTGGTGGGCACCGAAGCCGGGGTGGGTGTGAAACTCGATGGCACGCTCGCCGCCAGTGGCGGCGACATCCAGCTCGACGCCAACGGTCACCTGAGCATGGCCCAGGCCGCCTCCAGCGGTGCAGTGGACATCAAGGCCGCCAGCCTCGACGCACAAGGCCCGATCTACGCCGGCACCACGCTCAAGGCACAGACCCAGGGCGAGCTGAAAAACCGCAAGACCCTCGCTGCACGCGACAGCATCACCCTGGCCAGCAACGGCCAATTGACCAACAACGGCATCATCGAGGCTGGCGTCAACGCCGATAACACCCGCAACGCCGGTGGCGACGTGAAGCTCGACAGCCAGCACCTCACCAACACCGGCACGGTGATCGCCAACCGCAACCTCACCGCCAACGCCGCGCAAACTCTAACCAACCAAGGCGGTACCTTGAGTGCCAAGCAGGCCTTGAAGGCCACCGCCGATACGGTCGACAACCAGAACAAAGGTCGACTGCTCAGTGACAACACCCTGAGCGTTACCAGTGCGCAGCTCAACAACAGCCATGAAGGCGTGATTTCCAGCGACGGCGCGCAAACACTCACCGTCAGCGGTGTGCTGGACAACAGCCAGGGCGGCTCCATCGACAGCACCGGCGCCTTCGAACTGCACGGCAATACCCTGGACAACAGCGCCGGCAGCCTCACTGGCGCCAGCACCATCACCCTGGATCTGCTCGGCAACCTGATCAACCAGAACGCCAAGCTGGCAAGTGCTGGCGCATTGCTGATCAAACACGCCGATCACATCGACAATCAGGGCGGCAAGTTCACCAGCCAGGGCCTGCTGACCCTGTTCGCTAACAGCGTCGATAACAGCAACAACGGCACCCTGGCCGCCAACGATGGCTTGGCCCTGACGGTGGGCGGCCTGTTGCAAAACGGTGGCAATGGCCTGATCCACAGTGAAAAGGCTGGCGTCAACTTGACCGTCGGCACGTTGGAAAACGACGGCGGGCGGATCACCGCCAAAGCCGGGGATGCTGTGGTTGATGCCACCGCGTTCAACAACGGCGGCGGCTATCTGTTTGCCCGCGACCGCGTGCGCCTGGGCGGCATGAATGTCGATAACGGTGGCGAGATCGCCGGCAATCAGATCGACGTCAGCCTGCGCGGCGCCCTGACCAACCGTGGCTTGATCGAAAGCGCCACGACCCTCGACGTCGACACCGCCAGCCTGAACAACAGTGGCCAGATGCGCGCGCTGGGCGCCACGGGCAAGACCCGCTACGCCATCGGCGGCTTGCTGGCCAACAGCGGCAAACTCGAAACGGCGAACAACGAGTTGAGTCTCGCCGCGGGCACGTTCAACAACGTCGGCGGCAGTGTGTTGCACGTGGGTAAGGGCACGCTCGACCTTAGCGGCATCAGCCTCGACGACGTGGGCGGCAGCCTGGTGACCCAGGGTGACCTGACCCTCGACAGAGCCAGCTGGACCAACAGCACTGCGATCCAGGCCGGGCAGTTGACCGTCAACGTCGGCAACCTGCAGCAGACCGCTACCGGCAAATTGCTCGGCACCCGCGCGTTGGTCGGCAACGGCCAGGACTGGACCCTGGCAGGCACCGTGGCCAGCCAGGGCACGCTCGACCTGAACGTCGGCAGCCTGCTCAATGACCATGGCCTGGTCTTCAGCGGGGGTGACATGAGCCTGCGCGTCGACCGCCTGAAAAACATCGCCGCCGATATCTACGCCATGGGCAACCTGCGCATTGACCGCGACGGTCAGGGTGGATTGGCCAGCAGCATCATCAACAGCTCCTCCACGATCCAGGCCGACGGCAATCTGAGCCTGGCTGCCGGTTCGATCCAGAACATCCGTACCGTGCTCACCACCGAGTCCGGTATCTACAGCGCTTCGATCACCCCTACGCCTTGCATCGAAGGCGTGACCGGTGGCGACTGCGACGGCGGCAAGCAGAACCGTCCGTTCCTGATTACTCAGCGCGATCGCTTCATCGTCAGCGATGCGACGGCGGGCTCCGCCATCACCTCGGGCGGCAACCTGTTGCTCACCGGCGGCGAGTTGCTCAACAGCAGCAGTAGCATTGCGGCGGGGGGCAACCTGACGGCCGCGGTCAACCAACTGACCAACGTCGGCGTCGTGACCCATGACACCGAATACCAACGCATCTTCACCTCTGAACGTGAGCGCAACCCAGACGGCTGGTACCGCGCAGCGGCGGCCTTCACCCAGCAATATTCGGCAGGCGGCGCGAAGTACGATCCGAAGAACCTTGGCGGCCTGGAGGCGGCCATGGCGTCGTTCATTGGCCAGATGGAAAGCGAACAGACCGGGCTGCGCAAAACCACCGAGTTGAGCACGCCTGACCAACGTTACGGCGCAGTGATCCAGGCCGGCGGTGCGGTGGATGTGAAGGCCCAGGCCGGCATCGACAACAGCGTGGTCCGTGGCGGCTACACCTACGTCGGCAGCGGTGCGACGACCGGCGGCGCCACAGGCTACTCGACGCAGATCAACCTCAACGCACAATTGCCGGCCGACGTGGCCCAGCAGCAGGTCAATCCGCTTGGCCTGCCGGGCTTCAACCTGCCCACCGGGCAAAACGGCCTGTTCCACCTCAACGATGGCAACGGCGTGAGTGGCCTGCCCACCAGCCAGTTCGCGGCCAACCCGCACAAATACCTGATCGAAACCAACCCGCTGCTCACCGACATGCGTCAGTTCATGAGCTCGGATTACATGCTGGCCAAGCTCGGCTATGACCCCGACACGGCCCAACGTCGCCTGGGCGATGGCTTCTACGAACAACGGCTGATTCAACAGGCGGTGCTCGCTCGTACTGGCCAGCGTTTCATCGACGGTCAGACCAGCGACGCCGACCTGTTCAAGCACCTGATGGACAACGCCATCAGTAGCAAGGACGCCCTCAACCTGTCGGTGGGCGTGAGCCTCACCGCCGAGCAAGTGGCGGCGCTGACCCACGATATCGTGTGGATGGAAAACGCCACGGTCGCCGGCCAGCAAGTCCTGGTGCCGGTGCTCTACCTGGCCCAGGCCAACAACCGCCTGGCCCCCAACGGCGCGCTGATTACCGGCAATGACATCAGCCTGCTGGCGGGCAGCGACCTGACCAACGTCGGCACCCTGCGCGCCACGGGCAGCCTGTTGGCGAGTGCCGGGCGCGACATGAGCAACGCCGGCTTGATGGAAGCCGGTGGCCGCCTCGACCTGCTGGCTGGCAATACCTTGAGCAACCGGGCCGGTGGTGTGATCGCCGGGCATGAGGTCACTCTGGCCGCACGCGGCGACCTGCTCAACGAGCGCACGGTCACTACTCACCAGAGCGCCAGTGCTTACCGTGCCGAGCGTTCGGATTTCGCCGACAACGCCGCACGTATCGAATCGGCCAGTGCCCTGACCCTGCAGGCCGGCCGCAACATCAACAACGTCGGTGGCGCGCTCAGCAGCGGCACCGATACCACCACCCAGGCGGTGGGCGACGTAAATATCGTCGCCGCGCAAACCCAGAACAGCAGCGTGATCGGTACTCGCTCGCGCCAGGCCAGCATTACCCAGCAGGGGTCGGTCATCCAGGCCGGGCAGGACATGAAGGTGACGTCCGGGCAGGACGTGAACATCGCCGCCAGCCAGCTTGAAGCCAAGCGCGACGTGGCCGTCGTGGCCACCGGCAACCTCAATGTCATCAGCGCCGCCAACGAACAGCACTCGGCGTACAACTCGAAGAAGGTCAAGAGCATTGAGGACCACGTGCAGCAGGTGTCTTCCGTGCTCAAGGCTGGCGGCGATGCCAACCTGAGTGCAGGTCAAGACCTGCAACTGGTCGCGAGCCAGGTGAATGCGGGCAACGAAGCGTACCTGGTGGCCGGCAAGAACCTCAGCCTCAAGAGCGCCGAAGATCACGACTACAGCTTCTTCAGCAAGACCAAGAAGACGTCCCAGGGCAAGTCATTCCGCCTCGACGAAACCGACGCGGTAAACAACGTCGGCAGCCTCGTCAGCGCGGGTACGCACAGCACGGTGGTAGCCGGTGAGAACCTGTTGCTGGCAGGCAGTGCCGTCACCGCTGAAAAAGGCACAACGCAATTGGTGGCCGGTGGGGATGTGAACATCCTGGCGGTGAGCAATTCCGACAGCGCCCGCCATGAACGCAAGGACAGTAAAAGCAGCTGGGGCGGGCTGAAATCAAGCAAGGTTGAGGACCAGGTCAACGAAAAACGCACCACCGCGATGGGCAGCATGGTCTCGGGTGAAACGGTCACTGTGGCCGCCCAGCGTGATGCGACCGTCACCGGTTCCTCCCTGGTCAGCACCGGCGACCTCGCCGTACAAGCCGGCCGTGACCTGACCATCGATGCGGCGCAAAACACCTTTGCTCGCACTGATATGCACAAGGAAAAAAACCGCGACCTCACCGGCGTGTTGACCGGCAACAAGCTCGGCCTGGATGACCTTACCGGTAACCAGCACCTGTACATCAACAGCTCGAAACACAACGGCACCGCCAATGAAATGACCTTGACCGGCAGCACCATTGGCTCAAGCACAGGCAATGTGTCGCTGACGGCGGGGCGTGAGTTGTCGGTGGTGGCCAGTGACTTGGTGAGTACCAAGAGCATGGCGCTGACGGGCTCCAATGTGAACATTGTGGCGGGGGCTGAAACTGCTCGGCAAACGTCGCAGGACAGTTCCAGGAGCCTGGCGGTCGGCCGGGTGATCGGTGGCGCGGTGGTGGACACGGCGCGCAGCATTCGGGATGCGACCGAGGCGGCGAAGAGTGCCGATGACCCACGCCTCAAAGCGGTGAAAATCGCCCAGGCCGCCCTCGCCGCCTATAACCTCGGCGGCCAGGCCTCGGACGCCAATGACCAGAGCACTGGCTTCAAAGACAAGCAGGGCGGCAGCCCGAGCAATGGTTCGCTGATCAAGATCGGCACGGAACTGGCCAATAACCGCAGCAAGAACAGCAGCGAGTTCAACAGCGTCACGGCCAAGCAAAGCACGCTCAACGCAGGGGAAGAGCTGTCGGTGGTTGCCACGGGCACGGCTGCGGGGACTCAAGGCGATATCCAGATCACCGGCAGCGCCTTGAAAGCCGCCAATACGCTGTTGCTGGCGAAAAACACTGTGCTGATGCAGAGCGCGCAAAATACCGTGGATCGCAAGAACGAAGGGTCGAGCAACAAAACCGCGATTGGTGCCAGTTTCAACATTGGCGAGCAAAACGGTTTCACCCTGGACCTGGGGGCCCAAGGTGCCAAGAACAATGGCAACGGTAATTCCATCACCCAGGTCAACAGCACCCTCGACACCGGAAGTCTGCTGTTGCAAAGCGGTGGTGATACCACCCTCAAAGGTGCCCAGGTTCGTGCCGACAGCATCAAGGCGGATATTGGCGGCAACCTGAATATCATCTCGTTGCAGGACACCGAGTCCTCACGCAGCAAGCAAAGCAGTGGCGGCTTCGGTGCGAGTATTTGTATTCCACCGTTCTGCTATGGCTCCACCGTTGCGGGTTCTGTGAACCTTGCCGCCGCCAAGATGAACAGCGATTACAAGGGCGTGACCGATCAGAGTGGGCTGTTTGCGGGTGCAGGCGGCTACGACATCAATGTCGGCAAGACCACCACCTTGCAAGGTGCTGTCATTGCCAGTGAGGCGTCCGCTGATAAGAACCGGCTCAGCACTGATCGTCTGATCGTCAGCGATATCAAAAATGTCAGCGAGATCAAGAGCCAGTCAGCCGGTATTTCGGTGTCTTCAAGCAGTGCCGGTGGCGCCTCGATGGGCGGCAGTATTCCGCTGGCTCTCAAAGATGAAGAGCGTAGTCATACCCGCAGCGCAGTCAGCGAAGGCTCGATTGTGGTTCGCAACCCGGAAGGCGCAAATGACCTGGTGGGCCTCAACCGCGACACCGCCAATGCCAATCAGAAACTCGACAGGCCGGATGAAAAGGCCATGCAGGAGCGCATTGACCTGATTCAAAGCTCGGCGCAATTGGCCAGCGGTGTGATCAGTGCAGTGGGCAAGGCGAAAGCGGATGAGGCCAAGGCCCTGGCCGATCGGGCGAAAGTCCAGACCGAGGCTGGCTCTGCGGATGCAGCGGCGACGACGCAAGCGGCCAACGCTGCTTACACCGAGGCACAACGCTGGCAGGTGGGAGGCGACAAGCGTCTGATGGCGGACATCGCGTCTGGCCTGATCGCCGCAGGCCTGGGTGGGGCGCCCGTGGGGACCAGCGTGGGTATCGTGGCCAACACCGCCTCCAGCGACATCTTCAACAAAATTGGCGATTACGCTCAGTCGCGTGCCAATGATCCCAAGTTGGATGCCGCCACCCGAGCGGCTTGGGCAGAAGGTGGTGCGGCGCGTGTGATGTTGCACGCGTTGGCCGGTGCCGCTATCGGGCTGTCCAGTGGCAACGTGCAAAGTGGCGCGCTGGGTGCGGGCGCCTCGGCGGCCTTGATGCCAAGCATTGCGGCGGCATTGGGCAAAAATGGCATCAAAGGGGCAGACCAGGATGCGTTGGCTGCGCTGGTGGCAGTGGGTGTGGGAGCAACGGTCGGCGGCGGTCGTGGATCGACGGGAGCGTTGGTTGCAGGAACTACGGCAGGTGCCGTCGACCAATACAATCGACAAGCGCACCCCACCGAAGCGCGCCTCATACAAAAAGAGGCCGATAATCTGGCGGCGCAGGCCGGAATATCCCCGGCCGAAGCGGAACGGCGCATGGCCGCAGCGTTGGCGTTCTATACCGACAAAGGATGGGGCGCGACGATTGATAAAGCCGGTGAAAGCCAGTTCGATCCGCTGACCCTGAAGCATCTGGGCGAAGCGTTGGCACCGCTGGCGGCGATCTACGACAACAGTGCTTTGTACCCCGAAGGAACGCGCCGATCCTACAGCGGCGACGAAACCGTCAACCTGCTGAAGAACTTCAGTACCACGCATGCCAGCGAGTACAGAAACGGCAACATCAACATCAGCTACCTGGGCGACCCCGACACTTACAACAGCGCCGGGTTGGTGGACTATTACAAAGCCAATCTGGATTACCGGGACAAAGTCTCTGGAGGCAGCGCCCAAGGCAGTTCCGCGGGCATCGGGCGTAGCGTGCTGGAGGTGGCCCAAGGCATGAGCTCGCTGTTCAAGCTTGCCCTGGGCGGTAATTCATTGGAGGAAGCCAACAAACTGATCAGTCCTTTTGTGGACCCGTCCACCGATATCATTAATGACTGGAGGACTCAGTACGGCGGCCAAGGTCTGGTGTTTGGTCTGCAGGGCAATGACTACGAGCAGTACGCAAGGAACACCAAGATCGGTGCCGATGTATTGCTGATGGGGTTGCCTGGCCCTGCAGGCAAGACAAGACAGTTGGAAAAGGTCGCGGAAGCGGCGAAGGCAGAAGGTAAACTGGCGCAACAGGTCCATGACCTCGAGCTGGCGTTGCCTCCGGAAAAGCCGACGGGCTACAGCGTTGCGTTTGAAACGGCCCTGGACCCGGCTGACTTCGGTCGCAGTCGAAATGTGCATTTCAACAGGTCCAATGCTGCGCTGGACAATGCAATGAAAATGGATTCGGCGTTTGCAGAAATGATGGAAACATTGATCCCTAACGTTCAGTCCTCGGTTGCGAAGGTCGGCGGCCGCGCGACGCCAGCGGGATGGACATGGGAGCATGCGTCGTCGTCGGTTGCTTTCAATCAGGAAGGCATCATGCGATTAGTCCCGAGCGCGCAGCACACGCCAGGCTCTCCCTGGTGGCGGGTTCTTCACCCTGATCCCGGCGCGGCGGGCGGCTATTCTGAATGGGCCATTCCACGGGGCGCCCCAAAAAATTAGGTAAAAACATGAATATTGCTGAACTGAATATCAATGTCGGGGGGCATGCGAGCCTGGGATTCAACGGCGAAGAGTCCTGCGTGCGTGCGGTTGAGAAGCGGCTTGGCCACTCGCTCCCACAAAGCTATCTTCACTTGATCCGCAGTGCCAATGGCGGACACCCCGAAGTCGGGACCTTTTTCCTGGATACTTCGACGGATTCCAGCGTCAGCGTCGATTGGTTTTATCCATTGGGGGCAGGCGGCGCCGAGAGTCTGGAAAAGGCGCTTGAGGATTGGTCTGAAGTGCTAGGTTCCTCGATGTTGCCATTCGGTCGTGATGGCGGGGGGAACGTGTTTTATATTTCGCTGGCTTCGCCGTCGGGCGCCGTCTGGTACTACTCACATGAAGGTTCGGAGCGAATCTTACTGGCAGAGAGTTTCGAGGCGTTTTTGCAGCAATTGATCGTTCACCCGGATTTTATTTGAGAAGCGCTATGAATCGATACGAGGGCAAACCCTTTCTACGCCTGTTGGAGTGCTATGTGCTGTCGGCCATTGATGAGCTGACAGACGAGCAAAAAACAGCCTTGAGTGCATTGGAACCCAAGCTGCACGAGCTGTATGGGGTGCAAGGCAACTGGTCTGAAGTGGTTGCGGCTCAAATGGATTTTCCTGAGTCGCTGGCGGGCAAGATCCGCGAAATATGGCGTGTGAACTCAGAGAAATTTGCCGCGGCGGGGGCACACATCAACGCTGAAGATTTTGCGAAAAACTTTGTGGACACCAATTTTCCTCCAGCGCCCTGATGGGCGTTGACCTGTCGGTTATTGGAAGGCATGTGGCAAGCGGACGTAGCCGCCTGCCACACGTGTAGCGTTACAGCAACTTGCGTTGGACGGCTTCGTCCAGCGTGCTGCGTGTCAGCGCCTCGACCACTTCCCGGGTGTCGGCCTGGAATGGAATCGTCACGATCAACACCAGGTGCATCCAGGTACGCACCGACTCGCTCTTCTTGACCCGGCCCAGTTCTTTGCCGTCCTTGTCCTTGAACACCGTTTCCAGGGTGAAGGTGTTCTTCGCCGTGGACGGGATGATGAAGAACGTCGCGCCGGTGATGATCGCCGAGGCCATGCTGAACTGTTCGTTGTTGTAGAGGGTGGCTTCGGCGTAGATGTCCGAGTCCACCTTGTCGGTGCTCACCCGTGAAAAGCGGTTGGACTGGCGAAACGCGTCAGCCACGGCCTTTTCCCACAGAACAGTGTTCGCGCCAGCGGTCGCATTGCCCGGACCACCGTTGATCTGGTTCAACGCTGTAGTGCGCACGAACGCGGTGGGTTTTTGTGCCGGTGCGTTGGCGGTTGGCGGCCAGGTCTGTACAGCGGGCAGTTCGTGTTGCGAGTAGGACACGCAACCGGTCAGCAACACGGCGGCGAGCACCAGGCTGTGCTTGATCAATCCTTTCATGGGTTATTCCTTGGGCAGCTTGGCGGTGGCGGAGTCGAGCAGTTGTGAGACCAGCTCATTGAGCTGTTTGGCACCCATGGTCGGTGCCCAGTATTCGCGGCCATACAGGCCCACGTTGCGCTCGAACTTGACCTCTTCCTTGGCGCTCGCCAGTTCCTTTCCGTTGCGGTCGACGATCACCAGGTCGCCGGCCACGTCGAAAGTGTCGACGTAGATCGGGCCGTTGACCCAGATCCATACGGTCAATGTGAGCAACGCGCCGGGGAAGTACCCCGGGTGCGGCCCACGGTGGCCCTTGAGGGAGGTCATGTTGAACTTCAGCAGGACATCGTCTTCCCCCAGGCGCGTAGGGTATTCGGTGACCTGCTTGAAATAGCCCGCTGTGCGCACGTACTGATTCAACTGCGCGGTGAGGGAGCGGCTGATGGCCGTTTTGTTGGCGTCGTTGATGTCGGCTGCGGTGACGGCGACGTCGGCGATTTGCGCACTGCGTGGGCTGCTGGTGGACGCCGGGTGGAGCGGGGCGCCGACGGGACCTGTGACGTTGTACGACACGCAGCCGGTCATCGACAGCGCCGCGATCAGGGCGGTCGCCCGGAGGAAGGTTTTCAACACGTAATTCCCTATAAATGAACCAAGCAAGCCATTGTCTCGACTTGCCTGGGGATAACTTGAGTGCGTAACTTTTATTTCATCAATGGCGTTCTTGAGGGCGCGAGCAGTGCGAGGGAGGCGCAGGGTCGCCGCCGCCAGGGTGTGACACCCTCACAGCTTTGTTTGGCGCCAACGGCTCTGCGCCAATGGCGGGCGAAGCTTGAACTGGATGAAATCTTCGGGGTTTACCTGCCCGTGCGTATTGATCATCAGGTCGGCGCGACCGTTGCCCGAGAGGTCGATGGAGACGCTGCCGCGTCCGGTTTTTTCGTCATGTGCAAGAACACTTTCACCGGCCTTGCCACTGAAGGCTTGGGTAAAGACCAGCGCTGGCGTATCGGCTTGTTGCATGGCACCGCTGACATCGATCTTGTCGGTGCCGGTGGTGAAGTCCATCAAGGTGTCGGGTTGATCGGGCGTAGAGTCGCTCGCGTGGCGGTAGACAAACGTATCGGCACCGTCGCCACCGCGCAGTTGGTCCGAACCGCCGTTGCCAGTGAGCTGGTTATCGGCGGCATTGCCGATCAACGCGTCCTGGCCCGAGCCGCCTATGGCATTTTCGATCGTGCAGCCTCTGGCAATCGAGAGGTTGCCCTGCAGGCCGCCTACGTCGGAAAACGTACCGGCCTTGAGGTTGAGGGTCTGGTTGGAGCGGTAACCGGAAAAATCCAGGGTGTCGTTGCCTGCCCCGTCCCATATGCAGGCGACGAAGCGGTCATGTGCGGATTTGAGCGTGTAGTAGTCCCTTCGAGTATTTGAATTGAAGCCGTAGGTGTTGTTTTCTCTGCGGGTTCGATGGTTCGCACCGTAGTGCTTCTGGATGGCCGTGATGTCATCCATCATGGGCGCCTTGGGTTTGGCGCCCAGGTCCTTGCCGCTGCTGCGGTCACCGAAATAGCTCATGACGGTGTGGGCAATGGAGTCCTGCGCATAGACGCGCTGGTTTTCTGATGCACTGCCGTCGTAGTGGCCGGGGTGACGAAGCCCCAGGGCATGACCGATTTCATGGGTCATGACGGCGCGATCGACCATGGCCGGGTTATAGAGGGTTTCGCCCCCTCCGTGCCCGTTGGGTGTTGGGTAGGTGCCTTGCGCGGTTTTGATAAAAGGCGAAATGCCAAACGTCAGCCGGCCTTCGGCTGCGCCACCATTTTCGGTGAAGGCCAGGTTGGCCGCGTCACTCCAGGACTCTATCGAACGCCGTGCCTCGCGTTTCTGTGCCTCGCTGAACCAGCCGTTATTGAATGAATAGGCAATTTCAGTGACGTTGTTTTTATTTCGGTCATGCCATTTTCGGATACCCCCGGTGAGTTGCCTGGCGCACTGTTGTTCGTCGAAGGCGCGCTTGTTTATTTTGGAGATATAGGGGTCGTCCGGACGCAGGGTTGGGTCCTGCGCACTCCGGTTGCGCCCGGCAGGTTTATCCACATTGCGGGTGGGATCACCTCGATCTGGTGTCAGGGGCTGATGGTCTGGTCGGGGCATAGGGCGCAAAAAGGGTTGGATGAACGGCCGTACGAAAGGATGGCTGATGAACGGGCGCACAAAGGGGCGAAAGATCAATGGTAAATGGAAGGGCCGGAAGAAATTCTGCGGCGTCGAAGGGCGAGTGAACGGCATGACGAAACCGGGGAATCCAGAAGGTATTCTCATGTGAGGAATATTCCAGGGAGATCTTTATTTTTATCCTTGGTCAATGACGTTGGGCAATGTCCTATTGCGCTTATTAAGCTGGCAGTGCGGTGACTGGCGGCCAAGGATTTTTATGTTTCTTGAAGGTTGCCATGGGTGGGTGTCGCATGCTGTTGCAGATGTATGGTTTTAAAGTCAATGCGCTGGTGTACCGCAAGCGTCGAACTAGAGCGGGTTCCATCTATTTGTATGGATGGGCTTTTCGAAAGTCGTCTACTGGACACTAAAAGACATATACATGGGCTTACAGGATTGCCTGTCTCATCCTCGTGTTGGGTAAAGCAATACCCAGGTTTAACCCGAACCGAAGGCACCTTGCGTCTGATGCTGTGTAGGCATCATTTATCCGCGAGGTCCTGTCGCCATGTCCCCTCTCTCCACGTTGTACCTGCGCCCTTTTTTCCAGGGATTCGCCGTCGTCTCGTTGATCGCGCTCGCCGGGTGCGGGCTATCTTCTTCCCGCGATGAGGCCAAGCCTGAAGCAGCCACCGTCGCAGCGCCTCTTTCCGAGCTGAGCAGCGAGCCGGTGCAAGGTGCGCTGGTCAAGCGTATGGCGCTGCCAGCCCCGATGACTGCGCGGTTGATGGCGCAAGACTCGACGGCAATGGCGTATCGCAGCGAACCCCGTGAGCAATACGCTAACCTGCCGGACAACCCGGTGCACCGCGTGGTCGAGACACCGGTCTCGACCTTCAGTGTCGACGTCGACACCGGCAGCTACGCCAACGTGCGACGGTTCCTCAACGGAGGTCGTTTGCCGCCTGACGGCGCCGTGCGATTGGAGGAAATGGTCAACTACTTTCCCTACAGCTATGCGCTGCCCACGGACGGTTCACCCTTTGGCGTGACCACCGAGGTGGCGGCCACGCCGTGGAATCCAGACACGCAATTGCTGCGCATCGGCATCAAGGCGTCCGACCGCGCCGTGGCGCAGCTGGCGCCGGCCAACCTGGTGTTCCTGGTGGATGTGTCCGGTTCCATGGACCGCCCGGAAGGCCTGCCGCTGGTGAAAAGCACCTTGAAGTTGCTGGTGGATCAACTGCGTGAGCAAGACCGTGTGTCGCTGGTGGTGTACGCCGGTGAATCGCGTGTGGTGCTCAAGCCCACGTCCGGCCGCGACAAGGCGAAAATCCGCAATGCCATCGACCAGCTCACCGCAGGCGGCTCCACCGCAGGAGCCTCGGGTATCGAGCTGGCCTACCAGATGGCCCGCGAAGGCTTTATCGACAACGGCATCAACCGCATCCTGCTGGCGACCGACGGTGACTTCAATGTGGGTGTCAGCGACTTCGACAGCCTCAAGCAGATGGCCGTGGACCAGCGCAAAAGTGGTGTCTCTCTCACCACCCTGGGGTTTGGTGTGGACAACTACAACGAACACCTGATGGAACAGCTGGCCGATGCGGGCGATGGCAACTATGCGTATATCGACAACCTGCGCGAAGCCCGCAAGGTGCTGGTGGAACAGCTCAGCTCGACCCTGGCGATCGTCGCGCGGGACGTGAAGTTGCAGGTGGAATTCAACCCGGCCCAGGTCAGCGAGTACCGTTTGCTCGGCTATGAAAACCGCGCGCTCAAGCGTGAGGATTTCAACAACGACAAGGTCGACGCCGGTGAAATCGGCGCAGGGCATACGGTAACTGCGCTGTACGAAATCGTGCCGAAGGGCAAGAAAGGCTGGATAGAACCGTTGCGCTACGCCAGTGAGCCTTCGTCGGTAGGCAACTCCGCTGAGCTGGCCATGTTGCGCGTACGCTACAAGCCCGCTGCGGGGGGCGACAGCCGATTGATCGAGCGCCCGATCAGCAACGCATCAAACAAGGCCAGCGACGACCTGCGCTTCTCGGCGGCCGTGGCCGCCTTTGCCCAACAGCTCAAGGGCGATGGCCGCTACACTGGCTCAATGAGTTTGAGTGACACGGCCGCACTGGCACGCTCGGCCCGGGGCGATGATCCCTTTGGCCTGCGCAACGAGTTCGTGCAACTGGTTGAAATGGCCCAGGCCCTCAAACACTGATTTCCAACAAACCGCCCACCTGTAGGAGCCGGCTTGCCGGCGATAGCGGACTCTCTGTGGCGCATGCGTCACCTGACACACCGCCATCGCCGGCAAGCCGGCTCCTACACGGAATACCGAAAGGAGTTCGCCACCCGCATGGCCGTCCCAGACGATTCACCCAGCGATGAAGCGCTACTGGCCCGCTACCGAACCGGTGAAAGTGCCGCGTTTGAGGTTCTGTACGCGCGGCATCGCCAGGGCTTGTACCGGTTCCTGGTGTCCTTGAGCAACAAGGCTGAGCTGGCCGAGGAAATCTACCAGGAGACTTGGCTCAGCCTGATCCGCAGCAATACCCAGCCACAGGGGCGGGCGAGCTTTCGCACCTGGTTGTTCCAGATTGCCCGCAACCGCCTGATCGACTACTGGCGCAAGCACGGCATTCACAACCCACTGCACGACAGCTACGACGAGCAACTGCATGCCCAGGCCGACGACAGCGCCGGCCCCGAGCAGCAATTGAGCCTGAGCCGCGACCAGGCGCGCCTCGACGCTGCGTTGCAGGACTTGCCCGAAGACCAGCGCGAGGTCTTCCTGCTGCGCCTGCACGGCGACCTGGAAGTGCCGCAAATCGCCGCACTCACCAACACGCCGCTGGAAACCGTAAAAAGCCGCCTGCGTTACGCCCAGCAGAAACTGCGTCGCCTGCTGGCCGAGGAGATATCCGCATGACCGACCCCCGACACACCCCGGATACCGACGACGTGCTGCTCCAGCACTATCGTCAACACAGCACCGGCGAACCGCCTGCGTCCCTCGACGCCTTCATCCTCGCCACCGCCCGCCGCGAAGCCCCGGCCTCACGGCCGAACCTGTGGCAGCGCTGGCTGCAAGCTTGCCAACGCCCGCGCTGGCAGATGGCATTCGCCACCGTGGCGGGCTTGGCGCTGATGATCGGCGTGGTGATGCGCTCGCCCGTTCCACAGCCGGAAATCTCCACGGCTACCTTCTCCGCGCTCCACGAAGAAGCCGCCCGCCCGACGCCGCCCCCGACGCCGCCCCCGATGTCGGCCCCTGCGCCCGTGGCACGCCTTGCCGTTGCACCCAAGGCCGAAAGTGCGCAAGTCATGGGCTCGATGGCGGATGAGTCCAGCGCCAGGCTCAGCAAGCGTGCGCCGGTGGCGTTGCCTTCGTTGGAGGATGGGTTGCATGAGATAGTGAGGCTGCGTGAAGCAGGGCAGGCGAGGGCGGCGGATGAGAAGCTGCTGGCGCTGCATGCGCGCTTCCCTGGGGAGGATTTGCCGGCAAGGTTGGAGGCATTGCAGAAGCGGTGAATTGACACCCATAAAAAAGCCCCAGGCCTTTCGACCTGGGGCTTTTTCGTTCGTATCTGGTGCACCCGGCGGGATTCGAACCCACGACCCCTGCCTTCGGAGGGCAGTACTCTATCCAGCTGAGCTACGGATGCTTGTGCGGGCGACATCATACCCATGTCGACCTTGGGCGTCCATGCTGGTCTTTGGCCGTTTAAAGGTAGGAATTTGCCCGCCGAAGGCCCTGCGCCGGGTGCCACTGATCGAGATCCTGGAACCCGGCGGAAATACGCTGATCAGAAAGTTTCGGCAAATGCGCCGTTTTCGTTCTTTTTTTCGAACAGACTATTGCCCTGCCCCCCCATTGATCCTAGGATTCGTTTGAGATTTCAAACGCTCTGTCTCCCGTGCGCCTTTCACTTTTTCGCGTGCTGGGGCTGATTTCCCTGACGGCAGCCCACAAGGCGCCTTTCAACAACTCTAATTCGCTCCGCGTGCGCGCGGTGCTGTTAAGGAAAGCCGACATGCAGCTTAAAGATGCCCAGTTGTTCCGCCAGCAAGCCTTTATCGATGGCGCTTGGGTCGATGCGGACAATGGCCAGACCATCAAGGTCAACAACCCTGCCACAGGTGAGATTCTCGGCACCGTGCCGAAGATGGGCGCCGCTGAAACCCGCCGCGCCATCGAAGCCGCCGACAAGGCCCTGCCGGCCTGGCGTGCACTGACCGCCAAGGAGCGCGCCAACAAGCTGCGCCGTTGGTTCGAACTGCTGATCGAAAACCAGGACGACCTCGGTCGCCTGATGACCCTCGAACAAGGCAAGCCGCTGGCCGAAGCCAAGGGCGAAATCGCCTACGCGGCCTCCTTCATCGAGTGGTTCGCCGAAGAAGCCAAGCGCATCTACGGCGACGTGATCCCCGGCCACCAGCCC
Source organism: Pseudomonas sp. GW821-FHT09A09 (assembly GCF_059418405.1). Lineage (NCBI taxonomy): Bacteria > Pseudomonadati > Pseudomonadota > Gammaproteobacteria > Pseudomonadales > Pseudomonadaceae > Pseudomonas > Pseudomonas sp. GW821-FHT09A09. The sequence continues at coordinate 63,065 of NZ_JBWKPU010000001.1, forward strand.
GACAAGCGTCTGATCGTGATCAAGCAGCCGATCGGCGTGACCGCTGCCATCACCCCGTGGAACTTCCCGGCCGCGATGATCACCCGTAAAGCCGGCCCGGCCCTGGCCGCCGGTTGCACCATGGTCATCAAGCCGGCTTCGCAAACCCCGTTCTCGGCCCTGGCCCTGGTTGAACTGGCGCACCGTGCCGGTATCCCGAAAGGCGTGCTGAGCGTGGTGACCGGCAGCGCCGGCGACATCGGCGGTGAGCTGACCAGCAACCCGATCGTGCGTAAGTTGTCCTTCACCGGCTCGACCGAAATCGGCCGCCAGCTGATGGCCGAATGTGCCAAGGACATCAAGAAAGTCTCCCTGGAACTGGGCGGCAACGCGCCGTTCATCGTGTTCGACGACGCCGACCTGGATAAGGCTGTCGAGGGCGCAATCATTTCCAAGTACCGCAACAACGGCCAGACCTGCGTCTGCGCCAACCGTCTGTACATCCAGGATTCGGTGTACGACGCCTTCGCTGAAAAGCTCAAGGTTGCGGTGGCCAAGCTCAAGATCGGCAACGGTCTGGAAGAAGGCACCACCACTGGCCCGCTGATCGACGAAAAAGCCGTGGCCAAGGTGCAGGAGCACATCGCCGACGCGCTGAAAAAAGGCGCCACGCTGCTGGCCGGTGGCAAGGTGATGGAAGGCAATTTCTTCGAGCCGACCATCCTCACCAACGTGCCGAAAGATGCCGCTGTCGCGAAGGAAGAAACCTTCGGCCCACTGGCACCGCTGTTCCGTTTCAAAGACGAAGCCGAAGTGATCGCGATGTCCAACGACACCGAGTTTGGCCTGGCTTCCTACTTCTATGCCCGCGACCTGGGCCGTGTGTTCCGTGTGGCGGAAGCCCTGGAATACGGCATGGTCGGCGTGAATACCGGGTTGATCTCCAACGAAGTGGCGCCGTTCGGCGGCATCAAGGCTTCGGGCCTGGGCCGTGAAGGGTCCAAGTACGGGATCGAGGACTACCTGGAAATCAAATACCTCTGCCTGGGCATCTAATCGGCCCGGCAAGAGCTTGCAGTAAACGCAGAGGGCACGAGAGCGCTGACCCTTTGCGTGTTTCACCCCGTTATTCGTAGTGGCCGGGAAAGCTGTGGCAGTCGATCATCGCATGCTGCCGTAGTTGCCTCCCCGCCACGTATTCCTTGGACCACGCCACCCGATGAGTGGCGAATGAGGACTTTATGAGCAAGACCAACGCATCCCTGATGAAACGCCGCGAAGCCGCTGTACCACGCGGTGTTGGCCAGATTCACCCGATCTTCGCCGAATCCGCGAAGAACGCCACCGTGACCGACGTTGAAGGTCGCGAGTTCATCGACTTCGCCGGCGGTATCGCCGTGCTGAACACCGGCCACGTGCACCCGAAAATCATCGCGGCCGTGACCGAGCAACTGAACAAGCTGACTCACACCTGCTTCCAGGTACTGGCCTACGAGCCTTACGTGGAACTGTGCGAAAAAGTGAACGCCAAGGTCCCAGGTGATTTCGCCAAGAAAACCCTGCTGGTCACCACCGGTTCCGAAGCCGTTGAAAACGCCGTGAAAATCGCCCGTGCCGCCACCGGCCGTGCTGGCGTGATTGCGTTCACCGGCGCTTACCACGGCCGCACCATGATGACCCTGGGCCTCACCGGTAAAGTCGTGCCGTACTCGGCCGGCATGGGCCTGATGCCGGGCGGCGTGTTCCGCGCGCTGTACCCGAACGAGCTGCACGGTGTAAGCGACGACGACGCCATCGCCAGCATCGAACGCATCTTCAAGAACGATGCCGAGCCGCGTGATATCGCTGCCATCATCATCGAGCCCGTGCAGGGTGAAGGCGGTTTCTACGTCGCGCCAAAGTCCTTCATGAAGCGCCTGCGTGAACTGTGCGACAAGCACGGCATCCTGCTGATCGCCGACGAAGTGCAAACCGGCGCTGGCCGCACTGGCACCTTCTTCGCCATGGAACAGATGGGCGTTGCTGCCGACCTGACCACCTTCGCCAAATCCATCGCGGGCGGCTTCCCGTTGGCCGGTGTGTGCGGCAAGGCTGAATACATGGACGCCATCGCACCCGGCGGCCTGGGCGGCACCTACGCCGGTAGCCCGATCGCTTGCGCCGCGGCCCTGGCCGTGATGGAAGTATTCGAAGAAGAGCACCTGCTGGACCGCTGCAAGGCTGTCGGCGAGCGCCTGGTCACCGGTCTGAAAGCGATCCAGGCCAAGTACCCGGTCATCGGCGAAGTGCGTGCCCTGGGCGCAATGATCGCAGTCGAGCTGTTCGACGACGGCGACACCCACAAGCCAAACGCGGCGGCCGTTGCCTCCGTGGTGGCCAAGGCGCGTGACAAGGGCCTGATCCTGCTGAGCTGCGGCACCTACGGCAACGTGTTGCGCGTACTGGTTCCGCTGACCTCGCCGGACGAGCAACTGGACAAAGGCTTGGCGATCATCGAAGAGTGCTTCTCCGAGCTGTAAGCCGAAGTTGACCTGATCGACAGAAAAAACCCGCTTCGGCGGGTTTTTTTATGCCCATTGCCGCACATTCAGTCCGTGTTCATTGTACGTAGGCGCCTTGATTGTCTAAGGTGCAAGCATTGCCGATGGAGCGTGCGGATGACTGCTGTTGATTTGCCAGCTGTACCCCGAGTGTTGATTGCCGAGGCGGACCCTTGGTCGCGGGATCTGCTCAAGCAAGTGTTATTGAATGTGCGCTGTGACGCGCGGCTGGATGTGTGTGCCGATGGGCACGAGGCCGCCACGTTGTTGCGAGACAAACCCTACGACCTGATCCTGGCGGATTGGGAGTTGCCGGGCATCGATGGCCTGAGCCTGCTGCGAAACGTGCGCCAGAAGCGCCGCTCGCCCCTGCTGCCGTTCATTCTGCTGAGCAGTCGCAATGACAGTGCCAGCGTGCGGGAAGCCCTGCCCCTGGCGCCGACCGCCTACCTGACCAAACCCCTGAATATGGAAGGCCTGACCCAGCGCCTGCAGGACCTGCTGCTCAATGAAGGCGAGAGCGTGTACTGCGAGATCCCCCCGCTGGCGCCGGGCATGACCTTGCCAGTGTTCCTGGAGCGCCGCCGCGAAACCTGCGACGGCGCGCCACTGCGGGTCGATGTGAAAGCCGCCGTGCAGCACAGCCTGGGCGCTGATGGCCTGGACCTCAAGCGCCTGGAAGACCGAGTGCGCATGGACCCGCAGATCACCGCCGTACTGATTGCCGCGGCCAACAGCGCCGGCCACCACGGCACACCGGTGCAGACCTTGCCTGCTGCGCTGCACAAGCTGGTGGCGGGGCAGAGCATGAACCTGATCCTCGGCCTTGCGCTCAAGCACAACGTGGTGCTGGGCGATCCGGCTTTGGTGGCCTACGCCGAGCGTCACTGGCAATTGTCCCAGGACACCGCCGACTACGCACGTCGCCTGGCGCGCATGCTGGAGCTGGACCACGAGCGCTGCTACAGCGCGGGAATCCTGCACCGGCTAGGCGACTTGGCGTTGCTGCGTTGCCTGGAAGACTGGCGCCAGGGTGGCGGTGCGTTGGATGACGAGATGATTGGTGAATCTCTCTACACCTTTGGCGCGGCTTACGGCTCGGCATTGCGCGCGCGTTGGCGCCTGCCGCTGGAACTGCGTCAGTTGATCGCGGCGATTTACTCATTGGAAGGCGGCGTGTACGCCCGGGATGCGCTGGTGGTGAACCTGGCGGCGCAGATGGCACGCCTGACCGAGCATGAGGGGCTGGAAGAGCTGGCCAAGAGCAAGACCGCACGGTTGCTCAAGGTGGGCTTGTCGGAACTCACCCGCGTCCGCAACGCCTGAAAAACACACAGCCCCCTGTAGGAGCTGGCTTGCCAGCGATCGCAATCGATCAGACAAAACATTTGGCACTGACCCACCGCTATCGCCGGCAAGCCGGCTCCTACGGATATACAGGGCCTTGGAGGACGACAAAATCCAAATGTGGGAGCGGCGGTTTTTAGTGTGGCCGATGAATGTGTTCGGCTTTAGCCAGCGATGACGCGGTTCTTGCCCTGCCGCTTGGCCTCGTACATGGCCGCATCGGCTCGTGCGAACAGGCTGTCGAGGGTTGAATCTTCCTCGCTGAGGCTGGCCAGGCCCTGACTGACGGTCACGGTAAACGCCTGGCCTTCGTAGCTGAAACTCAGCGCCTGGATCTCGTTGCCCAGCCGCTCGGCCACCTGCAATGCCATGTCCGGCGCACAACCGGGCAGCACCGCAGCGAATTCTTCGCCGCCAATACGCCCGAACAGGTCACCACGGCGCAACACACTTCGGCCGCTCTCGGCGATACGGCGCAGTACCTGATCGCCTTCCAGATGGCCGTAGGAGTCGTTGACGTCCTTGAAGTCATCAATGTCCAGCAGCAAAAAGGCCAGCGGGGCGCCCTGGGCGCAGGCGCTGTCGAACGCCTGGTTGGCACATTCGAAGAAGTGTCGACGGTTGCTGCTCTGTGTCAGCACATCGGTGGTGGCCAGGCGGTGCAGCTCAAGCTCAAGCTGCTTCTTTTCGGTGATGTCTTCGGCCATCCCGACCACGATCACCGGCTCGCCGGGCTCTACTTGCTGGTTGATGTAGCACTTGTCACTCAGCCAGCGGATCTGCCCGTCGGCGGTGATGATGCGGTATTCGCGGTCTTCCACGGCGCCGTGCTCCAGCACGCGGGCCAGGCTGTGTTCGGCGTAGTCGAGGTCTTCGGGGTGAATGCTGTTGCGCCATTCCCGATGGTCGGCCAGCAGCAAACCCGCCGAACGGCCAAACACCCGTTCATAGGCCGGGCTCACATACAGCACGCGACGCGTCTCCCAATCGATGGCCCACAGCACCGCGTTCACGCTGACCAGCAGCGAGCTGAGCAGTTGCTCGCGCTCGCTCAGGCGCTCGACCTCGCCTTGGGCATGCATCAAGGCCAGCAGGGTCGCCGCCGCGGCCGGGCGCGGGTGCTCGGCGGTGGGGGTGTCGGGCAGGTAGGGCTTTTCGGGGACCATCGGCACAACTCTCTCTGGGCGCGCCGCAGGATTGAACAGCGGTCACTACAAGGGGCCACCATGATGGCGAAGTGTTCTTTGAGAGAGGGGAATTGCGGTGAAGTTCCGTGATTGGCATGGATTGCCCGTGCCCGGAAAATGACGCCAAAAAGAGGAGGTGTGGGAGGGCGAGCCCTCCCACATCGCGCTTACACCGCTGCTGGACGCAGGGAGTAGGTCTTCAACTGGTGAGCAAAATCGCGCAACGACTGAATGCCACTGGCCTCGGCCTCGTGTACCCATTCCTTCATCGCCGCCAGCATATCGTGGCCATTGGAGCTGGTCTTGAGCCAGATCTGCTGCAGCGCCAGGCGCTTCTCGTAGATCACTTTCAGGGCCTGGCTGTGTTCCAGCATGCTCTGGATGCGCACGTGATGGCGGTCATCCAGCAAGCTGGTTTCACGCGACAGCAACCGCTTGGCCCGGTGGAACTGGTGGCGTACCGAATGATCGACCTTCTCCAGCTCCTGCTTGACCAGCGGGCCGATCACCAGCTTGCGGTACTGGGCCATGATCTGGAAGCGGTTGTTGAGGATCGCCATGGCAGTGTCCATGTCCAGGTGACCCTTGCCTTCCACGCGGTGGGCAATGGGCGCAACACGTTGCACCTTGGCCAAACGCAGGAAGCTGAACACCTTGATCCACGCCCAACCCAGGTCGAACTCCCACTTCTTCACCGACAGCTTGGCGGAGTTGGGATAAGTGTGGTGGTTGTTATGCAGCTCTTCGCCGCCGACGATGATGCCCCATGGCACCAGGTTGGTGGCGGCGTCACGGCATTCGAAGTTGCGGTAGCCCACGGCATGGCCGAGGCCGTTGATCACGCCGGCGGCCCAGAACGGGATCCACATCATCTGGATCGCCCAGATGGTGATGCCGATGGTGCCGAACAGCAGCAGGTCGATCACGCCCATGATCGCCACGCCCAGCAACGGGTAAGGCGTGTAGATTTTGCGTTCGATCCAGTCGTCCGGGCAGTTCTTGCCGTAGATGCGCAGGGTCTCGGGGTTCTCGGCTTCGGCGCGGTACAGCTCGGCGCCTTTGCGCAACACCGTGGACAGGCCCTTGATGACCGGGCTGTGCGGGTCATCGACGGTTTCGCATTTGGCGTGGTGCTTGCGGTGGATGGCGGTCCACTCGCGGGTGTTCTGCGCCGTGGTCAGCCACAGCCAGAAGCGGAAGAAGTGTTTCAGGCCACCATTGAGCTCCAGGGAGCGGTGCGCTGAATAACGGTGCAGATAGACCGTGACCCCAACAATGGTCACGTGGGTCATCAACAGCGTGACTGCCACCAGTTGCCAGGCTGACAGGTCAAGAAAACCGTTGTACCACATAGGCTGTATGGCCCTCAGATAAAGAAAAAAACAGCTCACGCATTATCACTAAGCCTACAGAGAAAACCAGCCGCCCTTTCAGATAGGAGTGACTGGATGTTTCTTATTCTATAATCCGCAGCCTTTGTAGGGCGATTCTGTTTTTTTGGTAAGGATTACTGACCATATGCTGTTTTCATACCGAGGTGCCCTGCGTGCGGGGCTGGTATACCTGTTGGTGTCCATTGCGTGGCTCCAGCTCAGCAACCATCTATTGATCAACTTTCTCGATGAGCCTGGGGAGTTGGGGCGCTGGCTGCAGGTGCGCGGCTATGTGTGGGTGGCCTTCAGCGCGCTGGCTATCTACCTGATTTGCGTGCGATTTGCCCGTACCCACCAACTGCAGCAGCCCTTGAAAGAGAACCGCGAGCGCCTGCGCCAGGCCGCCGCTGTGTTCGACTGCACCCGTGAAGGAGTGCTGGTCACCGACGCCAAGGGGCAGATCGTGCACGTCAACCGGGCGTTCATGGAAATCACCGGCTACAGCCGTGAAGACGTCATGGGCCAGCAACCGAGCCTGTTCAAGTCGGGGCGCCATTCGTCGAATTTTTATCAACAGATGTTCCAGACCCTGGCGCGCAACGGCGAATGGAGCGGTGAAATCTGGAACCGGCGCAAAAGCGGCGAGATTTATCCACAGTGGCAGACCATCCGCGTGATCCACGATGACCTGGGCCAGGTCAGCCATTATGTCGCGGTGTTTTCCGACATCAGCGCCATCAAGGACTCCGAGCACGAACTGGCTCACCTGGCCCACCACGATCCGCTCACCGACCTGCCCAATCGCCTGCTGTTCACTGACCGCGCCGAACAGGCGCTGGCCTCGGCTCAGGCCCACAAACGCGGCTGTGCCCTGCTGCTGCTGGACCTGGACCACTTCAAGATCATCAACGACAGCCTTGGCCACAACGTCGGCGACCAGTTGCTCAAGGTGGTCGGTGAGCGCCTCAAGGGGCTGTTCGGCCCCGGCGTGACCCTGGCGCGCCTGGGCGGTGACGAGTTCGCGGTGCTCGCCGAAAGTTGTCCACAGGTGGTGCAGGCGGCGGCACTGGCCCAGCGCATATTGGATGCGATGAAGCAGCCGTTCATCTTCGACGGGCACCAACTGTTTATCAGCGCGAGTATTGGCATCAGCCTGTTCCCCAGCGATGCCCTGAGCGCCGAACAGTTGCTGCGTAACGCCGACTCGGCGCTGTTCAAGGCCAAGAGTGCAGGGCGCGAAGGCTACGCCTTGTACACCGAAGAACTGACCGCCCATGCCCAGCACCGCGTCGAGATCGCCAGCGAATTGCGCCGCGCCCTCGACCAGCAGGAGTTACGGGTGTTTTACCAGCCCGTGCACGACCTTCACGGCAGTCGCCTGATCGGCGTAGAGGCGCTGGTGCGCTGGCAACACCCGGAGCGCGGCCTGGTGCCCCCGGGCGACTTCATCCCGATTGCCGAGCGCACCGGACTGATTGCCGACATCGATGCCTGGGTGATGGACCAGGCCTGCCGCCAGATGTGCCAATGGCTGGCTGACGGCGTGCCGTTGAGCTTCATCGCCGTGAATGTCTCCAGCCGACTGTTTGCCCGGCGCGAGCTGTATGAACAGGTCGCCCAGGTGTTGCACGACACCGGCCTGGACCCGGCTTTCCTGGAGCTGGAAGTGACCGAAAGCGCCGTCATGGATGACCCCGAAGAAGCCCTGGAGCAACTGCACCGCTTGCGTGAACTGGGCCTGCGCCTGGCCATCGACGACTTCGGCACCGGCTATTCCTCGCTGTTGCGCCTCAAGCGCCTGCCCGTGCAGAAGCTCAAGATCGACCAGGGTTTTGTCGCCGGATTGCCATGGGACGAAGACGACGCCGCCATCGTGCGCGTGGTGATCGCCCTGGCCAAAAGCATGGGCATGCAGGTGCATGCCGAAGGGATCGAGCAAATGGAGCAGGCGCGGTTCCTGTTGGAGCATGACTGCGACATGGGGCAGGGGTATTGGTTTGGAAGGCCGGTGCCGGCAGGTGAAATTGATTGGGACAGGGCTCCCTCGATCCGACAGGCATAACGCCGTCAATGTGGGAGCCGGGCTTGCCCGCGATGGCGGTCTTACATTCAAAATAGTGGGTGGCTGACACACCGTCATCGCGGGCAAGCCCGGCTCCCACAGGGTTCTGTAGCGCCCTTGAAGCAGTATTTCGAAGCCGAAAACTCTCGCAACCCCACGTCCTGCCAGAAAATTCTTTCTGGTTATATAAACATTCTTAAATAGTATTTTTAAGAATATCCGCGCTTATCTACTATCGCCCTCACGCCACAAGCAGTGCCGCCACTGCGAGGCACTATTCATTTCAGGAGCGAGACCATGAGCGCATCTCTACGTAGCGTCGACGGCCAGGACGAAGCAGCCATTTTGCGTGAGATCCAGAGCGCGTTGCGCGACCTGCGGTTTGGCGCGGTGGAAATCACGGTGCACAACGCCCAAGTGGTACAGATCGAACGCAAAGAAAAATTCCGTCTGCAGAACCCGGGCAACAAACCGGCGTAAGCAACCACGGCGATTCGCATGCTAGACCCGCAACTATAAGAAAAAGCCAACACCCAGAATTTTCAGGAGCTTCTATGTCGTCGATTCGCCGTTACGCCCTGGCCGCCCTGGCCAGCGCCGTGTTTGCAGGTTCCGCCGTTGCCAAGGACTACGAGTTGCTCAACGTCTCGTACGACCCTACCCGTGAGCTGTACCAGGACTACAACGCTGAGTTCACCAACTTCTGGAAACAGTCCCACCCCGGTGACAACGTCAAGATCCAGCAATCCCACGGCGGCTCGGGCAAACAAGGCCGTGCCGTGATCGACGGCCTGCGCGCCGACGTCGTGACCCTGGCCCTGGCCGGCGACATCGACGAAATCGCCAAGCTGGGCAAGACCCTGCCGGAGAACTGGCAGACCCGCCTGCCGGACGCCAGCACCCCGTATACCTCGACCATCGTGTTCCTGGTACGCAAGGGCAACCCTAAAGGCATCAAGGATTGGGGCGACCTGATCAAGAAAGACGTATCGGTGATCACGCCGAACCCGAAAACCTCCGGCGGTGCGCGCTGGAACTTCCTCGCCGCCTGGGCCTACGGCCTGAAAGCCGGTGGCAGCGAAGCCAAGGCCCAGGAATACGTGAAAGAGCTGTTCAAACACGTGCCCGTGCTGGACACCGGTGCTCGCGGTTCGACCATCACCTTCGTCAACAACGGTCAGGGTGACGTGTTGCTGGCCTGGGAAAACGAAGCCTTCCTGGCCCTGAAAGAAGACGGCGGCGCCGACAAGTTCGACATCGTCGTGCCTTCCCTGTCGATCCTGGCCGAGCCACCGGTGGCCGTGGTCGACAAGAACGCCGAGAAAAAGGGCAACACCGAGATCGCCACTGAATACCTGAAGCACCTGTACAGCCCGGCTGGCCAGGAGATTGCGGCGAAGAACTTCTACCGCCCACGCGATGCGAAAGTAGCCGCCAAATACGCCCAGCAGTTCCCGAAACTGGACCTGGTGACTATCGACAAAGACTTCGGCGGCTGGAAGACTGCCCAACCGAAATTCTTTAACGACGGCGGCGTGTTCGACCAGATCTACACCGCGCAGTAAACGCATGCCCTTGTAGGCGCTGGCTTGCCAGCGATGAGGCCAGAGAGAACACTGCAAGCCTCAAGGCCCCATCGCCGGCAAGCCGGCTCCTACAGTTAGAGCCCGCATTCATTTGCGGGTTTTGTATGTTTGTCCCCTTACTCAAGGACTCTTATGTCGCGTCGTATCTCCCCCGTCATACCCGGCTTCGGGCTGACGCTGGGCTACACCGTGGTGTACCTCAGCCTGATCGTACTCATCCCCCTTGCGGCGATGTTTGTACACGCCGCTCAACTCACCTGGGATCAGTTCTGGAACATCATCTCCGCACCGCGCGTGCTGGCGGCGTTGCAACTGAGCTTCAGCACCGCGCTGTACGCGGCGCTGATCAACGGCGTGATCGGCACACTGCTGGCCTGGGTGCTGGTGCGCTACACCTTCCCTGGCCGCAAGATCATCGACGCGATGATCGACCTGCCGTTCGCCCTGCCCACCGCCGTGGCCGGTATCGCGCTGACCGCGCTGTACACGCCTAACGGCCTGGTCGGCCAGTTCGCCGCCGACCTCGGCTTCAAGATCGCCTACACCCCATTGGGTATCACCCTGGCGCTGACCTTCGTCACCCTGCCGTTCGTGGTGCGCACGGTGCAGCCGGTACTCGCCGACATCCCCCGGGAAGTCGAAGAGGCCGCCGCCTGCCTGGGCGCCAAGCCGTTGCAGGTGTTCCGCTACATCCTCGTGCCCGCGCTGCTGCCTGCTTGGCTCACCGGCTTCGCCCTGGCGTTTGCCCGTGGCGTGGGTGAGTACGGCTCGGTGATCTTCATCGCCGGCAACATGCCGATGAAGACCGAGATCCTGCCGTTGCTGATCATGGTCAAGCTCGACCAGTACGACTACCGCGGCGCCACCTCCATCGGTGTGCTGATGCTGGTGGTTTCCTTTGTCCTGCTGCTGCTGATCAACTTGTTGCAGCGGCGCATCGAACGTCCATAAGGAGGCGCGGAACATGTCCCAATCGTCTATTTCCGCTGCGTCCTCGGCCAACGCTGCCCGCCGTGGCAGTGCTGCGTCGCGACGTATCCTGATCAGCCTTGGCTGGCTGGTGTTCGCGTTGTTCCTGCTGTTGCCATTGCTGATCGTGGTGACCCAAGGCTTGAAGAACGGCCTCGGCGCATTCTTCACCGCGATCCTGGAACCCGACGCGCTGTCGGCACTGAAACTCACGGTGATCGCCGTGGTGATCTCGGTACCGCTCAACGTGGTGTTCGGCGTCAGCGCCGCCTGGTGCGTGAGCAAGTACTCGTTCCGTGGCAAAAGCATCCTGGTCACGCTCATCGACCTGCCGTTCTCGGTGTCGCCGGTAATCGCGGGCCTGGTCTACGTATTGATGTTCGGCGCCCAGGGCTTCTTTGGCCCTTGGCTGGCCGACCACGACATCCAGATCGTGTTCGCCTTGCCCGGCATCGTGTTGGCGACCATCTTCGTCACTGTGCCGTTCGTGGCTCGTGAACTGATCCCGCTGATGCAAGAGCAGGGCACCCAGGAAGAAGAAGCCGCGCGGCTGCTGGGCGCCAACGGCTGGCAGATGTTCTGGCACGTGACCGTGCCGAACATCAAGTGGGGCCTGATCTACGGCGTGGTGCTGTGTACCGCACGGGCCATGGGCGAGTTCGGCGCGGTGTCGGTGGTGTCCGGCCATATCCGTGGCGTCACCAACACCCTGCCGCTGCACGTCGAGATTCTCTATAACGAATACAACCACGTTGCCGCGTTTGCGGTGGCCAGCCTGCTGCTGATCCTGGCGCTCTTCATCCTGCTGCTCAAGCAGTGGAGCGAGAACCGTATCAACCGCCTGCGCAAAAGCGCCGGTGAGGAATAAGTCATGTCGATCGAAGTCCGTAATGTCAGCAAGAACTTCAACGCCTTCAAGGCCCTGAACAGCATCAATCTGGACATCCAGAGTGGCGAGCTGGTGGCTTTGCTGGGCCCGTCCGGCTGCGGCAAGACCACCTTGCTGCGCATCATCGCAGGCCTGGAAACGCCAGATGACGGCAACATCGTGTTCCACGGTGAAGACGTCTCCGGCCACGATGTGCGTGATCGCAACGTCGGGTTTGTGTTCCAGCACTATGCGTTGTTCCGCCACATGACCGTGTTCGATAACGTCGCCTTCGGCCTGCGCATGAAGCCGAAGAACCAGCGCCCGACCGAAAGCCAGATCGCCAGCAAAGTGCACGAACTGCTGAACATGGTGCAGCTCGACTGGCTGTCGGATCGCTATCCGGAACAACTCTCTGGCGGCCAGCGTCAGCGTATCGCCCTGGCCCGCGCCCTGGCGGTTGAACCGAAAGTGCTGCTGCTGGACGAGCCCTTCGGCGCCTTGGATGCCAAGGTGCGTAAAGAACTGCGCCGCTGGCTGGCGCGCCTGCACGAAGACATCAACCTGACCTCGGTGTTCGTGACCCACGACCAGGAAGAGGCCATGGAAGTCGCCGACCGCATTGTGGTGATGAACAAGGGCGTGATCGAACAGATCGGCTCACCGGGCGAAGTCTACGAAAACCCGGCCAGCGATTTCGTCTATCACTTCCTCGGCGACTCCAACCGCCTGCACTTGGGTGAAGACCAGCACGTGCTGTTCCGCCCGCATGAAGTGTCGTTGTCGCGTCACGAGCTGGAAGACCACCACGCGGCCGAAGTGCGTGACATCCGCCCATTGGGCGCGACCACCCGCGTGACCTTGAAAGTGGAAGGCCAGAGCGAACTGATCGAAGCCGAAGTGGTGAAGGACCACGACAGCCTCACCGGTTTGGCGCGTGGCGAGACCCTGTTCTTCAAGCCCAAGGTCTGGCAAAAAGCTTAATCCCACCCATCCCCCCTGTGGGAACCGGGCTTATGTGGGAGCTGGCTTGCCTGCGATAGCATCACTGCGGTGTGACTGACACACCGAGGTGATTCCATCGCAGGCAAGCCAGCTCCCACATTCAGACCTTTCTTGGCTCCAGATCGCGGCGGGTTACAGGCCCCGATCGCTCTTCGATCTGCTGCTTGAGGTCACCCCGCAACCCCACCAGAAACGCCAACTCCGCCACCACAAACAGCGGCCCGACGATCAGCCCCGACACATCGTCGACGAACGCTGGCTTGCGCCCTTCGTAGTAGTGCCCGACAAACTGGATCACCCAGCCCACCACAAACATCCCGATACCGCTGCTCAGCCACACCAGTGTGCTCTGCGCGGCCAGCACGTGCCCGGCCCACACCGACAAGCCCATCAGCACCGTCATCAGCACGCCCAAGGCCAATTCCAGGCGCAGGTAAAACCACGCGGAAAACAGCGCGAGCAGAACGGCGGGTGAGAGCCAGAGCCCGCCTACGGTCCATTCGGGGCGGGATAACAGCACCGCCACTGCGACGACGATCAGCGGAATGCCGATAAAGTGGCTGGCGATATTGCGTGGGTCACGGTGGTAGGCAGCATATTGACTGAGGTGGTCGACGAGGCTTTTCATTGTTGTTCCTCCTGTAGGATGCTGGATCATGCCCTGTCAGCCTTTGCCTGACTGTCAGCTGGGCGACAATCTTCGGAGTTCTCATGGACGCAGAGCAATGGCACGCGCGGCTGGCCATCGGTCATTGGTTCAGCCACCTGCCGTCATCTTTTCAGCATAGCCTGCTGGCCCAGGCCCGGCTGCGCTCGCTGGTGGCGGGGCAGACCCTGTTCAAGCGCGGCGATCCGCCGTGTGGTTTGTATGCCGTGCTCGAAGGCACCTTGCGCATCAGCGCGGTGAACGAGCAGGGCAAGGAAGCGATATTGAGCCTGGTGGAACCGCCTTACTGGTTCGGCGAAATCTGCCTGTTCGACGGCTTGCCACGCACCCACGACGCCTGCGCCGTCGGGTCGTGCACTTTGTTGCAGGTGCCGCAGCAGGCGTTGTTGAATATCCTTGATGACGCCCCGCACTACTGGCGCAACCTGGCGCTGTTGATGAGCCAGAAACTGCGTCTGAGTTTTATCGGCCTGGAACAGCTCAGCCTGATGCCGGCCCCGGTGCGCCTGGCCCACCGCTTGTTGATGATCGTTGAAGGTTATGGCGACATCGAACACTCCAGGCGCGTGCTGCAACTGCCCCAGGAAGACTTGGCGGCGATGTTGAGCCTGTCGCGCCAGACCACCAATGCGTTGCTCAAGGACCTGCAGGCCCAGGGCGTGGTGCGTTTGGGCTATGGCGAAATTGAAGTGCTGGATGTGCAGCGGCTGCGGGAGGTTGCACATACCTGAGGGGACCCCATCGCGGGCAAGCCCGCTTGCTCCCACAATTGGAATGCGTACCCCTGTGGGAGCTGGCTTGCCTGCGATGAGGCCCTCAAAAACACTACAGAGCCCGCTACCGCAACCCATCCCGAAACTGCCCCGGCGTCAGCCCCGTCCAACGCTTGAACGCGCGGTTGAAACTGCTGGTATCGGCAAACCCCAATAAGTGACTGATCTCTGCCAATGAACACTGCGGGTCGCGCAAATGCAGCAACGCGAGGTTCTCCCGGCACTCATTGAGCAACGCATCAAACCTGCACCCCTCGTCCGCCAGATGCCGCTGCAGGCTGCGCAAACTCAGGTGCAGCGCCTGGGCGACGCGTTCGGCACTCGGCTCGCCATCGGGCAGCTGCGCTTCGATCACCCGGCGCACCTTGCGCTCCCAGGTCAGCGGTTGCAGTTGGGCGAGGGTGCGCTTGAGCACGGTCTCGTTGTGCTCGGCCAGCTCCGGGTTGGCATCGTCCAGGTGGCTGTCGAAGTCGTGGGCGGCGAACTCCAGGCGGTCTTCCTCGGCGGCAAAAAACACCGGAGCGCGAAACACCGTGTGCCACGGCTGGGGATCGGCCGGTTCAGGCCGGCGCAGGTACACCGCCAGCGGTGCGTACTCACGGCCCAGCCGGTTGCGACACGTGCGCACGTAAATCGCCGCAAACGCATCGATGGCCTCGAACGCCGGCGCCGGGCTGCCCTCAGGCTGCAGCAGGCGGAAACGGTAACGCTCGCCGTCTCGACTAAGCTCCAGGGCCAGGGCATCGCTGACCACCTGGTGATAGCGCACGATGCGCTCGAACACCTCGCGCAGGCTGCCGCTGGCCACCAGCGCATAGCCCAGCGCATGAAAGGTGGTGGGGCTGACAAACCGCGACACGCGCAAGCCGATTGCCGGGTCCCCGCTGGCCTGCACGGCCAGCGCCCACAAGCGTGTGGTGGCCGACAGCGGGTAGCGCGCATTCGGGTCGTCCATGTGCTGCGGGTCGAGCCCGGCCTGCGTGCACAGCGCGGCACTGTCGAGGCCCAAGGCATCGAGCTGCTTGCGCAGGGCGCGGGTCCAGCTGGCGAGTGAGGTGGGTTCGGTCATGGCGATTGGCGCTTGCGGTCAACAGGTTGGCGTCCGGGGCTAGCGTCCTGCGAGATCGCTTGGGGCAGGATGGGCGCATCAATAAGCAAGAGGATGGAAGCATGGACGGTACTTCTGCAAGTCCCCAGCAGATGAACGCGCAACAGCGTTCGGCGCATATCCGTGACGTGGTGCTGGCCGAAGGCATGCGCCTGCGCCAACAACACCCCTGGCTGCTGCATCAGGACGCGCTGGGCGCGGGCATCCTGGTGTTTGCGTTGGTGGGCATGGTCGGCTCTGCGGCGCTCTATATCACGGGCCACATGGCCTGGTGGGTGTGCCTGCTGCTCAATGCGTTCCTCGCCTCACTGACCCACGAGCTGGAACACGACCTGATCCACAGCATGTACTTTCGCAAGCAGCGCCTGCCGCACAACCTGATGATGGGCCTGGTGTGGCTGGCGCGGCCGAGCACGATCAACCCGTGGGTGCGCCGGCATCTGCACCTCAACCACCACAAGGTTTCCGGCACTGAAACCGACATGGAAGAGCGCGCCATCACCAACGGTGAACCCTGGGGTTTTGCGCGGTTACTGATGGTGGGTGATAACGTGATGTCAGCGTTTATCCGCATCCTGCGAGCCAAGAGCTGGAAGCACAAACTCAGCATCCTCAAACGCTCGCTGCTGGTGTACGCACCGCTGGCGCTGCTGCATTGGGGCGCGTGGTACGTGTTCCTCGGTTTTCACGCGGCGAATGGCGTCGCCAGCCTGCTGGGCACGCCCATCGACTGGTCAGCCACCACGCTGCACGTGATGCAGGTGATCGATATCGCCGCCGTCGTGATCATCGGCCCCAACGTGCTGCGCACCTTCTGCCTGCACTTTGTCAGCTCCAACATGCACTACTACGGCGACGTGGAGCTGGGCAATGTGATCCAGCAGACCCAGGTGCTCAACCCCTGGTGGATGTGGCCGTTGCAGGCGTTCTGCTTCAACTTCGGCAGCACCCATGGCATTCATCATTTCGTGGTGAAGGAGCCGTTCTACATCCGTCAGATGACCGCCAGGGTGGCGCACAAAGTCATGGCCGAGATGGGCGTGCGCTTCAATGATTTCGGGACGTTTGCCCGGGCCAATCGGCTTGGCTTTCCACCGCCAGCAGGGTTTCGATCAGCGCCTTCGCCGCAGGCGACAAACGCACCCCAGCGCGGCTGATCACGCCGCAACGGTTGCTCAGACTGTCGAGGTTGTGAGGCAGGTTGCGCCAGTGCAGCACCTTCAGTGCGCCGCTGGCCAATTCATCGACGAACGCCTCTTCGGCGCCCAGGCCAATGGCGTCGGACTGGCGCACGATGGTGGCCAGCGCCGAGAACTGTTCAAGCTCGATAGCGGGCGCAAAATCGATGCGTCCGCTGAGGTTAGCGAGCAGTTTGCGAATACCCGGTGCAATCAACGGCGTAGCCAGTGGGAAACCAAACAGGTCGTTGGTGGACAGGCTGTCCTTGGCCAATAACGGGTGCCCGGCCCGGCAGAAAAACACGCTGCGCCGGGGCGTCAGGGCCTGGATCTGGAAGTTGGGGTCAGCCTCGAAGTGGCGCACATCGGCGATAAAGAATTCGATCTCCTCGCGGCTCAGGCTGCGCCCGAGCTTTTCCCAGTTATCCACCTGCAATGCGGTGCGTACCTTGGGGTAGGTGGTGATAAACCGCGCCATGGCCTGGGGCACCAGGTTCACGGCCGCCACAGCGTCGCTGCCCAGGCGTACTTCACCGGCGTCGAGCTTGGTCATGCGCGTGACTTCATGACTGAGCAGCGCGGCGCCCTGGACCAGGCTCAGGGCATGTTGCAGCACCACCTGGCCTTCGGGTGTGGGGCGCAGGTCCTTGTGGGCGCGGTCCACCAGCACGCAGCCGAACTCCTGTTCCAAACCCTGGATGCTGCGGCTGAACGCCGGCTGTGTGATGCCCATGGCGTCGGCGGCGCGCACAAAACTGCGGTGCTCGTTGAGCGCGATGAAGTAGCGCAGCTGACGAAGATCCATGGGGCGCCCGGCGTCCAAGAGGGGAACCGGGATTTTAAGGGGCTTGCTTATTCCGTCAATGAAGCACGTTTGTTTTATCTAGATCTTAAATGCATATCTATAGAGCAGGCACCGTGCGGTAGGTGGCCGGGCTGAAGACCCGCGTCACCACCAGCATCGCCACCACGGTTACCGTGAGTACTACCCAGGCGCTGACAAAGGTGCCAGTCAGCTCACGCAGCCAGCCGGTCAACCAGGGCGAAATTGCATTGATCAAGAAGCCCACGCCCTGCACGAAGGCCGCCAGTTGCCCGGCTTGGCGCGGGTCGCGGTGGTGGTCGAGGGTCAGCAGCAGGCTCAGGGCGAAACACGCGCCCAGGCCAAAGCCGATCAGCGCGACCCACAGGTGGGGAAACTGCTGCGGCGCCATCAGCAAGCCGAGGTAACCCACGGTCTGCGCCAGCAGGCTGACGCCGAGCAAGGGCCGACGGTCGATCCCGCGTTGGGCCAGCACCGGCATCAGCAAGGCTGCGATCACCTGGAAAATGGTCATGAATGCCAGCAGCGAACCGCTCGGCAACACGCCCCAGCCCAGTTGCTGGTAGTACGCCGGCAGCCACGCCACCATGCTCATGTAGCCGCAGTTCACCAGGCCGAAATACAGCGCCAGCAACCAGGCACGGCGGTTGCGCAGGCCTTTGAAGGCGGGAATCACCAGCGCGCTTCTGGGCGCTCCCAGCGGCACAAATGCCCACAGCAACAAGGCGGCCAGCGCCGGCAACAGCCAGATCCCGAGCCCCGCCTGCCACTGCTGGAAGTGCGTGGCCACCACCGGGCTGAGCAACGCGGCCAGCCCGCCACCGGCCATTAGCGAGGCCGAATACACGCCCATTGCCACCGGTACGCGGTGATGGAATTCGCGCTTGATCATCGCCGGCACCAACGCCTGGATCAGCGCCACCCCGGCACCACCGAGCAAGGCCGTGACCAGCAGTGCCGAGGCCTGGCCCATCAGCCAGCGCGCCAGGCACGCCAGCAGAATCATCATCAAGCCCAGGGCGATGCCGCGTCGCTCGCCCAGCCGTGCTTCCACCCGTACGCCGATCAAGGCCACCAGGCCCATGCACACCACGGGCAAGCTGGTGAGCAGGGCACTGCTCTGGAAGCTCAGGCCAGTGGCCTGGCGGATCTCGCCCAGCAGCGGGCTGATGGAGCTGAGGATCGGCCGCAGGTTCAGGCCCAGCACCACCAGCAGCCCCCAGCCGGCGAGGGATTTATTGAGGGTCATGCAGGGTTTTCCATTGCTGGTACAGGGTGGTCATGGCCGCGTCGGGCAGGTGCTGGATCGGCAAGCGTTGTTCGCCCAGGGGCAAGCCGACCTGTTGCCCAATCGCCGCCGTCGACAAGCCGAAGGGCTCGGCCATCGCGTTGCTGGCCGCAAACACCACCCGTTCCACGCCGCACAGGTACATGGCGCTCAGGCACATCGGGCAGGGCTGGCCGCTGGCGTAGATCACGCAGCCTTCCAGGCGCGCACCGAGTTGGCGGCTGGCTGCACGGATCGCCAGCAGCTCGGCGTGGGCGGTGGGGTCCCGGGTCAGGTGGATCTCGTTCACCGCTTCCACCAGCACCGCGCCGTTGTGCGTCAGGACCGCGCCAAACGGCCGGCCGCCTTGACTCACATTGGCCCGGGCCAGGGCGATGGCGCGTTGCAGGTGCGGATGGTCGTCGCTCATGGCGCTACCTCGGGGAGGAATGGAGGGTGAAGTATGGGCAGCGGCCTTGGTATTCTGAAATTAAATATAACCATGCCAACCAGTGGCAAAGAGAATGGTGACGCTCATGTTCGACCCCGTGTTGCTGCGCAGCTTTGTCGCCGTGGTGGACTGCGGCAATTTCACCCGCGCCGCCGAGCGCCTGCATGTGACCCAGTCCACCGTCAGCCAGCAGATCCGTCGCCTGGAGGACGCCGTGGCGTGCCAACTGCTCGACCGCGACCAGCGCCGGGTAGTCGCCACTGCCGAAGGTGAGCGCTTGCTGGCCTACGCGCGGCGCATCCTCGCGCTGCATGAAGAGGCCGCCGACGTCTTGATCAACCAGCAAAGCGACGGCGTGTTGCGCCTGGGCGTGCCGGAAGACTTTGCGGCTGAACGCCTGATGCCGTTGCTGTCGGCGTTTGTGGTGGCGTACCCCCGTGTTCGCCTGGAAGTCACCAGCGGCCTCGGCCCGGAACTGCAGCGTCAATACCGCAGCGGTGAGTTTGATGTGCTGCTGGTCAAACAGATGGGTGACAGCGATGACTGCCTGGCTTCCTGGCCGGAGCCTTTGTGTTGGGTCGACAGCCGCAGCACGCCATCCCTGGGGCGTGACCCGCTGCCCTTGGTGGCGTTTCCGGTGGGTGGCCTGTACCGCAACGAAATGCTGCAGCACTTGGAAGTCGGCGGCTGGCGTTGGCGTATTGGCTATTCCAGCGCCAGCCTGGCCAGCGTGTGCTCGGCCGTGGCGGCGGGGTTGGGCATCAGCCTGTTGCCCAAACGCGTCGTGCAGACAGGGCACGTGGTGCTGGGACCAGGCAGTGGTCTGCCCGCCGTGCAGGGCGTGCGACTGGCCCTGTATGCCCGCAGTGGTTTAGGCCCGGCGGGGCAGACCTTGCAGCGCCAATTGCTCGATTTGTGCGCAAACAGCCCTGCCTGAGCCATGCCTTTGCCGAATATTTTTTATGCCTCAAAAGCATCGAAAAACGCGGCCTGCGCGCCAGGCCGCGCAGCACAAGGCTTTGGCGTTTCGGGATGTTTCATTTATTCATTTTAGATCTATGTATAACTTTAAAGATTACTTTAAGAGATAAGCGTCTGGCCCCGATGATTCAGCCCTCGACGGCCTCCCATGCAGGCCTGTCGGTTTTTTTGTTTCAAAACCGTAGGGAGTGAATCAATGGGCAATGTCCAGACCGCCGCCAGTGCACAAGAGGCGCAGTGGCGCCAGGCACCAGGTGGTGAGTTGGTTGACCTTGGCCGGCCGCACCGTGCGCCGTTGGGGCAACAGCGTTTGCAGCAAGCCCCGAAACGCTTTTCGAGCCGCCGCGAAGGCCTGTTGCTGGGCTTGCTGGTGCTGGCCTTGCACGGCGCGGTGATCTATTGGGTGAGCCAGAAGCCGACCCCGGTGTTGCCGATTGTGCCGCCGGAAATTCCGCCGATGACCATCGAGTTTTCCCAACCGGCGCCACCTGTGGTCGAGCCGCCACCGCCGGTTCCGCCACCCCCGCCGCCGCCTGTGGTAGAGCCACCGCCACCGGTGGTGGATGAATTGGCCGCCAAGCCGGCGCCACCCAAACCGATTCCAAAACCCAAGCCCAAGCCAGTGCCAAAACCTGAGCCCAAGCCCGCGCCTAAACCGGTTGAGCAGCCACCTGCACCACCGACACCCGCGCCACCGGCTCCCCCTGCGCCGGCCGCACCGCCGTCACCGGCACCCGTGACACCGGCTTCGGCCAACGCCGCGTACTTGAAGAACCCGGCGCCCGAATACCCCTCGCTGGCCCAGCGCCGGGGCTGGGAAGGCACGGTGTTGCTCAGGGTGCATGTGTTGGCCAGCGGCAAGCCGGGTGAGATCCAGGTCCAGAAGAGCAGCGGTCGCCAGCAACTCGACGACGCCGCATTGGCCGCCGTGAAGCGCTGGAGTTTCGTGCCGGCCAAGCAGGGCGACGTGGCACAGGACGGCTGGGTCAGCGTACCGATCGATTTCAAGATTCACTAACTATTCGGCTGCGGTGTGTTGGACACGCCGCGACCTGCACAGAGGGAAAACATCATGGCATTAGCATCTCCACTTGAATCCATCGAAAGCGCGGTGATCTGGCTGCTGGTGGTCTTTTCGGTTGCCACCTGGGGCCTGGCCCTGCTCAAGGGCGTGCAGTTCGGCCGCCTCAAGGCGCAGGATCGCAAGTTCCATAAACAGTTCTGGGCGGCGTCGAGTCTCGACTCTGCCGCCGAACTGGCCGAAACCCAGCCCGGTGCGGCGGCCCGTGTCGCCCAGGCCGGTTATGCCGCGATCCAGGTGGGCGATGCGCCACACGCCGCCGATTTGAGCCAGGCCATCAACCACCAGGACCGCCTCGAACGCGCCCTGCGCCAGCAGATCGTGCGTGAACGCCGCTCCCTGGAAACCGGCCTGGCCGTGGTCGCCAGTATCGGCAGCACCTCGCCGTTCATCGGCCTGTTCGGCACCGTGTGGGGCATCATGGAAGCGTTGAAAGGGATCAGCGCCGCCGGTTCCGCCAGCCTCGAAACCGTGGCCGGCCCGATTGGTGCCGCACTGGTGGCAACGGGTGTGGGTATCGCCGTCGCGGTGCCTGCGGTGCTGGTTTACAACTACTTCCTGCGCCGCCTCAAGTTGACCGCCGCCGACCTGGATGACTTTGCCCACGACTTCTACAGCCTGGCGCAGAAGAACTCCTTCCGTGTGCTGCTGCACCCAACCCTGAACAAAGCGGCGGCCGGCAACCCGCAAAAAGTGAAGGAGGCGTCCTGAGATGGCCTTCTCCACGCAAGACAGCGATGAGGTACTGAGCGAGATCAACGTGACGCCCCTGGTGGACGTGATGCTGGTGCTGCTGGTGGTGTTTATCGTCACCGCGCCGCTGTTGACCAACGCGATTCCGATCAACCTGCCCAAGACCCAGGCCGTGGCCCCGGTGGAGCAGAAAGACCCGCTGGTGGTGAGCATCGACGGCGCCGGCAAACTGTTTATCAACAAGGACGAAATCCAGCCGGACCTGCTGGAATTCAACCTGCAGGCGGCCAAGGCCAAGGACCCCGATGTGCGGGTGCAACTGCAGGCTGACGATGGAGTGAACTACGGCGAAGTGGCGCGAGCCATGGCGTCGATCGAACGCGCGGGCATTACCAAGCTGTCGGTGATTACCGCGCGTTGATAGCAAAAGCCTCGACACGTTTTTGGCCGTCTCCTTGGCAGGGTGCGGCCTTTTTTTTGGTGTATAGATGTATATAAGTGTCTCGTTGTAAAATAATCCTGTTGTAAAATTTGCTCTTGTTTTCTAATGTTTCCGGGCGTGCAATGTGTGCGTAATTTAATTATTTCTAGTGGGGTACAAACTATTGAGTTGACGGAGAGGTTTATGGCAATTCGTTTCCCTGCTGACGTTGTAAGGTTCGTGACGCATTCATTGCCGAATAGTAAAAATCCTGAAGGCTCTGCTTCAACTCCGCCTGCCTGCGCAATATATTCTGGTGAATCCTCCAACGACTCAGTGAGTGCAAGCGGTGAAAAATCCCCACTCAACAGTAATCCGCTCATCGACCGGTCGGTGTTAGGAAAAAATGATCGTATAGATCGCTACCTCAACGCGCATGCCTCGGACTTCATGACACCCGAAAAAGAGATGGCGAAAATATTATCGAGTGAGTTAAAGCACTGTTGGAAGGTGGAGGTAGATCCGGATAAGACATTCTTGGTCACCTTTAAAGACGGTGAGCGCAATGAAAAGAGTGTGGTAGAAAAAGTCACGTTGACTCAGGCCGCTCTAAATAATAGCCAGGGCGTGCCTATTGAAAATAATAAGAGCTGGTTTCAAAAAGTGGGTCAGTACTTCTCACCTCTGGTGTTTTCTTACAATAAAGTAGAAGAGGCTATTGAGTCATCGCACGCTGAGCAAGGTATTTATCGCCAGCCTGCGTCTTACACTGACTCGCCTTACAGTGCTTCGACACGGCTCGACATACCCGTAGCAGACTTTAAGGCACTTGTTTGGGATACCGATCGGACCCAATTATACAAAAATACACTCACCGCTTTTTGGGGCAAGCAGACCGAGTCCTATGCGGCCTTGAGCAAAATTTCGTTTGTCAAAGCCGTTAAGCTGCAGAGCCTTGAAGGAACACTGGGCGAGGAAGAGACAAAGCTGGCTCTGCGCGTTATCGGGCCGTTTGCGCAAAAACTATGGACTGAACTGAGCGCTCAGGATTTTACTCGGTGTACGTTGCAGGACCCGAACCTTGATGTCGGCCTGCTTAGCGTAAACGGTATGACGTCTACTGATTTGATGAGTGTGACGGACAAGAAAACCCAGCTGACGTTGTTACATATACCCGGTAACTCTTCCCCCCTGCATCGTTTTGATAACCCGGAGCAAATGCGGCTGTGGCTGGCCAAACAGGCGGCTGACCCGGTAAAGCGTGCAGCGCTTATGACGCATTTTTCTCTTGAAGACCAAGCGGACAAGTCTTTTTCCGATGGCATGTATCAATCCCTGCAGGGGTTGGGCGCTTGGTCCGATGCCCAGGGCAAGCAGGGCTTTAGCCTCTCCAAACTCAATGATTGGTCACCTGGGCGATACATCACGGTCGATCCGTTGAGCGGCGATCCGTTTCAGCAAATCATGACCCGTCAAAAGGCTAGGTCCTTTTCGGATGCAGATAGTGCGATCGTCAGTGATCGTGATTATACAAAGACCAAAATAACCGAAGGCATTGAGGGGGCCGCTAAAGTCGCGCTGTTTATGACCCCCCTGGCGCTTGTCATGCCAGAGGTAGCGCTGGCGCTGGACGCGTTCTACCTGGCTGCGGGAGCTACTGAGATGGGAATCGGCATTGATGATGTGGCCAGAGGAAAATCCAAGGGAACGGATCGCATTGTATTTGGCGTATTGAATGCTGTGCCGCCGTTGGTTACCCATGGCGCAGGTTCGCTTGCAAAAGCGTTGAAACCGGAAGGTGAAGTTGCAGAACATACCGGGCAAGCCAGTGAGCAAGTCCGACCCTTCTTTAAGTTGCCTCAACGTATTAATGGTCAGATTGGATACCCAATGAGTCCGGTCTCGCCGCCCGCGCCGTTTCGAGAGTTTAAGATTCCCCTGGATGGTGTCATAAGCGCTAAAGGGACAACGGGCTCCATAGATTTGAATGGGTACTTATCACCCGTTGTTTATGATTTGCAAGCCGAGGCATGGCGTGGCCTGACTTTCCACGGAGAAGTCACTGATGTCTTTCATTGGCGTGAGGGTACGGGGCCATGGTTGTCAGGTACGCGAGAGCAACTGATAGCCAACAGTGCAAAGAGAGTGGCTTCGGTGAGTCATCGGGTCGTAAAGTTACCGGAACTGCCCCTGTTGCCATTGAACCCAACAGAAGTGCCCAAGACGATCCATTATTTTTGGGCAGGTAATGAAATGCCCGAGCACCTCGTAAACAATATTGCTGAAAATGCTCGAAAGAGTCCGGGTTATAAATCAATTGTGCATGTCGATGCCAATGATCAAGCAACTTTCCTCAAGGTAAAAGAAGCGCTGGATCACAAAGTAGGTGGCTTGGAAGTTCAGGGCCTGAACGCCGATGAGGGTTTTCGTGAGTTTAATGCCGGTCAATATGGCGAGATGTACCAATACTTTCGATCAGGTCAAACACAGAACCTTGCCGCCTCGTCGGATGTGATGCGTGTGGCGTTAATGAAGCGTTACGGCGGCATTTATATGGACACGGATGACACGCTTACTGTCCCGGTGGGCGAAATTTCCCTTAAGGCGGCGTCAAATGATGTATTGATGAACGCTCCCGTCACGTACGCGGCGGCGGACTTTTACGGTTTTAATACCAGTAATTTTGCAAGCCACGCGAATAATCCGGTGTTCGACAAGGTGTTGGAAGAAATGCATCGACGCTTTAAGAACAACAAAGAGTGGTTGGATGCTAACCGACCTTTTATCGGAGAACATTCCAGCGCATCCGACTTGGATGTGTACAAGGTTTACGAGAAGAAAGTCTTTGAGGTGACAGGTCCGGTGGCTTTTAATGACGTCATGAAACAAGAAAAATATGGCCTTTTTCCTGTTATTGACGATTTAGCCGATGTGCTCAAAGGAAGGTTGATAGCGCCCGATGCCTATAGCCAGCAGTTGAAACAGGCGCAAGAGTACTACCAGTCAATGTGGGAGAAATTTCGGGCCGACATTGGTGCGGAGCATTCTATGCGCCATTCCCGCTGAGTGAGCACACATAGCCGACCACGTTATCGCCCCCGACGCGAATGTGTCGGGGGGTTGATGAATTGACCCGCAAGGGTGAGTTCGAGCGAAGAATCTACGCTTTGGTTATTAATAAATAGCTTCTTATTCCTTAACGAATATAAACCTCGTCCCTATACTGGTCAGCAACGTTAAACGCTGCAGGAGGGCACACCCATGCACAGCGAGTTGATTCGTTACCTGATCGTGCCGGGCTGGCAAGGATCGCCAGAAGATCATTGGCAAAGCCATTGGCAGAACAGCCTGCCCAACAGTGCGCGCGTGGAGCAGGCCGATTGGCTGACGCCCCGTCGCGAAGACTGGGTGGCGGCGCTGGCCGAGGCCATCGCGGCTGACAGCACGCCGGTGATCCTCATCGCCCATAGCCTGGGTTGCATCACCGTGGCGCATTGGGCCGCTACCGCGCCGGTGCAGTTTCTGCGTCAGGTGCGCGGCGCCTTGCTGGTGGCGCCCGCCGATGTCGAACGCCCGGCCTGTGCCCCCGCCCTGCGCAACTTTGCGCCGATTCCCACCGACCTGTTGCCGTTCCCCAGCCAAGTGGTCAGTTCCGACAACGACAGCGCCGTCAGTGCCCCCCGGGCCCTGGAGCTGGCGCGCAACTGGGGCGCCGAAGCCGGCATCCTCGCAGGCGCGGGCCACATCAATGTGAAATCCGGCCACCAGCGCTGGGAGCAGGGCTTCGCCTACCTCTATCGCCTGCAACACCGCCTTGAGCACCACGCCCGGCGTACTGCCTGAACATTTTTCAACGCCCCGTCCCTTGAGTGGATCTGGGGCGGGAGCCTGCCATGAGTCTGCATGAAACCTACGGCCAGCCCTTGCTGACCTTCCCCGACGCCGAAAAAAGCCCGCTGAGCATCCGCGCCAAGGCCTTGGTGTTTGTCGACCCACGCTCGCGCCAACTGCGCGAAGACCTCGAAAGCCTCGCCCCCCGCGCCTTGCCTGTGTTGATTCGTGGCGAGACCGGCAGTGGTAAAGAACTGCTGGCACGGCATATCCACCGTGGCAGTGATCGCGGCGGTTTGTTTGTGTCGGTCAATTGCGGTGCGATCAGCCCCACTTACGCGGACGCCGAGTTGTTCGGCTATGCCGCCGGCAGTCACAGTGGTGCGGCCAGCAGCCGCGCCGGGTGGTTTGGTTCGGCCAATGGCGGCACCCTATACCTGGATGAGATTGGCGACTTGCCGTTGCCGATCCAGGTCAAATTGCTCGCCGCGCTTGAGAACCACGAAGTCACCCGCGTCGGCGCCCATCAGCCCAGCCCCGTGGACGTGCGCCTGGTGGCCGCCACCAGCATCGACCTGGCCCAGGCCGTGGCGGCGGGCAAGTTTCATGAGCGGTTGTTCCATTACCTGAGCGAGGGCCAGCTGGAACTGCCGGCCTTGCGTGAGCGCATCGGCGACATCCTATCCCTGGCCGAATACTTCCTCGGCATCTACAGCCAGCGCCTGGACCTGCCGGTGCCGCTGATCAGCGAAGCCGCCCAGCGCGTGCTGGAACACCACAGCTGGCCGGGCAATACCCGTGAGCTGGAAAACGTTATTCACTTTGCGTTGCTGGTGAGCAGTGGCGACGAGATTTTGCCCGAGCATTTGAACTTGCCGGCGGCGGGCTCACCTTTGGAGCAGGTGCGGCGGATTGTCGAGGCAGCGAGCCCCGCTGACCTCCAGGCCCTCAAAGCCTACCTCGCCTCCCTGTAGGAGCCGGCTTGCCGGCGATGAGGCCCTCAAGACCGCCATCGCCGGCAAGCCGGCTCCTACAGGTGAATGGTGTGAGAGTGTGTATGAATAAAATGGAATATCAACGTGAATAAAAGATATTGTTCGGGAATAAAAAATCTAGGTATTGTCACTCCCACGCCGCGATAGCATTTCGCTGGCACACCCTATAAAAACGGTCGTCAGAGACGCCCCGGAATTTCGATAAGGACACTGCATGAAAAAGGTTCTGTTGTTTACCGCACTGGCGGCTGCCCTGACTGCAAGCTTCGCCCAGGCCAACGAGAAGCTGGTGGTGGCTGCCACCCCGATCCCGCACGCGGAGATCCTCGAGCTGGTCAAGCCAACCCTGGCAAAAGAAGGCGTGGACCTGGAAATCAAAGTCTTCACCGACTACGTGCAGCCTAACGTGCAAGTGGCCGAGAAGCGTCTGGACGCCAACTACTTCCAGACCCTGCCGTACCTGGAAAACTTCAACAAGGGCAAAGGCACCAACCTGGTGACCGTGGTCGGCGTGCACGTTGAACCGTTCGGTGGCTACTCGAAGAAGATCAAGAACATCTCTGAACTCAAAGACGGCGCCACCGTTGCCATTCCCAACGAAGGTTCCAACAGCGGCCGTGCCCTGTTGCTGCTGCAGAAGGCCGGTGTGATCACCCTGAAAGACCCGAGCAATGCTCTGGCTACGCCAAAAGACATCAAGGACAACCCCAAGCACCTGAAATTCAAGGAGCTGGAATCGGCCCTGCTGCCACGCGTGCTGGACCAGGTTGACCTGGACCTGATCAACACCAACTACGCCCTGGAAGCCGGCCTGAACCCAGCCAAGGACGCGCTGATCATCGAAGACGCCAAGTCGCCGTACGTGAACTTCCTGGTGGCTCGCCCGGACAACAAGGACAGCGACGCTATCCAGAAACTGTCCAAGGCCCTGACCAGCCCGGAAGTCAAAGCCTTCATCGAGAAGAAGTACAACGGCGCAGTCGTGCCGGCGTTCTGATGTAACCCAAAACCCCCTTCAAGGTTTCAACGCCGACGGCTCTCATAGCGTCGGCGTTTTTTATTGGGCATTTGCAATGCAATCAAACCCTGTAGGAGCCGGCTTGCCGGCGATTGCGGTGGGTCAGTTGATACCTCTATAGCTGATAGGCCGCCATCGCCGGCAAGCCGGCTCCTACAAGGGATCATGCGGCGCGGCTGTTGATGGCCCTGCGTAGCGCCACCAACCACTTCACCAGTTCCTGCGGATCAATCGGTTTCGCTTCGTTCATGGTTCATTCCCTCGAAACGGCTTTCCTGCGACCCCAAGACCATAGCTGCCAGCTGTCAAACCCGCGAATCCGGCGGTTATCTTTTTGGGTGATATCAATATGCTATTTAGGTATTTAAATTTTGATTTTTATACCTTTAAAGTTCGCGCTACCCGGCGTTACCCACGTCGGCCTGGATTGCGCTCGCTGCATTACCCCTGCGGCGTCATGGACTGCCAATGACCTTCGATTTCGCTTTTATCCTCAGCACCTTGCCGGCGTTTCTGAAAGCCGTGGGGGTGACGCTGCAAGTGGGCCTGATCGCCATTGCCACCTCGCTGCTGGTGGCGCTGATCAACGCCGCGCTGCTGGTGTTTCGCACGCCCTACGTGTCGCGCCTGGTGGCGCTGTACGTAGAGTTGGCGCGTAACACGCCGCTGCTGATCCAACTGTTTTTCGTCTACTTCGCGCTGCCGGCCCTGGGGTTCAATATTTCCGGGTTCTGGGCGGCGATCATCACCATGACGTTCCTCGGTGGCGCCTACCTCACCGAAGTGCTGCGCGCGGGTGTGGAAGCCGTGCCGCTGGCGCAGATCGAGTCGGGCAAGTCCATTGGCCTGTCGGACTGGCAATTGCTGCGCCACGTGATCCTGCCCCAGGCCGGCATCCTCAGCCTGCCGGCGCTGTTCGCCAATTTCATCTTCCTGCTCAAGGAAACCACCGTGGTGTCTGCCGTGGCGGTGCCAGAGATTCTCTACACCACCAAGAGTTACATCGCCCTCTACTACAAGACTTACGAAATGCTCGCCGTGCTGACGCTGATTTGCGTGTTGCTGTTCTTGCCGTTGTCGCTGCTGCTCAGCCGCCTGGAAAGGAGGCTCCAGCATGGCCAGTTCGGGTCTTGAGTTGCTGTGGGTGTCGTTGCCGCAACTGGGCAAGGGCGCCGCGCAAACCCTGTCGATTTCGTTGCTGAGCATCGCGTTCAGCACCGTCGGCGGCGTGTTGTACGGCGTGCTGCGCACCTTGAACAAACGGCTGATTAACGCCGTGCTGCGGGTGTACCTGGAGCTGTTCCGTGCGATCCCGGTGCTGGTGTGGTTGTACCTGCTGTTTTTCGGCCTGCCGATTTTCTTCGGGTTGAGCATCCCGAGCTTCTGGTGCGCAGTGTTGGTGCTGTCACTGTGGGGCGCCAGTGAAGTGGGCGAGGTGGTACGTGGCGCGTTGCATTCGCTGCCCCGTGGCCAGCGTGAGGCGGGCTTGTCGATTGGCCTGTCCGACCCACAACTCTACGGCTATGTGCTGCTGCCCCAGGCCCTCAAGCGCATGACCCCGCCGACCATCAACGTCTACACGCGCATCATCAAGACCAGCTCCCTGGCGGTGCTGATCGGCGTGGTGGATGTGATCAAGGTTGGCCAGCAAATCATCGAACGCACCTATGAGTCGGTCCTGATCTACGGCGTGCTGTTCCTGTTTTTCTTCTTTATCTGCTACCCGTTGTCGGCCGCCTCCAAGGTGCTGGAACGGCGCTGGGCCCAAGCATGAGCGCATTGATCGAGTTCCAGGGTTTCAACAAATTCTTCGGCGAGGCGCAGGTGCTCAAGGGCATTGACCTGCGCGTGCAGAGCGGTGAAGTGGTGGTGATCCTCGGCCCCAGCGGCTGTGGCAAAAGCACCTTGCTGCGTTGCCTCAACGGCCTGGAAGTGGCCCACAGCGGCAGCCTGCGCTTTGCCGGCAATGAGCTGCTGGATAAAAAAACCGACTGGCGCCAAGTGCGCCAGGACATCGGCATGGTGTTCCAGAGCTACCACCTGTTCCCGCACATGAGCGTGCTCGACAACATCCTGCTCGGCCCGCTGAAAGTGCAGAAGCGCGACCCTCGCGAAGCCCGTGAACAGGCCGAAAAACTGCTGGAGCGCGTGGGCCTGGCCGACAAGCGCGACGCCTTCCCGCGCCAGCTCTCCGGTGGTCAGCAGCAACGCATCGCCATCGTGCGTTCGTTGTGCATGAACCCTCAGGTCATGCTGTTTGACGAGGTCACCGCCGCCCTCGACCCGGAAATGGTCAAGGAAGTGCTGGAGGTGATCCAGGGCCTGGCCCGCGATGGCATGACCTTGCTGATCGTCACCCACGAAATGGCCTTTGCCCGCGCCGTCGCCGACCGCGTGGTCTTCATGGAGGCCGGGCGCATCCTCGAACACAACACCCCCGAGGCATTCTTTACGAACCCGCAGACCGCACGCGCGCAGCAGTTCCTGGAGAAGTTCTCCTTTGTTTCAACACTGCCCAAGAAAACCAAGGAACTGGAGCTGATATGAAAAAGTTACTGCTGCCACTGTTTGCCGTCGCACTGCTGGCCGGCTGCGATAAAAAGGCCGAAGAGCCTGCCAAACCGGCTGCCGCTGCGGCGAGCTACCTCGACAAGATCAAGGCACGCGACAAACTGATCGTCGGCGTCTTCACCGACAAACCGCCGTTCGGTTTTGTGAACGAAGCGGGTCGCTACGTCGGGTTTGATACCGACATCGGCCGCCAATTCGCCAAGGACCTGCTGGGCGATGAGAACAAGGTCGAGTTCGTTGCGGTGGAACCGGCGAGCCGTATTCCGTTCCTGCAGAGCGACAAGGTCGATTTGATCCTCGCCAACATGACCGTGACGCCGGAGCGCAAGGAAGCGGTGGACTTCACCAACCCCAACCTGAAAGTCGCGGTGCAGGCCCTGGTGCCGAACGACAGCGCGGTGAAAAGCCTGGATGACCTGGCCACCCGCACCACCATCGTCACCACTGGCACCACCGCCGATATCTGGCTGACCAAGAACCACCCGGACTGGAAATTACTGAAGTTCGAGAAAAACTCCGAATCGCTGCAAGCGCTGTCGGCCGGTCGTGGCGATGCCTATGCCCAGGACAACCTGGTGCTGTTCAGCTGGGCCAAGCAGAACCCGGGCTACCGCGTGCTGGAACAGAAACTCGGTGATGAAGCGCCAATCGCGCCAGCCGTGAAGAAGGGCAACACCGAACTGCGAGACTGGGTGAATGCCGAGTTGGCCAAGCTGGGTGAAGAGAGGTTTCTGCTCAAGCTGTATGACCAATATGTGCGCAAAGAGCTGAGCGATGACACCAAGCCTGAGAGTGTGATTGTTGAAGGCGGTAAGTGGCAGGGTTGATCAGTCAGTTATTGAGTGGCTGATCTACCGCTATCGCAGGCAAGCCAGCTCCCACAGTTGTTCGCATTCCGCAGGTGGAACACGGTCGAATGTGGGAGCGGGCTTGCCCGCGAAGAGGCCCTTGCAGGCGATGACTATTCCGGCCAATGCCACGCCGGCGCATCCAGAATTCCCTGCCCAACGATCTGGGTCTCCCCCAACACCTTCTCCAACACTATCGAATTGCACCCCTCATCCTGCTGCAGCGCCGCAATCAGGCGACTGGCATGGGACACCACCCACACCTGGCAGTGATTCGAGGCTTGGATGATCAGGCGCGCCAACGCCGGCAGCAGGTCCGGATGCAAGCTGGTTTCCGGCTCGTTCAACACCATCATGGTCGGCGGCCGCGGCGTCAGCAGCGCCGCGATCAGTAGCAAGTAACGCAAGGTCCCGTCCGACAACTCCGCCGCCGACAATGGCCGCAGCAAGCCTTCCTGATAGAACTCAATTGCAAAACGCCCGCCCTGCAACGGCTGGATATTCAAGCGTGCGCCAGGGAATGCATCGCTGACGGCCCGCTGCAGCGCCTCGGGGTCGCCAATCTCGCGGATCGTCTGCAAGGCGGCCGCCAGGTCGCGCCCGTCGTGATGCAACACCGGCGTGCGGGTGCCCAGTTGCGGCTGGCGCACCGGGGCGTCCGCATCGCTGCGAAAGTGATCATAAAAACGCCAGCCACGGATGCTTTCGCGCAGCAGCAACACCTCGGGCGAGCCGCGCAGGCTGCCGACCTGATCGAACAGGCTGTGATAGTTGGGGGTGTGCTGGGCCAGCACATCCCAACTTCGACCGTCGCGCGCGCGCACCATGGGGCCGGAACGCTGCACCAGCAGGCTGGCTGGCCGGTAGAGGTGGCCGGCCCAGATGCATTCCTTCTTCACTTCCGGGTCGAGGGAGAAAAAGGACAAGCTCGGCTCGGGCAAGCCCAGCGAAATGGCGTAGCTGAAATCATCCCCGGCAAACCCCAACCGCAGGCGTTTGACGCCTTGGCGCACGGTGGACTCGATCGGCACCTCGCCGTTGCGCATGCGCCGGCTGATGTTTTCCGGCCCGGCCCAGAAGGTGGAGTCCAGCCCGCCCTCACGGGCCAATGCATTGATCACCCCGCCCTGGGCGGTTTCGGCCAGCAGGCGCAGGGCGCGGTACAGGTTGGACTTGCCGCTGCCATTGGGGCCGGTGACCAGGTTGAGCCGGTCCAGGGGCACCACCAATTTATTGATCGAGCGGTAATTGGCCACCGCGAGGGTTTTCAGCATGGGGATTTAATCGGTTTGGGAACCCCCCGAGTATGGGATCCTCCATGCAGATAAGGAACCCTGATCTAAGCTCACAGTCGCATACACACTGGCACGTCGGCATCACGCATAAGGAGCCTGCATGGGCGGTCGTACTTCCACATTGATCTTCGGACTTGGCCTACTGACGCTGTTGAGCGGCTGTGGCCAGGAAAAGGCCGAGCCCAAGGCCCATTCCCGGGTGTTTGTGCAAACCGTGCAGCCGGCGGATTTTGCCGCGGCGGTGACCCTCACGGGTGACGTCCAGGCCCGGGTACAGACCGACCTGTCCTTTCGCGTTGGCGGCAAGATCATCCAGCGCATGGTGGACGTGGGCGACCGCGTGAGCGCCAAGCAAGTGCTGGCCAAGCTCGATCCCAAGGATTTGCAGACCAACGTCGACTCCGCCCAGGCCCAGGTCGTGGCCGAGCAGGCGCGGGTCAAACAGACGGCCGCCGCCTTTGTGCGCCAGGAAAAACTGCTGCCCAAGGGCTACACCAGCCGCAGTGAATATGACGCCGCCCAGGCTGCATTGCGCAGCAGCCAAAGTGCGCTGGCCGCCGCCCAGGCCCAATTGGCCAACGCCCGCGAACAACTCGGCTACACCGCCTTGATCGCCGATGCGCCCGGTGTGATTACCGCGCGCCAGGCCGAAGTGGGCCAGGTGGTGCAGGCCACCGTGCCAATTTTCAGCCTGGCCCAGGACGGCGAGCGCGATGCGGTGTTCAACGTGTATGAGTCGCTCTTGGTAGAGCCGCCACCCGACGCGCCGATCACCGTCAGCCTGCTTGAGAACCCCAGCATCAAGGCCGTCGGCAAAGTGCGCGAAGTCACGCCCGCCGTGGCCGCCAACACCGGCACCGTGCAAGTGAAGATTGCCCTGCAAGCGCTGCCCAAGGGCATGGAGCTGGGCTCGGTGGTCAGCGCCACGGCCAATGGCCCGGCCAAACCCAGCATCGAACTGCCTTGGGCAGCGCTCACCAAAGACCTCAACGAACCTGCCGTATGGTTGATCGACGGCGACGGCAAGGCGCAACTGCACAAGGTCACGGTGGCGCGCTACCTCACGGGCAAAGTGATCATTGGCGACGGGCTCAAAGGCGGCGAAAAAGTCGTGGTGGCGGGCGGGCAGTTGCTGCACCCCGGCATGGTGGTTGAGATCGCGCAGCAAGGAGTCCAGCCATGAAGCGCCTGACGGCATTACTCGCCACCGGCCTGTTGCTGGTCGCGTGCTCCAAGGAAGAGGCACCGCCCGAGCCCGTGCGCCCGGTGTTGTCCATGGAGGTGAAAGCTGAAGACCAGGAAAACCTCGGCCGCTTCGCCGGTACCATCCAGGCGCGCTACGAGAGCAACCTGGGTTTCCGAGTGCCGGGCCGTATCGCACGTCGCGCCGTGGATGTCGGCGCCGAAGTGGAGAAGGGCGCCTTGCTCGCGGTGCTCGACCCCACCGACCAGCAGAACCAGTTGCGCGCCGCCCAGGGCGACCTGGCCCGGGTGCAGGCGCAGTACATCAACGCCCAGGCCAATGCCCGTCGCCAGCAAGAGCTGTTCAACCGTGGCGTCGGCGCCCAGGCCCAGCTGGACGTGGCCCAGACCGACCTGAAAACCACCCAGGCGTCTCTTGATCAGGCCCAGGCCTCGGTCAACCAAGCCAAGGACCAACTGAATTACGCCGAACTGCGCACCGATCACGCCGGCATCGTCACCGCCTGGAATGCCGAGGCTGGCCAAGTGGTCAGCGCCGGCCAGCAAGTGGTGACCCTGGCCCGCCCGGACATCAAGGAAGCGGTGATCGACCTCCCGGCCGGGCTGGCTGAGCGCCTGCCGCCCGACGTGGTGTTCCTGGTCGCCGAGCAGCTCGACCCCAACGTGCACACCACCGCCATCGTGCGCGAGATCGAGCCCCAGGCCCAAAGCGCCACGCGCACCCGTCGCGCGCGCTTGACCCTGGCCGAGACACCGCCTGCGTTCCGCCTGGGCACGGCGATCAGCGTGACCCTGAGCACCGCCATCGCGCCGCGTATCGAACTACCCCTGAGTGCCTTGCAGGAGGTCGACGGCAAGACACGCATCTGGCTGCTCGACACCCAAAGCCAGACCGTGCAACCGCGTGACGTCACCGTCGTCAGCCGCGACAGCGCCAGCGCCGTGCTCAACGGCGGCGTCAAACCCGGCGAGCGCATTGTCACCGCTGGCGTGAACAGCCTGAAGCCCGGGCAAAAAGTCAAAATCGACGAGGACAGCCCGCGATGAAAGGGAGCTTCAACTTATCCGACTGGGCCCTCAAGCATCAGTCCTTCGTCTGGTACCTGATGTTCGTCGCGCTGCTGATGGGCGTGTTCTCCTACATGAACCTGGGCCGCGAGGAAGACCCCTCGTTCACCATCAAGACCATGGTGATCCAGACCCGCTGGCCGGGCGCGACTCAGGAAGAAACCCTCAAGCAAGTCACCGACCGCATCGAGAAAAAACTCGAGGAACTCGACGCCCTCGACTACGTGAAGAGCTACACCCGACCGGGTGAGTCCACGGTGTTCGTGTTCTTGAAGGACACCACCAGCGCCAAGGACATCCCCCATATCTGGTACCTGGTGCACAAGAAAATCGACGACATTCGCGGCACTTTCCCCCAGGGTTTGCAGGGGCCGTCGTTCAACGATGAGTTCGGTGACGTATTCGGCTCGGTGTACGCCTTTACCGGCGATGGCCTGACGATGCGCCAGTTGCGCGACTACGTGGAGCAGGTGCGCGCCGAGATCCGTTCGGTGCCGGGGCTGGGCAAGGTCGAGATGATCGGCCAGCAGGATGAAGTGATTTACCTGAACTTCTCCACGCGCAAACTCGCCGCCTTGGGGATCGACCAGCGCCAAGTCGTGCAGAGCCTGCAATCGCAGAACGCGGTCACGCCGGCCGGGGTGATCGAGGCTGGGCCGGAGCGGATTTCGGTGCGCACCTCGGGGCAGTTTGCCTCGGAGAAAGACCTTGCCAACGTCAACCTGCGGCTCAACGATCGCTTCTATCGCTTGGCGGACGTCGCCGAGATCAGCCGTGGCTACGTCGACCCGGCGCGGCCGATGTTCCGTTTCAACGGCAAGCCTGCGATTGGTTTGGCGATTGCCATGCAGAAGGGCGGCAATATCCAGTCGTTCGGCAAGGCCCTGCATGAACGCATGGACGAGCTGACCGCCGATCTGCCGGTGGGTGTGGGCGTGCACAAGGTGTCCGACCAGGCGGAAGTGGTGGAAGAGGCCGTCGGCGGTTTTACCAGCGCGCTGTTTGAAGCGGTGATCATCGTGCTGGTGGTGAGCTTCATCAGCCTCGGCATGCGCGCCGGGTTGGTGGTGGCGTGCTCGATCCCACTGGTGCTGGCGTTGGTGTTCGTGTTCATGGAGTACAGCGGCATCACCATGCAGCGGGTGTCGTTGGGCGCGTTGATCATCGCCCTCGGCCTGTTGGTGGACGACGCGATGATCACCGTGGAGATGATGATCACCCGCCTGGAGAAAGGCGAAACCAAGGAACAGGCGGCGACCTACGCCTACACCTCCACGGCGTTCCCGATGCTCACCGGTACGCTGGTGACCGTGGCCGGCTTTGTGCCGATTGGCCTCAACGCCAGTTCGGCGGGCGAATACACCTTCACCCTGTTCGCGGTGATTGCCGTGGCGATGCTGGTGTCGTGGGTGGTGGCGGTGCTGTTCGCGCCGGTGATCGGCGTGCACATCCTCAGTGCCAACGTGAAACCCCACGATGCCGAGCCGGGGCGGATTGGCCGCGCGTTCAACGGCGGCATGCTGTGGGCGATGCGCAACCGCTGGTGGGCCATTGGTATCACGGTGGCGTTGTTCGTGGCGTCGGTGTTCTCCATGCAGTTCGTGCAGAACCAGTTCTTCCCGTCGTCCGACCGCCCGGAAATCCTCGTCGA
This sequence comes from Pseudomonas sp. GW821-FHT09A09, assembly GCF_059418405.1. Classification (NCBI taxonomy): domain Bacteria; kingdom Pseudomonadati; phylum Pseudomonadota; class Gammaproteobacteria; order Pseudomonadales; family Pseudomonadaceae; genus Pseudomonas; species Pseudomonas sp. GW821-FHT09A09. Next base: position 99,904 of record NZ_JBWKPU010000001.1, read on the forward strand.
CCTGAACCTGCCGCAAAACGCCTCGATCAACGAGACGCGCAAGGCCGTCGACCGCCTGGAAGCGATCATCAAGGACGACCCGGACATCGCCCGCTGGAGCACCTATATCGGCCAGGGCGCGATCCGTTTCTACCTGCCCCTCGACCAGCAGCTGGAAAACCCTTACTACGCGCAACTGGTGATCGTCAGCAAGGGCCTGGAAGAACGCGGCGAGTTGATCAAGCGCCTGCAAAAACGCCTGCGTGATGACTTCGTCGGCATTGGCAGCTATGTGCAGCCACTGGAAATGGGCCCGCCTGTGGGGCGGCCGATCCAGTATCGAGTGTCGGGCAAAGACATCGATCAGGTGCGCAAGCACGCCATCGAGCTGGCGACCCTGCTGGATAAAAACACCCACTTGGGCGAGATCATCTACGACTGGAACGAGCCGGGCAAAGTGCTGCGCGTGGACATTGCGCAAGACAAGGCGCGCCAATTGGGGTTGTCGTCGGAAGACGTGGCGCAGTTGATGAACAGCGTGGTCAGCGGCGCCTCGGTGACCCAGGTGCACGATGACATCTACCTGATCAACGTGGTCGGCCGCGCCGAAGATGCCGAGCGCGGTACCCCGGAAACCTTGCAGAACCTGCAGATCGTCACGCCCAATGGCACGTCGATTCCGCTGCTGGCGTTTGCCACCGTGCGGTACGAGCTGGAGCAGCCGTTGGTGTGGCGTCGCGACCGCAAGCCGACCATCACCATCAAGGCCTCGGTGCGCGACGAGATGCAGCCTACCGACCTGGTGAAGCAACTGGCACCGACCATCGAGCAGTTCAGCGCCGGCTTGCCGGTGGGCTACAAGGTTGCCACCGGTGGCACCGTGGAAGAAAGCGGCAAGGCCCAAGGGCCGATCGCCAAGGTGGTGCCGCTGATGCTGTTCCTGATGGCGACCTTCCTGATGATCCAGCTGCACAGCGTGCAGAAGATGTTCCTGGTGGCCAGCGTTGCGCCGCTGGGCTTGATCGGCGTGGTGCTGGCGCTGATTCCCACGGGCACGCCCATGGGCTTCGTGGCGATCCTGGGCATCCTGGCGCTGATCGGCATCATCATCCGCAACTCGGTGATCCTGGTGACGCAGATCCACGAGTACGAATTGGCCGGCTACACGCCCTGGGACGCGGTGGTGGAAGCCACCGAGCACCGGCGCAGGCCGATCCTGCTCACCGCAGCGGCCGCGAGCCTGGGCATGATCCCCATCGCCCGTGAAGTGTTCTGGGGGCCGATGGCGTACGCGATGATTGGCGGCATCATCATCGCCACGTTGCTGACCCTGTTGTTCCTGCCGGCGCTGTACGTGGCCTGGTACAAGATCCGCGAACCGAAGCAGGAACATCAGGAAAAGCGCGGTTAAACCTGTGGGAGCAGGCAAGTCGAATCGTCGCACCGCAGCTCCCACAGTTGGATTTTTATGCTGTATGAAATATCTCGAAATGCCTTTCGTGCCGCCTGCAAGTCTACGGGTGTTTTACCCTCGGCCCCCCTTCGGCACAGGATGAGCAGCATGAACTGGCACCATCACTTTCTACTGGTCTGCACGCTCCTCCTCTCACCACTGGTCTCTGCCGCCACGGTCCTGGAAAACCCCCAGTGGCGGGTCGAACTCGACCCCGCCACCCTGGCCATCCGCGTCACACCCAACGGCCAGGCGTCGGTGCAGGCTTCCAGCGGGGTGCAGGCGCGCGCCGTCAGCCAGCTCTCACACACGGATCAACAGGCCAGCTGGCAGTGGGATGAGGGCGCCTTCCGTATCAGCGCCCGCCTTGAGCAGCGTGACCTGCTGCTGACTATCCACGCTCGTGAGCCCGGCGCGCTGGCGATCCTCCAGCAACCTGCCAGCGCCATGGGTCATGGCGTGATGTGGCCATTGGCTGAAGGGCATTACGTGCCAGCTGATAACCCGATGTGGAAGGCCTTCCTGCTGGACCAGGGTGAACTCAATACCACCCAGGACCTCAGCCTGCCGCTGTGGGGCCTGGACCACGGCAGCTTCACCCTCAATTGGCTGCTGACCAACCCCTACAACAACCGCCTGTACTGGCAGGAAGGCATGGCCCTGTCATTGGCCCATGAATTCACCTCGCTCGATCCCTCTGCGCCGATGACCCTGCTGTTGCACCTGGGCGACGCCGGGCCTTTGGCGGGCGCCAAACGCTATCGTCAATGGTTGGTGGAACAAGGCCGCTATGAATCGTTGGCAGACAAGTTGCGGCAAACGCCCGAGGCGCAGAAATTGCTGGGCGCCAGTCATGTGTACCTGTGGGGCAATGACTTGCTGGCATTGGACGATGTGCGTGACTGGCCAAAGCTGGTCACGTTGCTGCGCGGTAATGAGCTCAAGGGGCTGTTGGATAAAGAGAGCACGCAGGTTCTGGCGCAGACGACTGCGCTGAATCGCTATGAACACACCGTGTTGCTGCGCGGCCTCAATGCGGCAATCAACAAGAAGGCACGACAGGTGTGGCAGGTTGAAACGCCGGATGTGGCCCGGCTGGCCGCCCGATATGGTGAGTTGCGCCGTGAGCTGGCTGTCACCTTTGCCGGCGCCTTGAACGACAACCCTGAAAACTGGGGTAGCAAGGTCATTCCATCCCTGAAAGCCGCTGGGCTCGAACGCTTGCTGGTGACGTTGGGCGAAGGTTGGGAGGGCGGCCTCTGGCACCCGGAAGCGATTCGCGCCGGTGTCGACGCCGGATACCTGATGGCGCCTTACGACTCCTATGAAACGGCGCTATCTGCCACCGAAAACCCGGATTGGACCACTGCTCATCTGGGCGACAATGCCTACCGTAACTGCGCCATCGTGCTTAAGGACGGCAAGCTGAAAACCGGTTTCCAGCAATCGGGCCACTACACCGACCCACGCTGCGTGCGCCCCTTGTTGGAGGCGCGGGTGCAAGCGGTGCAGGCCAAGTCCGGTTTCAACGCCTGGTTCCTCGACGCCTACGCCACAGGCATGGTGTTCGACAGCTACCGCGACAGCGCCCTGATGAGCCAGGCGCAGAACGCCGAAGGCAATGTGGATGCTTCCCGCTGGCTCAACACCGTGCTCAAGCTGCCGGCCGGTTCCGAAGACGGCAACGCCACCACCGCCCAGGGCATCCTGTTTGCCCATGGCATGCAGACGCCGGTGATGGGCTGGGGTGACCAGGACATGACCAAAGATAAGCAATCGCCCTATTACGTTGGCAACTGGTTCCCGCCGGAACAACCCGCGGTGTTTTTCAAGCAGGTGCCGTTGAAAGAGCCGTTTCGCACCGTGTATTTCGAGCCGAGCATGCGTCTGCCGTTGTACCAGGCGGTGTTCCACGGCTCGGTCATCACGACGCATCACTGGCTGTTCGACAGCCTGAAGCTGAGCAATGTGCGGGCAGAGAACGAGTTGACCCAACTGCTCTACAACGTGCCGCCGCTGTATCACCTGAGTGCCGGGACCGTTAAGCAGCGGTTGCCCATCATTCAACGCCAGGACGCGTTTTTCCGCCCGTTGCATGAACGCCTGGCCACGCAGGAAATGACGAGCTTTCGGTGGCTGACAGCCGATCGGCGTGTGCAGGAAACCACTTTTGCAGATGGCACGCGGTTGATCGCCAATTTTGCCGAGCGCAGTGTGACGGCGTTGGTGGTGGGCGAAGATCCAGTGTTGTACCAGGTGGAATAGCTATCGCAGGCAAGCCAGCTCCCACAGGGGAACGCATTCCAACTGTGGGAGCTGGCTTGCCTGCGATGGGGCCGGCCCAGACGCAAAAAATCTAAATTTTTCGCCAGACGCTGGCCAGCCACGGCTGCTGCTCACGAGGCAACCCAGCCGGCCGGTAGTAATGCTCCAACTCTTCAAAGCCGGCCTCCGTCAGCAACGCCTGCCACGCTTCAAGGTCGTGATAAGACCCGTACCGTGGCCCATTCCAGCCTTCCTGGTTCTCACCCCGGGGGTTGGAGCTGAACAACACGCCGCCAGGCTTCAACGCCCCATGCAGCTGCTGGAGCACACGCGGCAGTTCCTGCTTGGGAATATGAAACAGCACGGCGTTGGCGAAAATCCCGTCGAAGCGTTCGGCCGGCAGGTCCAGCTTCAGGAAGTCCTGTTGCAGCACTTCACAGCCGCTGTCTTCACGCGCCATCTGCGCAAAGCGCTCCGAGCCGTCCAGCCCCACGGCGATGTGCCCCAGGCGGGTGAAGGTCTGCAGATCCCGGCCCGGGCCGCAGCCAAAGTCCAGCACAGTAAACGGCGCGGTGCCTTGGATATTGCGCAGCAGCGCATCAATGTTCTGGCTTACATCGTGGTCGCGAGTGCCTTCACGGAAGTCCTCGGCCACCTTGTTGTAGTGGCCGAGGGTGGTGGAAGTGATCTGGTCGAGGTCGTCGGGCTTGAGGGACATGGCAAGTGATACCGGGCGCTGGGATGTCCCGACTATACCTCACCGCTTGTTCAACACCCGAGCCAAACGATCACCGCCCAACTGGATCACCGCCACCAGAATCACCAGCAGCACGATCACCGTCAGCATGATCTGCGTATCAAAGCGCTGATACCCGTAGCGGTAGGCAATATCACCCAAACCACCTGCACCAATCGCCCCTGCCATCGCCGACGAATTGATCATGGTCACCAACGTGATGGTGAACCCGCCGACAATCCCCGGCAGCGCTTCAGGCAACAGCACATGCCAGATGATGTGCCAGCGCCGGCAACCCATGGCCTGCGCCGCTTCGATCAGGCCGTGATCGACCTCGCGCAAGCTCACTTCGGCGATCCGCGCAAAGAACGGTGTGGCGGCAATGGTCAGCGGCACGACGGCGGCCCATACGCCATAGGTGGTGCCGACGATCAGCCGGGTAAACGGGATCAAGGCCACCATCAGGATCAAAAACGGAATCGAGCGGAACAGATTCACGAACGCCCCCAGCACGCGATTAAGCGCCGGGGCCTGGTAGATGCCGCCCTTGTCGCTGGTCACCAGGAACACCGCCAGGGGAATTCCCACCAGCAACGCGATCAGCGACGACACACCCACCATCAACAAGGTATCGATGGCGCCCTGCACTAAACGATCAAACCACATAGCCCAGCACCTCCGCCTGTTGTGCCCAATTGCCGGTGCGGGTGCGCAGTTCTTCCGGGGTGTGGGGCGAACCGCTCACCGCCAGCAGCAGTTGCCCGAGGGCGTGGCCCTGGATGCGTTCCACGCCGCCTTGCAGCAAGCGCACGCGCCCGCCCAGAGCGCCGAACAGCGCGGCCAGGTCCGGCTCATCGGTGTCGCTGCCGGTGAACTGCAAGCGCAGTACCACCGCGGCCTCCGCCGACGTTGGGCTGGCTTGCAAACGGCTTTGCAGTTCTTCCGGCAGCCCATGTTGCAACGGTGCCAACAGGGTTTTGCTGACCTCGTGCTGCGGGTTGCCAAACACTTGCCACACCGGGCCTTGTTCGACGATACGCCCGTGCTCGAGCACCACCACGCGGTCGCAAATCTCGCGGATCACTGCCATCTCGTGGGTGATCAGTACGATGGTCAGACCCAGGCGTTTGTTGATCTCACGCAGCAGGCCGAGAATCGACTGGGTAGTCTCCGGGTCGAGGGCCGAGGTGGCCTCGTCGCACAGCAAAATTTCGGGGTCGTGTACCAGCGAGCGGGCGATGCCCACGCGTTGTTTCTGCCCTCCGGACAGCTGCGCCGGATAGGACCTGTGCTTATCCTGCAAACCCACCAGCTCCAGCAGCTCACGCACCTTCTGCTCGCGTTGCAGTTTGGGCACGCCAGCCACTTTCAGCGGCAGCTCGACGTTCTGCCACACCGTCTTGGCTGACATCAGATTGAAGTGCTGGAAGATCATGCCGATGCGCCGGCGCAGCGCCACCAGGTGATCTTCGTCGAAGTCGCCGATGTCCACTTGGTCGATCAGCACGCGCCCGCTGCTGGGCTGTTCCAGGCGATTGATGGTGCGGATCAGCGACGACTTGCCGGCGCCGCTGCGGCCGATGATGCCAAACACTTCACCGCGCTGGATCGCCAGGTCGATGCCTTGCAAGGCGTGTACGGCGCCGTCGTAGGTCTTGCCCAGGTTGATAAAGCGCACATGGGCGCGGTTCAGGTCGGGGTGCAGTTCGGTCTGCTCGGCGTCCCTGGGCGGTAAGCCCTGGTTGCGCAGTTGGGCATGGGCGGCGGTCATTTTTTATCTTCCCAGCCGACCTGGTAGAGCTTGCCCAGGGACTTGTCCAGTGCAGCACGTACCACCGGCGAATGCTGGTAGATGTCGACGAACTTGATCACACGCGGGTCGGTTTTGCTTTTCGGCTGGATCACGAACTGGATCACGTATTCCGGGTGATCGAGGCCGTCGAACAGCAGCGCCGACTCCGCGTCGAAGGTCTTGGACAGGCGGATGTACGCCGGGTAGCCCTGCACCAGGTCTGCGTCGTCATAGGCGCGCACCAACTGCACGGCCTCGACTTGCAGGATCTTGATCTTCTTCGGGTTGGTCACGATGTCTTCTTCGGTGGCCTTGTAGCCCACGCCCGGCTTGAGCGTGATCAGCCCGGCCTTGGCCAGCAATTGCAGGCCGCGACCGCTGTTGATCGGGTCGTTGGCGATGGCCACGCTGGCGCCCTGTGGCAGGTCGTTGATGCTTTTGTATTTCTTCGAGTACAGGCCGACGTTGTTGATGATGCCCGGGGCGTAGGGCACCAGGTCAAAGCCTGCGGCAGCCTTTGCATTTTCCAGGAACGGGATGTGCTGGAAGTAGTTCACATCAATATCGCCGGCTGCCAGGCTGACGTTGGGGGCAATCCAGTCGGTGAATTCCACCAACTCGACTTTAAGGCCTTGCTTGCCCGCCTCGGCCACGGCGGCTTCCAGCGGGATCGCAAAGGCGGCGGTGGTGCCGATTTTCAGCGGCGCATCGGCGGCGAAGACGGCCGAGCTGAACAAACCAAACGCCAGGGCCAGTGCTTTGACTGGGTGGGTGAGCAGTGTTTTTTTCATCATCATTTTCCAGTCATAAGATATTTACACAGATCCCTGTAGGAGCCGGCTTGCCGGCGATGAGGCCCTTGAATGCGGCGGTGATCTCAAGGGCGCTATCGCCGGCCCCTCCCCCCCCCCACCCCCCCCCCACCCCCCCCCCCCCCCCCCCCCCCCCCCCCCCCCCCCCCCCCCTCCTACAGGGGGGAGTGGCGGTAGGTAGAACCGGTGTGTTGTTCGGGCAGGCGCGCGCTGTTGTGGAAGACTTTTTCACGCAGCGTGCCGGCCTCGTAGGCGGTCTTGTACGACCCACGCTTCTGCAGCTCCGGAACCACCAAGTCGATGAAGTCCACATAGCTTTCCGGCGTGACGATGCGCGTCAGGTTGAAACCATCCAGCCCGGTCTCGGCGATCCACGACTCCAGTTCATCCGCCACCTGTTCCGGCGAACCGACCAGGGTGATATAGCGCCCGCCCAGGGCGTGCTGCTCGAGCAACTTGCGTCGGGTCCAGTCATTGTTCTGCAGGTTTTTGGTGGCCGACTGGATCGCGTTGCTCTTCACGTACTGGATCGGTTCGTCCAATTCGTATTGGGCAAAGTCGATGGCCGTGGATGCCGAGAAGTGCGCCACGCCGGCTTCCGCGCTGGCATAGCTCAGGTAGTCGGCGTGCTTGGCCCAGGCCAGCGCTTCGGTGGCGCCGACGATCACATTGAGGCCCATGAACACCTTGATGTCGTCCGGGTTACGCCCGGCCTCGACGGCGCTGGCGCGGACCTTGTCCACCTGCGCTTTGGTCGAGGCCTTGTTCTGGCCGCTGATGAACACACACTCGGCGTGACGCCCGGCGAACAGCAAACCGCGATCCGAACTGCCGGCCTGGAACAGCACCGGTGTGCGCTGCGGCGAGGGTTCGCACAGGTGGTATCCCTCCACCTGGTAGAACTCGCCGTGGTGCTCGACCTTGTGCACCTTGCCCGGCTGGGCATACACCCGCGCCTGCGGATCGTTGAGCACCGCGTCGTCTTCCCAGCTGCCTTCCCAGAGTTTGTAAAGCACCTCCAGGTACTCATCGGCCTGGTCATAACGGCGGTCGTGCTCGACCTGCTCGGTCAGGCCCATGGCCTTGGCCGCGCTGTCGAGGTAGCCGGTGACGATGTTCCAGCCCACGCGGCCACGGCTCAGGTGATCGAGGGTGGACATGCGCCGGGCGAACAGGTACGGCGGTTCGTAGGTGAGGTTGGCGGTGAGGCCGAAACCAAGGTTCTGAGTGACGGCGGCCATGGCCGAGACCAGCAGCAGCGGGTCATTCACCGGCAGCTGGATCGACTCTTTGAGCGGCACGTCGATGGAGTTCTGATAGACGTCGTACACGCCGACGATGTCGGCGATGAACAGCCCATCGAACAACCCGCGCTCCAGGGTCTTGGCCAGGTCGGTCCAGTATTCGATGGTTTTATACTGGGTGGACGTGTCCCGTGGGTGCGTCCACAGACCGTGGTTGATGTGCCCGATGCAGTTCATGTTGAAGGCATTGAGCAGGATCTTTTTCTTGGCCATCAGATGGTCCCCCGCAGTGGCGGGTTTGCATCGTTGAGGTAGTAATTGCCCACCGCGTGGTACTTCCAGCGCACCGGGTCGTGCAGGGTATGCACGCGGGCGTTGCGCCAGTGACGATCCAGGCCGTGCTCTGCCAGGGTCGCCTGGCTGCCGGACAGTTCGAACAGCGTGCTGCCCGCCGCCAGGGAAACCTCGGTGCTCAGGGCGCGCACTTCAGCCACGGCAATCGAGGCGGCGGCGACGGTCTCGGCGTTGCTGTCAGCCTGGGCGCGGTCGAGAAATTCACCCGAGCGTTCCAGCAGCGCTTCTGCGGCATGCAGGCGCACGCTCAGGTGGCCGAAGCTTTTCAGGGTCAGCGGGTCCTCGGTGGCCTTGTCGTTGCCCGAGTCGATCCACGGGCGGGTCTTGGTGCGCACAAAATGCAGCGCATCTTCAAACGCCGCGCGGGCGATGCCGGTGTCGATGGCTGCGTGAAGAATCTGTGCCAGCGGGCCGACGGTGGTCGGGCGCTCGAACGCGCTCTGGAACGCAATCACGTCCTGCGCCGCCACCCACACGTTGTCGAACACCACCGAACCGCTGCCGGTGGTGCGCTGGCCAAAGCCGCTCCAGTCGTCGATCACGGTCAGGCCTTCGCTGCCACGCGGGACAAACGCCAGTTGCTGCACGCCGTGCTCATCCACCACGGAGGTGGGGATGCGCTGGGCGTAGATCGCGCCGGTGGCGTAGAACTTGCGGCCGCTGATGCGAAAGCCATCACCGTCGCGAGTGATGGAAGTCACGCGGTCGTGGGCCGTCTTGGTGCCCAGTTCCGCCAGGGCGTTGCCAAAGCGCTGGCCTGCGAGTACTTCTGCGTACAGGCGTTGTTGCTGCGCCGGGGTGCCGTTCACGCGCAGCACTTCCAGGGAGTAGAAATGGTTCTGCGGGATCTGGCCCAACGAGGCATCCGCCTGGGCGATCAGCGCAATGACCTTGGCCAGGGTGACGTTGGACACACCAGCGCCGCCGTATTCCTTGGGCACGCTGATGCCCCACAGGCCAGAGCGCGAGAACACGTCCAGTTCGGGCAGGGGCAGGCGGCGTTCGCGGTCGCGCTGGGCGCTGTCGCGGCGGAAATCTTCGGCCAGGTCGCTGGCGACAATAAGGGCTTGTTCGTCGCTGGTGATGACCGCGACGTGATGAGAAAGGGTCATGCGTATTTCTCCAGAGGTCTGGTCGGTCAAATCCAGGAGTGACGAGCCGGCAGCGTGCCGTTCAATCGAAAGGCGCCGATGGCGTGATACTTCCAGCGCACCGGGTCGTGCAGGGTGTGCACCCGGGCGTTGCGCCAATGCCGGTCGAGGTTGAACTCGGCGAGGGTCGCGCGGCTGCCGGCCAGTTCGAAGAGCTTTTCGCTGACTTGCAGCGACACTTCAGTGGTCAGCACCTTTGCTTCGGCCACGGCAATCGAGGCGCGGGCGGCAGACTGCGCGGTGATCGGTGCGGCGCTGACCTGGTCCAGCACCTGGCCGGCCTTGCGCAGCAGCGCTTCGGCGGCGTGCAGCTCGATCTTGAGCTTGCCGATGTCGGCGATCACATACAGGTCATCGCTGGCGCGTTCGACGTTGGCATCGACCCACGGGCGCGAACGTTCACGCACGAAGGCGATGGTGTCGTCCAGTGCACCGCGTGCAATGCCCGCGTCAATGGCGGCCTGGATCAGTTGCGAGACGGCGCCCTGGATATTCGGGGTTTCGCCGATGCGCCAGTTTTCGACCACCAGCTCTGCGTCCACCGGCACCTGGTCCAGCAGCACAGTGCCGCTGGCGGTGGTGCGTTGGCCGAAGCCCGACCAGTCATCCACGATGCGCAGCCCTTCGGTGCCACGGCGCACGAACGCCATGATCTGCTTGCCGTCATCGTTCAGCGCCTTGACCGCGACCCAATGGGCAAACAGCGCGCCGGTGGAATAGAACTTCTGGCCGCTGATCACATACCCGTCACCCTTGGCGGTGATGCGCGCCTTGAGTTCCAGGGTGTTTTTGGTGCCGCGTTCCGGGCCGCCATTGCCGATGCGCCAGCCGTCGAGGACGCTCTGGAACAGCTGCTTTTTCTGGCGCTCGGTGGCCGCACCCTGCACCAGGTGCAGGATGCCGAAATGGTTTTGCGGGATCTGCCCAAGGGCCGGGTCGGCCGCACTGATGATCGCGAACACATCGGCCAGGGTCACGAATGACACCTGCGGACCGCCGTATTCGCGGGGAATGGAAATACTGCCCAACCCGCTGCGGGTGAACTGTTCGATCTGTGCCCACGGCAGCTTGCGTTGCTGATCGCGCTTGGCGGCTTGCAGGCGTGCGGCCTTGGCAAGCTCGTGGGCAGCGTCCAGCGCCTCGGCGTCGTTGCGCAGCACGGCGGCCGGCAACAGCAGGGGGGCTATGTCGCGATCATTGTCCAGACCACTCTGGGGGGGTGTTTGAGCCAAGTTAGACATCAGCGCCGCTCCTTGGCTGCACGTAATGCCCTGGCGTTATGCACCGGGGTAATTCTGACCATACCGACCTCGCATTCAATGAAATAAAAACAGAAAAATCAGAGATGTCCGGTGGTCCGGTGCATATACCCTAAGCGTGTTAAATCTTTAAATAAACTAACTTCTAGGAATATGCATAGAAGGGCTGTCACCCCGGTTCGCAGGGTGAACCGGGGTGATGCGTTTGGTAGGTCGACGCGGCCTTGGCGGGCCGGGCTGGCGCCTGGGGTGAGCAGGCGGCGATGTTCAGTGTGCGGGTCGGTGCCCAGCGTGAATTATTGCCCACGCGATCAAGGATGCAGTACGTCACGTCCAGGCGGCTGTCGTCGCCGGCCTCGACAATCACCGTCGAGGGCACCCACAGGTGGACCGTCAGGCCGACGTCCGACGGTTGGATTGGCGGCAGGTCCAGGCGCACATCGCCCCAGCGCAGGGTGATGGCGTCGCCGCTGCTCATGTTCAGGTAGGGCTCGATGGTCAGTGGGATGCCACGCCGCACCTGATGACCATTGACGCCATGGCGACGGATCGTTTCGGGCAGGCCCACCGGGGCGAGGTTCTGGTTTTCATCGCTGAACAGGGGCGAAGGCTCGCCGCCGGGGTAATTGGTCTTCACCTTTACCCGCGTCGGGGCGGAACGGACCGGGCCGTAGCCCACTTGCATCACCTGGTAGTGCACTCGCGCCAAGCCATCCTGCACAAAGCTTTCCGGTACGCGCAGCTGGGTCGGCATGCCGATCTTGCAGGCCGTGATCCTCCGTGAGGCGGCGAAGCAGTTGTTCCAGAACAGTTCGATCAAGTCGCCCTCGTCCATGCCGGGGTAGGGCGCAATGTCGACTTGCAGCTGGGTGGCGGCCAGGGCGTTGATGCCTTCCCGATGCGCCTGGGGCAGGCTCGGGGCGGTGAGCAGGGGCGGGGTTGCAGTGCGCGTCATACGTAATCTCCTTGATGCAGCCAGCAGCAATCGTTCCGAACCGTTGGCGCGGGTGCGCAAGGGGGCCGAAAGGGAACGATTCAGTGAGTAGCCGGGATAGGATCCAATCCTCTAGGCCCTAGATAAGAGGGTTGGCCGGGGAGCGTCAATGGCGGCACGGGGCTAAACGGCAAGCAGGGGGAAATTCAGAAGGGTCTGACTCGCGCGGGGATATTCGGGTGGTGACGGCGGGGTGTTTTACAGGCTGGAATGAGCATTCCCTGTGGGACCGCGCTTCATGTAGGAGCTGGCTTGCCTGCGATAGCATCACCTGGGTGTGATGGATACACCCTGGTGTCTGCATCGCAGGCAAGCCAGCTCCCACACAAGCCATTTTCCATAGACCCAGGGGATGTTTCAGTGGGCGAGAAACTTGCTCAGGAACTGCTTGGTGCGTTCTTCCTTGGGGTTGGCGAACAGCGCCTTGGCCTCGCCTTGCTCCACGATCACGCCCTTATCGAAGAAGATCACCCGGTTGGCCACATCGCGGGCAAAGCTCATTTCGTGGGTGACGATGACCATGGTGCGGTTTTCTTCAGCAAGGCTGCGGATAGTCGCCAGCACTTCCCCCACCAATTCCGGGTCCAGTGCCGAGGTGGGTTCGTCGAACAGGATTACCTCCGGCTCCATCGCCAGCGCACGCGCAATCGCCACGCGCTGTTGCTGGCCGCCGGAAAGACGCCGTGGGTACGACTCCTCCTTGCCCGCCAGGCCAACCCTGGCCAGCAGCTTGCGACCGAGGGCGACCGCCGCGTCGCGTGGCATCTTCTTGACCACGATCGGGCCTTCGATGACGTTTTCCAGCGCGGTGCGGTGGGGGAACAGGTTGAAGTTCTGGAACACGAAGCCCACGTGCTGGCGCAGGCGCCGCACCAGGCCTTGTTGCTGGTTGAGCGGCTTGCCGGTGTCAATCTCGATGTCACCCACCTTGATGCGGCCACTGGTGGGTTCTTCGAGGAAGTTCAGGCAGCGCAGCAAGGTGGTCTTGCCGGAACCGCTGGGACCGATGATGGCGACGACTTCGCCTTCCTTGACCTCAAGGTCGATGCCGTTGAGTACCACCTGGCCCTTGAATTGTTTGGTCAGTTTTTCAACCACGATCATGCTTCAAGACTCCAGGTCATGCCGGTTGACCCGGTCTTCCAGGCGGTTTTGGAAGTGCGCCAGGATGCTCGCCAGAATCCAGTAGATCAGGGCGGCGGACAGGTACATGGTGAAGATTTCGAAGGTCCGTGCAGACACCAATTGGGCCTGGCGGAACAGCTCGGGCACCTGGATGGTAGCGGCCAGCGCCGTGTCCTTGACCAGCGAAATAAAGCTGTTGCCCAACGGCGGCAACGCCGTGCGCATGGCTTGCGGCAGGATGGCCCGGCGCAGGGTCTGCGCGCGGGTCATGCCGATACTCGCAGCGGCTTCCCACTGGCCACGCTCGATGGACGCGATGGCGGCCCGCAGGATTTCACAGGCGTAAGCAGCCATGTTCAGCGAGAAGCCGATCAAGGCCGCCGGGATCGGATCCAGCTCGATGCCCACTTGCGGTAAGCCGTAGTAGATCAGGAACAGCTGCACCAGCAAGGGCGTGCCGCGAAAGAACGACACATAGACCCGGGCGATCCAGCTTGCCAGCTTGAAGCGCGACAGGCGCATCAAGGCCAGGCCGAAGCCCAGCAGCAAGCCGAAAAACATTCCGCCGAGGCTAAGAATCACCGTGTAGTACGCGCCCTTGAGCAGAAAGGGCGCGGAGTCCAGCGCGAGTTGGAAACCTGCTTCCATTATTCAGTGACGTCAGCGTTGAAGTACTTCTCGGACAGCTTCTTCAAGGTGCCGTCGGCGCGCAGTTTGTCGAGGGCCTTGTTCACCGCGTCGAGCAGCTCAGGCTCGCCTTTGCGCAGGGCGATACCGGCTTCCTGGCGGGAGAAGGCGTCGCCGGCAGTGGCAGTGTCCGGGGCTTTCTTGGCGTATTCCAGGGCGGCCAGGCGGTCGATCAGGATGGCGTCGATACGGCCGATACGCAGGTCCTGGAACTTGGTCGGGTCATCGTTATAGGTCTTGATGATGGCTTTAGGCTGATTGTCCTTGAGCCATTGTTCGTAGTTGGTGCCCAGGCCTACACCGACTTTCTTGCCGGCCAGGTCGTCGGCGGTCTTGATGCTGTCGACGTTCTTTTTCAGGACCAGTGCCTGGATACCGGACACGGTGTAAGGCTTGGAGAAGTCGTACTTCTTCTTGCGCTCTTCAGAAATGGTGACCTGGTTGACCACCGCGTCCAGGCGCTTGGATTCCAGGGCGGCGAGGATGCCATCCCACGGCGTGGCCTGCAGCTTGACCTTCACGCCCAGCTCCTTGGCCAGGGCTTCGGACAGTTCCACTTCAAAGCCGCTGAGCTTGCCGCTTTCGTCGACGAAGCTGAACGGTGGGTAGGTGCCTTCCAGGCCGATCTTGATCTCGCCCGCTTTCTTGATGGTGTTCAACTGCTCGCCAGCAACCGCCTGGCCCATCCACCCAGCCCCGAGGGCCAGGCCCAAAGTGCCAACCAGCAACGTACGACGCAATGCAGAAATAGTCATGAAGAGCCCCTGTGTTTTTTATGTTGAGCGAAGCAGGTGACGCAGTAGTCGTATCCTGCCTTAAAGCGCGGTGCGCGTCTTCGCCTACGGCGCGATGATAAAGCCGCTTCTTAAGACTTGAAAATAATATAAAATTAATTTGTTATTCTGTTTTGGAATATAACGCCAATCTAATGTGGGAGCTGGGGGGGGGGGGGGGGGGGGGGGGGGGGGGGGGGGGGGGGGGGGGGGGGGGGGGGGGGGGGGGAAGAGACAGGCGATGGCGGTGGGTCAGCACAACATCCGTCGGCTGATACACCGCCATCGCAGGCAAGCCAGCTCCCACATTTGCAACCCGCATTTATTCAGTTGAACGCAGAGCCATAAGCAAACAGCGCCGGTGCCCCGCCGGTGTGCAGGAAAATAATCGGCCCGTCTTCAAACCGCTGACGCCCGATGCCGTCCAGCAAGCCGGCCATGGCCTTGCCAGTGTAGACCGGGTCCAGCAATAGCCCTTCCTGGCTCGCCAGCAGCTTGACCGCCGCCAGCGTGCCGGCATTCGGCTCACCGTAGCGCGGGCCGAAATACTCGTCCCACAGGATCACCTTGAACGCCTCGGGAATCGCCACGCCCAGCAATTCGGCAGTACGTTCTGCCAGGCCCTGCACTTTCGGGCGCTGGGCTTCATCGGTGCGCGACACCGTGACGCCAATGACCGGCAGGTTCGGCAGTACTTCACTTAAGGCAAGCGCCAACCCGCTGTGGGTGCCCGCGCTGCCCGATGCCAACACCACGGCGGCAAATTCGAGACCGCTGTCTTCGATCTGTGCGGCCAGTTCCAACCCGGCGCGCACGTAGCCCAGCGCGCCGAGGGCATTGGAGCCACCGATGGGCACCAAGTACGGCTTTTTGCCGTTGCTGCGCAGGCGATCGGCCAAAGCGTTGAGTTGGTCGTCGGCGTTATCGAGGTTCTCGACCAGCTCGACCTTGGCGTCGAACAGGTCCAGCAGCAGACGGTTGCCGTTGCCCAGGTAGTTGGGGTCTTCGGTGCCGGTGGGGTTTTCCAGCAGCGCCACGCAGCCCAGGCCCAGCTTGGCGGCCAACGCAGCGGTCTGGCGTACGTGGTTGGATTGCAGGGCGCCGGCGGTCACCAGGGTGTCAGCGCCTTGGGCGATGGCATCGGCGGCGAGGTATTCGAGTTTGCGCAGCTTGTTGCCGCCCATTGCCAGGGGCGTGGTGTCATCGCGCTTGACGTAGATGTCCCTGCCCAGCCAGGCCGACAGCCGCTCGAGTTTTTCCAGGGCAGTGGCGCCGCCCAGCAGTTCCAGGCGGTTAAAACGGTCGAGCTGTTGTTTGATCATGGCTACGCACGGTGGCTAAGAGATGAGGCGACTATAGGCAGGCACTTTTCATCGGGCAACTGCCAAACGCTTATGCCGGATAGTTCTGAGCATCACACCATTGGTTCTTAAGAACGCTCGGGGTGCATACCGTAAAGTGAGCGCCATTACGTCAGGAGTGAATACCGTGAGTGAGCGTTCCAGTCATTGGCAATTGCAGACCATCGTCAGCCAGCTGCGCGGCGCCCGGGACCAGTGGCGAACGCGCAACGGCCGCCTCAGCGGCGAGCATGGTGGGCGTGAGTTGCCGTCGCGTGAGGCGGTGGCGCAGATTCTTGAATCGCTGTGCGGTGCGCTGTTCCCCATGCGCCTGGGGCCGGTGGACCTGCGTGAAGAAAGCGAAGATTTCTACGTCGGCCACACCCTCGACGTGGCGTTGAACGCGCTGCTCGGCCAGGCCCGCCTGGAACTGCGCTATGCCGCCCGCCAAGGCGGCAAGGACGATCGTGAGGTCGACGCCCATGCCATCCGCCTGATCCAGGATTTCGCCCTGGCCCTGCCGTCCTTGCGCAGCTTGCTGGACACCGACGTGCTGGCTGCCTACCACGGCGACCCGGCCGCCCGCAGCGTGGATGAAGTGCTGCTGTGCTACCCGGGGATCCTGGCGGTGATTCATCACCGCCTGGCCCACCATCTGTACCGCGCCGGCCTGCCGCTGTTGGCGCGGATCAGCGCGGAGATTGCCCACTCGGCCACCGGTATCGATATCCACCCCGGCGCGCAGATCGGCCCGAGCTTCTTCATCGACCACGGGACCGGTGTGGTGATTGGCGAGACGGCGATCATCGGTGAGCGCGTGCGCATCTACCAGGCCGTGACGCTGGGCGCCAAGCGCTTCCCGGCAGATGAGGACGGGCAGTTGCAGAAGGGCCACCCGCGCCACCCGATTGTCGAGGACGACGTGGTGATCTACGCCGGCGCGACGATCCTGGGGCGCATCACCATCGGCAAAGGCTCAACCATCGGCGGCAACGTGTGGCTGACCCGCAGCGTGCCGGCCGGGGCGAATATCACCCAGGCCAACCTGCAGCACGACGACGGCACACAAAAATAGCCAACCCGCCTAACCCCTGTGTAGGAGCCGGCTTGCCGGCGATGAGGCCATTAGCCTTGCGCTGATTTTGAGGCCGCCATCGCAGGCAAGCCAGCTCCCACAGGGTCAACCGCATTTCAAATTTCCCTCGTAAACGCTGAACGATTTGTCATCCCCGCCCGTCATACCTGTCCTTGAGCTAGTGTAGGAATTACCTACCACTCAGCCTTGCGATTAGTCCCGGACCGCCTATCCATGTTTAACTTGAATGCTCGTTCAAGTTAAACCCGGTGGTTCGCTGCCCGCTCACAACAGGAGGCTTACCTTTGCTGAGTCCGTTATTCACAGCCACATTCCACACCCTCGGGGTGCATCGTTCATGAGTGCATCGTCCACCCCTGCAAGTGGCCTGGTGCGCATGAATGCGCCGGTCTTCTACTTCGCCGCCACGTTTATTTTGTTGTTCGGCGTCACTGTCATCGCGATCCCGCAACAGGCCGGTGCCTGGTTGCTGGCCGCGCAAAACTGGGCGGCCAATACGGTCGGCTGGTACTACATGCTGGCGATGACCCTGTATCTGGTCTTCGTGGTGGTCACCGCGTTATCGGGCTACGGCAAGATAAAACTCGGTGCCGACCACGACGAGCCCGAATTCAGTTACTTGTCCTGGGCCGGCATGCTGTTCGCCGCCGGGATCAGCATCACGCTGTTTTTCTTCTGCGTTTCCGAGCCGCTGACGCACCTGGTACAACCGCCCCAGGGCGCACCGATGAACGCCGACGCGGCGCGCCAGGCCATGCAGATCCTGTTTCTGCACTGGGGCCTGCATGGCTGGGGCGTGTTCGCCTTTGTCGGCATGGCCCTGGCGTACTTCGCCTACCGGCATAACCTGCCGCTGGCGCTGCGCTCGGCGCTGTACCCGCTGATCGGCAAGCGCATCAACGGCCCCATCGGCTACGCCGTGGATGGCTTCGGCATCATCGCCACGGTGTTCGGCCTGGGTGCCGACATGGGCTTTGGGGTTCTGCACCTCAACTCCGGCCTCGACTACCTGTTCGGTGTGGCTCACACCCAATGGGTCCAGGTGGGCCTGATCACTCTGATGATGGGCGCCGCGATCCTGGTGGCCGTCTCCGGCGTCGACAAGGGCGTGCGGGTGATGTCCGACATCAACATGCTGCTGGCCTGCGCGCTGCTGCTGTTCGTGTTGTTCGCCGGCCCCACCCAGCACCTGCTCAACACCCTGATCCAGAACCTGGGCGACTACCTGGGCGCCTTGCCGACCAAGAGCTTCGACGTATACGCCTATGACAAACCCAGCGACTGGCTGGGCGGTTGGACGGTGTTCTACTGGGCCTGGTGGATCGCATGGTCGCCGTTCGTGGGCCTGTTCATCGCGCGGATTTCCCGCGGTCGTACCATCCGCGAGTTCGTGTTCGGCGTGCTGCTGATCCCGCTGGGTTTCACCCTGGCGTGGATGTCGATCTTCGGCAACAGCGCCATCGACCAAGTGCTCAACCACGGGCTGACCGCTCTCGGTCAGTCGGCCATCGACAACCCGTCGATGAGCCTCTACCTGCTGCTGGAAACCTACCCGTGGAGCAAAACCGTCATCGCGGTCACGGTGTTTATCAGCTTCGTGTTCTTCGTCACTTCGGCCGACTCGGGCACCGTGGTGCTGTCGACCCTGTCGTCCAAGGGGGGCAACGCCGATGAAGACGGGCCGAAATGGCTGCGGGTGTTCTGGGGCGCGATGACCGCGCTGGTCACCAGTGCGCTGCTGTTTGCCGGCAGTATCGATTCGCTGAAATCAGCGGTGGTGCTGACGTCACTGCCATTCTCGATGATCCTGCTGCTGATGATGTGGGGGCTGCACAAGGCTTTCTACCTCGAGTCGCAAAAGCAGATTGCCCAGTTGCACTCATTGGCGCCTATCTCGGCCGCACGCAAGGGCAGGGGCGGCTGGCGTCAGCGCTTGAGCCAGGCCGTGCATTTCCCGTCGCGGGACGAGGTGTACCGCTTCCTGGATACCACCGTGCGACCGGCGATCGAAGAAGTGACGGCGGTGTTTGTCGAGAAAGGCCTGAACGTGGTGACCCAGCCGGACCCGGCCAACGACAGCGTCAGCCTCGAAATCGGTCACGGTGAGGAACGCCCGTTCGTGTACCAGGTGCAGATGCGCGGTTACTTCACGCCGTCGTTTGCCCGGGGTGGCATGGGCAAGAAAGAGATCAACAACCGCCGCTACTACCGGGCGGAAGTGCACCTGGCCGAAGGTAGCCAGGACTACGACTTGGTGGGCTACACCAAGGAGCAGATCATCAACGACATCCTCGACCAGTACGAGCGTCACCTGCAGTTCCTGCACCTGGTGCGCTGAGGCTCAGGCCCTGAGGTACAGGGCCAGCGCCACCAACGGCGCGCCGAACACGCCACTGCCGATCACCAGCTCCGACACCAGGGGCTGGCCGGCAGTGAGCACGCCGACGGCGCCGTTGGCCACTGATGCGATCAGCCAGACGCCGACAAAACTGTAGGCCAGCACCGTGCGGCTGATGCCGAGTTTTTGCCCGATGAACAGCATCAGGGCAAGGAGGGTGAGGCCACCGCTGATGACGATGAAGGTGTGCATGACGGTGATCTCCTGTGGGACCTATCCCCTGTGGGAGCCGGGCTTGCCCGCGATGCAGGCAACTCGGTTATTCAGAGGCACCGAGGTGATGCCATCGCAGGCAAGCCAGCTCCCACACAAGCCGGCTCCCACAGGGGATCTCATCGGGTCGTTAGTGTGCAGTGGGTTTAAGCAAGTCCTGCAAACCCACCTTCCAGAACAGTTCTGCCCGCACCCGATCCGCCACGCCATTGACGATTTCGCAGCCATCCTCCGAAGGGTCGATATGCCGGCGGAACGGGCGTGTGCCGAACGGCAAGCCGACGATCTCGACAATCGCCTTGGCCACCTCACCCACATCCGCATCCTCAGGCTCCAACGCCGCCAAACCTTGCAATGCAGCGTCCGCAACCCCCGCATACGGGCCGTCGTTGTACAGATCCACACGCGCCTGATCGCTGGGTTTACCGGAGTGGGCAAAGTGATTGGTGCCCTTGGTAAACGCTCCGGGCACGATGATTGACGTCTCGATGCCCCAACGCGTCAGCTCGCTGGCGTAGGACACCGCCAGGGAATCCATCGCGGCCTTCGCTGCAAAGTACGGCGCAAGAAACGGCGGTGTCCCCCCGCGAGCGCTGCTGGACGACACCCACATCACCAACCCTTTGCCCTGCTTGCGCAGGTACGGCAGCGCTGCACGGTTGACCCGCTGCGTGCTGAGCACGTTGATGTCGTACAGCTGGGCGAACTGCTCCGGCGTGAAGGCTTCGGCCGGGCCGAACGACATGTGCCCGGCGTTGTGGATGATCACATCCAGGCGCCCGCAGTCGGCGACGATCTTGGCGACGCCGGCGTCCACCGACTCGCTGGAGGCCACGTCCAGCTCGACGCTGCGCAGGTCCACCTGGTGCTCTTCGGCATAGCGCTGGACCTGGGCCACCTGCGGTGCATTGCGCCCCAGGGTTTCGCGCATGCTGGCGTAGACCGTGTGGCCGGCGTCGGCCAGGGCGCGGGCGGTGAGGGCGCCAAAACCACTGGAGGCGCCGGTAATCAGGATGATCGATTTCATGCTGTTGCCCTCGATTGCGTTCAAACCAGCCCGCCATTGGCGCGCAGGATTTGCCCATTGATCCAGCCACCGGCCGGGCTCACCAAAAACGACACCACGCGGGCGATATCTTCCGGTTGGCCCAGGCGTTCCAGGGGCGCCATCTTGGCCAGGCCCTGGATCTGCTCTTCGCTCTTGCCGTGCAGGAACAGGTCGGTGGCGACCGGGCCAGGGGCGACCGCGTTGACGGTGATGCCACGTCCGCGCATTTCCTTGGCGAACACTTGGGTCAGGGATTCCACCGCCGCCTTGCTGGCGATGTACACGGCGTAGCCTGGGAAATTGAGGCCCACGGTGCTGCTGGAAAAATTGACGATGCGCCCACCGTCGTTGAGGCGCGTGGCTGCCTCGCGCAGGGCGTTGAAGGTGCCACGGGTGTGGATGTCGAAGTTCTGGTTGTAGAGCTCGTCACTGTGCTGGGCCAGGGGCAGTGTCTTGAGAATGCCGGCGTTGTTGACCAGCACGTCGACCTTGCCCAGCTGGGTTTCGGTTTCATCGAACAGGCGCTTGATATCGGCGGGCTTGCTGACATCACCCTGGATCGCTATGGCTTGGTGGCCGGCCTGGCGCAGTTCCACCACCAGCTTCGACGCCTCAGTGGCGCTGCTGGCGTAGTTGATCGCCACGGCGTAACCGTCGGCGGCGAGTTGTCGGGCCACCACGGCGCCAATGCCACGGGAAGCGCCGGTGATGATTGCGACTTGAGTTGTCATGGTGCGAGGTCCTTTGGAGTGGGTGTGGACGCAGATTCACATGTTTACCAGGACCGATAAATGCGCCAGAGTTGCCTTGACTGTTCAATAATCGCCAACAATTAGTCTGAGGGAATGTCACGTGGATCAAGTCAAAGCGATGAAGGTGTTTGTGCGCATTTACGAGCGTTCAAGCTTCACATTGGCCGCCGATGACCTGAACCTGCCGCGTGCCACGCTGACCCACACCCTCAATCAATTCGAGGCCTGGCTGGGCACCCGCCTGCTCGAACGCAGCACTCGCCGTGTGCGCCCCACCCTCGACGGCGAGGCTTATTACCAACGTTGCGTGCAATTGCTGGCGGAGCTGGAAGAGGCTGAACTGGCGTTTCGCAGCGTGGCGCCCAAGGGGCGTTTGCGCGTGGATTTGCACGGCACCCTGGCCAAGTATTTTGTGATCCCGGCGCTGCCGCAGTTCATGGCGCGCTACCCGGAAATCGAGCTGTCGATCAGTGAGGCGGATCGCTACGTCGACCTGATCGCCGAAGGCGTGGATTGCGTGTTGCGCGCGGGCACCCTGGGGGACTCTGCATTGATCGGCCGGCGTGTCGCGACCCTGCGCCAGGTGACCTGCGCCAGTCCCACCTACTTGCGAAAATACGGCGAGCCAAAGTGCCTGGCGGACCTCGCGACACATCGCGCGGTGAACTACGTTTCGCGCACCACGGCCAAGCTGTTTCCGTTCGAATTCATGGTGGGTGGCGAGCTTGAAGAGGTGAGTATCGAGGGCGCGCTTTCGGTGTTTGGTGCCGAGATTTATTCCGCCAGCGCGGTGGCCGGGTTGGGCATTATCCAGTGCCCGCATTACCGCATGGCCGAGCTGATCGACCAGGGGGTGATGCGTGAAATTCTCACCGATACGCCACCGCCGCCCATGCCGGTTTCGGTTTTGTATCCGCACAATCGACAGATGTCGCCGAGGGTTCGCGTGTTCGTGGATTGGCTGTCAGAAATCTTCGAAAATGCCCGCTAACCCGCGTAGTTAAAGGGTTCCTTAAATTTAATTTCATTCGTGAACTAACGGTTTTGACTCCGAACTGTCATCTGGCCACTGCGTAATTGTGTGAAGCGTTTGACGCTTTCATTTCAGAACAGTGACGGAGACCGGTAACAATGAAGACGTTATTAAGCCCCGTGGTGGGTGCCGCCATGGCGAGCTTTATGCTGTCCGCCCATGCCGATTTTATCGATGACAGCCACGCCGATGTGACCCTGCTCAATCGCTATCTCAACCAGCAGGGTCGTGATGTAGTGAACAGCACGGCCAAGGCGCACAGCGTGCGTGATTGGGGCCAGGGTTTCGAGTTCAACTTCAAGTCGGGCTACACCGACGGCCCGGTCGGTTTTGGCCTGGACCTGCAAGCCTTCTACGGCTTGAAGCTGGATTCCGGTGGCGACCTCAACGACAAGGATCACCAAGGCCGCTACCCAGGCAGCATGTTCCCGCTGGACAACGGCAAGTCCGCCGACCAGTTTGGCGTGTTGAGCCCTACGTTCAAGATGCGTTTTGCCCAGGATGAGTTGCGCCTCGGCACGCTCTACGGCAACAACCCGGTGCTGGCCAACACTGACGGCCGCCTGTACCAGCAAACCAACACCGGTGTGCAACTGGTGTCCAAGGACCTCACGGACTTCACGTTCACCGGCGGCGATATCTTCAAGACCAAGATCCGCAACGAAACCGGCGACCAGGGCATGATCACCGCCGGGGGCACCAAAGAGAGCGATCGCTTCCTGTTTGGGGGTGCGGACTACACCGGTATCCAGAACACCACCGTGAGCCTCTGGTATTCCAACCTCGAGGATTACTACCAGCAGTTCTTCCTGGGCGCCAAGCGTCATGACGCCTTGTCGGTCGGCGCAATCGACACCGATATCCGCGTATTCCGCAGCCTGGGTGTGGGCGAAAACGCCGACGGCGACAAGGACTTTGCCGGGGCTGGCCTCTACGGTGACGGCACCAGCAAGGGCCGCATCAACCAGACCACCGCGAGCTTGCTTGAAAGCTACAGCCTGGACGGCCACACCGTCGGCCTGGGTATTCAGAAAAACAGCGGCGACAGTGACTTCCCGTACCTCGATTCTGGCCTGAACAGCGGCGATAACCGCCAGGGCCCGGGCTCGGGCGCCGACACCCCGGCGCTGACCAACATGCAGTTGAATAAATTTCAACACGCCGGTGAGCGCACGTGGCTTGCGCAGTACAAGTATGACTTCGGTAAGCTGGGCCTCACGGGCCTGTCGTTCTCGGCGGCCTACGCCCACGGGGATGACATCCGCACCGTGCAGGGCACCACCAGCGAGTGGGAACGCAACATTGCCGTGGCTTACCAAGTACCGACCGGCACCCTCAAAGGCCTGGGCGTGACCTGGAAAAACGCGCATGCCAGCCCGGATATCACCGGCGCCACCGTGCAGGATGAAAACCGCTTCTATGTCAGCTATGTCGTTCCCCTCTGGTAGGAAATTGCTGTAGAACGGAACGGCAGACTTAAGCGATTCAGCTGCTTAAAAGGCCTGGGAATAGCGTTATTCCCGGGCCTTATTAGTCCCAAGTTCAAGAGAGGATTCGATGACTTACATTGCTGCCGAAAACCGCTATGAATCTATTCCGTATCGCCGCGTAGGCCGCAGTGGGTTGGTGCTGCCGGCACTGTCCCTGGGCCTGTGGCACAACTTTGGCGACAGCACTCCGATCGACACCCAGCGCGCCCTGCTGCGCACGGCGTTCGACCTGGGGATCAACCACTTCGACCTGGCCAACAACTACGGCCCACCGTACGGCAGCGCCGAGATCAATTTCGGTCGTTTGCTGCGCGAAGATTTCAAGCATTACCGCGATGAACTGATCATCTCCAGCAAAGCCGGTTGGGACATGTGGCCTGGCCCTTACGGCCAGGGCGGCGGTTCGCGCAAATACGTACTGGCGAGCCTGGACCAGAGCCTGCAACGCCTGGGCGTCGACTATGTGGATATCTTCTACTCCCACCGCTTTGACGCCGACACCCCCCTGGAAGAAACCGCCAGCGCCCTCGCCACCGCCGTGCAACAAGGCAAGGCGTTGTACATCGGCATTTCTTCCTACTCGGGCGTGAAAACCCGCGAAATCGCCGCCTTGCTCAAAGAGTGGAAAGTACCGCTGTTGATCCACCAGCCTGCGTACAACTTGCTCAACCGCTGGGTAGAAAAAGACCTGCTGGACACCACCGAAGAACTCGGCGCCGGGGTGATTGCGTTCACGCCGCTGGCCCAGGGCTTGTTGACCGACAAGTACCTCAATGGCGTGCCGGCCGATGCACGGGTCAACCGTCCGGGCGGTGGTTCGTTGCAGGCCAAGCATTTGTCCGATGCCAACATTGCCCACGTGCGTGCGCTGAACGAAATCGCCAAGCGCCGTGGTCAGAGCCTGGCGCAACTGGCGCTGGCCTGGACCCTGCGCGATCCACGGGTGACCAGCGCGCTGATCGGTGCGAGCCGGCCGGAGCAGATCATTGAAAACGTCGGTGCGTTGAAGAGCCTGAGCTTCAGTGCGGAAGAACTGGCGGAGATCGATCGGTTTGCCCAAGAGGGTGGGATCAACCTGTGGGAAAAGCCCTCCACTGCTGAGTAACCATCACCGATAACCCCCCGTAGGAGCCGGCTTGCCGGCGATGAGGCCATTAGCCTTGCGCTGATTTTTAGGCCGCCATCGCCGGCAAGCTGGCTCCTACAGTTGATCTTCAGTGTGGCGAATTCACCCGGTAGTACTCGGTCAATGTGGGAGCCGGGCTTGCCCGCGATGCGGGCGCCTCGGTGTGTCAGTCAGACCGTGGTGATGCTATCGCAGGCAAGCCAGCTCCCACACAAGCCGGCTCCTGCAGTTGATCTTCAGTGTGGCGAATTCACCCGGTAGTACTCGGTCAATGTGGGAGCCGGGCTTGCCCGCGATGCGGGCGT
>NZ_JBWKPU010000001.1:125425-326290 GCF_059418405.1 Pseudomonas sp. GW821-FHT09A09
CGCCTCGGTGTGGCAGTTAGACCGTGGTGATGCTATCGCAGGCAAGCCAGCTCCCACACAAGCCAGGTTCCACAGGTGATCTTCAATGCGGGGGTTAGAAGGGTACGTCGCCCAGGATGGTCGCCCGGTGCATCACCCGCCGCTGTGGCCGGTAGTCATCCACCGCGTAGTGCTGGGTCACGCGGTTGTCCCAGAACGCCACGTCATTTTCCTGCCAGCGCCAGCGAATGGTGAATTCCGGACGGATCGCGTGGGCGAACAACAGTTTCAGGATTGCCTCGCTTTCGGCCGGTTCCAGTTCGTTGATCTTGGTGGTGAACCCATCACTGACAAACAGCGACTTGCGCCCACTCACCGGATGCGTGCGCACCACCGGGTGCGACAGCGGCGGGTTCTTCTTGCGGGTTTCTTCCCAGCGCGCCAGGTCTTCGGCGGTGTTGCCAAAGCGCTCCAGCGGGAAGGACTTGGTGAAGTCATGGGTAGCGGTCAGCCCGTCGAGCAAACGCTTCAACGGCTCCGACAACGCCTCATACGCCGCAATGCCACTGGCCCACAACGTGTCGCCACCAAACGCGGGCAGCAGCTTGGCGCTCAGCACTGCACCGAGTGCGGGCGTTGGCAGGAAGGTCACGTCGGTGTGCCACACGGCGTTGTCACGCACGTCGGTGACGGCGGTGTCGAGGATCAGCACTTCGGGCTGTTCCGGCACGTTGGGGTAGATCGGGTGGATGTGCAAATCACCAAAATTCGCCGCGAACCGCGCCTGCTGTTGGGGGGGGATTGCCTGGCCACGGAAGAACAGCACCGAGTGGGTGAGCAACGCCTGTTCGATGGCGTCGCGTTGTTCGATATTCAGTGGCTGGGTGATGTCGACGCCGCTGATCAGGGCGCCCAAAGCGGTGCTGATGGGGGTAACGGTCAGGCTGCTCATGCTGTTCTCACTCAATGTGCCTGGCCATGCCACGGCACTAATTTACGCTGCAGGGCACGCAGGCCCATTTCCATGGCGAAGGCGATCAGGGCGATGACGAGGATGCCCAACACCACCACGTCGGTGACCAGGAACTGCGCCGCCGACTGCACCATGAAGCCCAGGCCACTGGTGGCGGCGATCAATTCGGCGGCGACCAGTGTCGACCAACCCACACCCAGGCCGATGCGCACGCCAGTCAGGATGTCGGGCAGGGCGCTCGGCAAGATCACGTGGCGGATCAACTGGGCACGGGTGGCGCCTAACGACTGCGCCGCGCGCAGCTTGGCCGGGTCGACGGTGCGCACGCCGGTCGCGGTGGCGATGGCGATGGGCGCAAAGATCGCCAGGTAAATCAGCAGCACCTTGGACAGTTCGCCAATGCCGCACCAGATCACGATCAGCGGCAGATAGGCCAAGGGCGGAATCGGACGGTAAAACTCGATCAGCGGGTCGAGAATGCCCCGGGCAATACGGTTGGAACCGATGGCGATCCCTACCGGCACGGCGGTCAGCACGGCAAAGCCCAGGCCCAGGCCGATACGGCTGAGGCTGGCGCCCAAATGCTGCCACAAGGTGGAGTCCATGTAGCCGGTAGTTGCCAGTAGCCAGCCTTTTTGCAGCACGGCCGACGGTGGCGGCAGGAACAGCGGTTCAATCAACCCGGTGGCGGTCACGGCCCACCAGAGGGCCAGCAGCGCGACCAGGGTCAGTACGCTGATCCAGCGCGTGCTCAGGCTGCGACGCACCGGAATCACCGCGTGTACCACCGGCTTGGCGACGGCGGCGGGGAGTTCGTAGCTGCTCATGCGGACACCTGCCGTTGGGAGAACACTTTGCCCAGCACGTGTTCGCGGGTTTCGATAAAGCGCGGGTCGGACTTGATTGCCCGTGCCGATTCACCAGCCGCATACCGCTGGCCGAAGTCCAGGCTCAGGCGTTCGACGATCTGGCCCGGGTTGGGCGCCAGCAGGATCAAATCAGTGGCGAGGAATACCGCTTCTTCAATGTCGTGGGTAATCAGGAACACCGGCTTGGCCGTGCGTCGCCATACCTGCAGCAGCAACTCTTGCATCTGCTCGCGGGTGAAGGCGTCGAGGGCGCCGAAGGGTTCGTCCATCAGCAATACGCGAGGGTCGGCAGCCAAGGCACGGGCCAGGCCGACGCGCTGCTTCTGGCCGCCGGAGAGTTGCCAGATGCGGCGGTT
This sequence comes from Pseudomonas sp. GW821-FHT09A09, assembly GCF_059418405.1. Classification (NCBI taxonomy): domain Bacteria; kingdom Pseudomonadati; phylum Pseudomonadota; class Gammaproteobacteria; order Pseudomonadales; family Pseudomonadaceae; genus Pseudomonas; species Pseudomonas sp. GW821-FHT09A09. Next base: position 127,603 of record NZ_JBWKPU010000001.1, read on the forward strand.
GTCGAAACCGGCCAGGTCGACCAGGGCCAACATTTCCCGGGCACGCACTTCACGTTGCGCCTTGGGTACGCCGGCCAGTTCGAGGCCGAAGGCGACGTTGGCCAGCACGTCCTGCCAGGGCAGCAGGGCGTCGTCCTGGAACACCACGCCGCGTTCGGCGCTGGGGCCCTTGACCGGTACGCCGTCGAGGGTAATGCGCCCGGCGGACGGTTCGACAAAGCCGGCAATCAGGTTCAACAGCGAAGTCTTGCCACTGCCGGACGGGCCGAGGGCCACCAGCAATTGCTGGGGCCCCAGGTCGATTGAGATGTCAGACAGTACCGGTTCTGTGGCGCCTGGGTACTGTGCGCTGATGCGCTCCAGTTGTAGCAAGGCCATCGCGATGAACTCCTGATCAGTTGGTAATGAACTTGGCGCTGACGTACGGGGCGTAGTCCGGCAGTACCGCGTCGACCTTGCCTTGTTCCTTGAGGAACGCGGCGGTGTCGGTCACGGCCTTGGTGGTCGGCGCGCCCAGCAGGGTCACTTGGTCAGCAGCCAGCGGGTAGACGTTGCCTTGCAGCAGCAATGGGATGTCGCTGGCCTTGGCGCCGGACAGCTTCACCAGCTTGTCGACGTTGCCTTTGTCAGCGAGCCAGGCTTGTGGGTCTTTGCGGTAGGCGGCGTAGGCATCCAGGGTGACTTTGGCGAAGGCCGTGACGATTTCCGGGTGCTTCTCGGCAAAGTCCTTACGCACGATCCACGCGTCGAAGGTCGGCGCACCGAACTTGGCCAGCTCGCCGGAGGTGATCAGCACTTTGCCGTTTTCCTTGGCCACGCCCAGGGCCGGATCCCACACGTAGGTCGCGTCGATGTCACCGCGCTTCCAGGCGGCGATGATGGCCGGTGGTGCGAGGTTGAGGATGGTGACTTTCGACGGGTCGATGTTCCAGTGCTTCAGTGCGGCTAGCAGGCTGTAGTGGCCGGTGGACACGAACGGCACGGCGACTTTCTTGCCAACCAGGTCCTGTGGGCTATTGATACCCGAACCGTTACGCGCCACCAGGGCTTCGGCTCCGCCGATCTGGGTGGCAACAAGGAAGGTTTCTACCGGCACTTTGCGAGTGACGGCGGCGGTCAGCGGGCTGGAACCGAGGTAGCCGATCTGCACGTCGCCGGAAGCGATGGCGGCGATGATGTCGGCGCCATTATCGAATTTGCGCCAGTTGATCTTGGCATTGGTGGCTTTTTCATAGGCGCCATCGGCCTGGGCGACTTTGGCCGGGTCCACGGTGGTCTGGTAAGCGATGGTCACATCCGCCGCCTGGGCAAACAGGCTGGCACCGGCCAGGGACAATGCGGCCAAAAGGCGCAGAGGGGTTAACAGTTTCAAGGGGAAGCTCCTCAATCAGGCGGCCGAGGATCGGCGTGTGAGGAGACTAAATGATCTAAGAATCCGAAAATAAATAACATTTTCGAATTAGCTTATGAGAGGAAACGCTGTCGGATTAAAACGAATAACCCCGTAGGAGCCCGGCTTGCTGGCGATGGCGTATTCAAAAATCGCTATCGCCGGCAAGCCGGGCTCCTACAAGGGTGGTGAGGCCATGGAAATGCTAGTTGCTGATGGCGAGGATGCTCGCCTGGTACGACCCGACAAACACATCAAAATCGCCCACTTCGTTCTGCTCCAGCTCCGCCTGTTGCGCCAGCGACGTGCGTGCCAGCTCTTCGAAGCGTGCCTGCTCTTCGGCCGGCAGCGGTTCCTTGCGGAAGTGCTCGGCGTGCAGTTGGCTCTGGTGCAGGGAGAACTGCGCAAAACTCTCTTTACGCTCAGCCATCGCCGCCAACACCTGGGCCGACGGGGTCAGGGACGGGTCCTTGACCTTCGCCAGCTGGGCGTCCAGCGCCTGGCTGTGTTCGGTGATGCCGTGGCTTTCATCGAGCAGGGCAGCCAGCGGTGCGATTTTTTCCAACAGTTCGGCGGCCCATTCCTTCATGTCCACTGGCTGGCCATCGCGCTGCAATTGCAGGCCTGGGCGGCGACCTTCCTTGACCACGCTGAGGAAGTTGGAGGTGGCATTGCCGCACTCGTTGTTGGCGAACAGCGGGCTGTCGTTCAACGCGCAATACAGCAGGAAGGCGTCGAGGAAACGCGACTCCGGCAGGTCGATGCCCATCGGCAGGAACGGGTTGATGTCCAGGCAGCGCACTTCGATGTACTGGATGCCGCGAGCCATCAGCGCCTGGATCGGGCGCTCGCCGGTGTAGGTCACACGCTTGGGGCGAATGTTGGAGTAGTACTCGTTTTCGATCTGCAGGATGTTGGTGTTGAGCTGTACCCACTCACCATCCTTGTGGGTGCCGACTTCGACGTACGGCGCGTAGGGCGTTGCCACCGCTTCACGCAGGCTGTCGGTGTAGCTGTTCAAATCGTTGTAGCACGGCGTGAGGCCGGCCTGGGCGTTGCTCTGGTAGCCCAGGTCGCTCATGCGCAGGCTGGTGGCGTACGGCAGGTACAGGGTGTCGGCGTCCAGTACTTCAAGCTGGTGCGAGCGACCCCGTAGGAAACCGGCGTCCAGGGCCGGCGAGGCACCGAACAGGTACATCAGCAGCCAGCTGTAGCGGCGGAAATTACGGATCAGCGCGATATAGGCGGTGGACTGGTAGTCGCGGTCGGTGCCGACAAACCCTTCGGTTTCCTTGAGCAGTGGCCACAGCTCTTCAGGTAACGAAAAGTTGTAATGGATCCCGGCGATGCACTGCATGGTCTTGCCGTAACGCAGGGCCAGGCCTTTGCGATACACGTACTTGAGCTGTCCGATATTGGACGTACCGTAGTAGGCAATCGGAATGTCTTCCTCGGCCGGCAACGGGCACGGCATCGAGGGGCTCCACAGGTATTCGCTGCCCAGCTTGGTGTAGGCAAAGCGGTGGATCTTGTCCAGGCTGCTCAGGGTATCGGCCGGGTTCGGCAGGGCGGGAGTGATGAACTCCAGCAGCGATTCCGAGTAGTCGGTGGTGATCTGTTCGTGGGTCAACGCGGCGCCCAGGGCTTCAGGGTGCGGTGTTTGCGCCAGGCGGCCTTCACCGGTAACGCGTAGGCATTCGCGCTCGATGCCGTGCAAGCACTGCTCTAGCAGGGAGAGGTGTTCGCGCTTGCCGAGCAGAGCCAGGCGGCGGTTGAGAAGTTCGCTCAAGTTGGATTCCTTCACGCGTCAGTCGCCCCAATATGGGGGTGGGCAGGACGGTCTACAAGGGTGAAGTTGAAACTGGCGTTATCGCCTGGTTTTCGAGCCGATTTAACTGGCCCTGAAAGTGCCGACTTCAGTCCCTGAATCTGGCTATAGCGCAGGAAGAAACTTCCGACGCCGCTTTCGCAGCGCCGAAATTAACTCAAATCGAGGGCAGGGAGCTATAGGACAGCGAAGGTGCCTTGTGCTTTTGCGACCAGTTTTTCGTCCTGGTACACATCCGCTTCCACCACCAACGTGCGGCGGCCGGCATGAATCACGCGGCTGGTGCACAGCACGTCACCGTCTTCGACGGCGCGGATGTAGTTGATTTTGCATTCGATTGTCGCGCTCTGCTGGTCAAAGCCATGGGAGCTGGAACAGGCCAGCCCCATCGTGATGTCCACCAGGCTGAAAATCGCCCCGCCGTGGAGCTTGCCTGCGCGGTTGCGCAGGTGCGGCTCCAGGGTCAGGGCCACCTCGGCAACGCCTTGTTCGAGGCGTTGCAGGCGGCAGCCGATCAGTTCGCTGAACGCGCTCTGGGTCAAACCGGCAGGGATTTCCATCAGCGTTTCTTCAACTGTTTGGCGTTGGCGAACAGCGAGGCCATGGCATTGTTGCTGGGCGCTGCGGCGGTGGTTTCCTTGCGCGGCGCAGTGTTCTGCGACTGACGCGGTGTGGAACCGGGGCGTGCGCCACGGGCACCGTCGATTTTCTCACCCGGGGTGTCGCTCATGCGCATCGACAGGCCGACACGTTTGCGCGGGATGTCGACTTCCATGACCTTGACCTTGACCACGTCACCGGCCTTCACCGCTTCGCGCGGGTCTTTGATGAATTTCTCCGAAAGCGCAGAGATATGCACCAAACCGTCCTGATGCACGCCGATGTCCACAAAGGCGCCGAAGTTGGTCACGTTGGTCACCACGCCTTCGAGGATCATGCCAAGTTGCAGGTCCTTGAGGTCTTCGACGCCGTCCTGGAACTCGGCGGTCTTGAACTCGGGACGCGGGTCGCGGCCAGGTTTTTCCAGCTCTTGCAGAATGTCGGTGATGGTCGGTACGCCGAAGGTTTCGTCGGTGTACTTCTTTGGGTCCAGGCGCTTGAGGAACGCGGCGTCGCCGATCAGCGAGCGGATGTCGCGGTCGGTCTCGGCAGCGATGCGTTGCACCAGCGGGTAGGCTTCCGGGTGGACTGCCGAGGCGTCCAGCGGGTTGTCGCCGTTCATCACGCGCAGGAAACCGGCAGCTTGCTCGAAGGTTTTTTCGCCCAGGCGTGCGACCTTTTTCAGCGCGGCGCGGGTTTTGAACGCACCGTTTTCATCGCGGTGGGTGACGATGTTCTGCGCCAGGGTGGTGTTGAGGCCGGAAATGCGTGCCAGCAGCGCCACGGAGGCGGTGTTTACGTCCACGCCGACTTTGTTCACACAGTCTTCCACCACGGCGTCCAGGCCGCGCGCCAGTTTCAGCTGCGACACGTCGTGCTGGTACTGGCCGACGCCGATGGATTTCGGGTCGATTTTCACCAGCTCGGCCAGCGGGTCCTGCAGGCGGCGGGCGATGGACACTGCGCCACGGATCGACACGTCCAGGTCCGGGAATTCCTTGGAGGCCAGTTCCGACGCCGAGTACACCGAAGCGCCAGCTTCGGAGACCATGACTTTGGTCATCTTCATGGCTGGATATTTTTTGATCAGTTCGGCGGCCAGCTTGTCGGTCTCGCGGCTGGCGGTGCCGTTGCCGATGGCGATCAGGTCCACGGCGTGCTTGGCGCACAGGGCGGCCAGGATGGCGAGGGTCTGGTCCCATTTGTTGTGCGGCACGTGCGGGTACACGGTGGCGTGGTCCAGCAGCTTGCCGGTGGAGTCGACCACCGCGACCTTGCAACCGGTACGCAGGCCCGGGTCGAGGCCCAGGGTGGCGCGCGGGCCGGCCGGTGCGGCCAGCAGCAAGTCGTGCAGGTTGTGGGCGAACACGTTGATCGCCTCGGTTTCGGCGCCGTCGCGCAGCTCGCCCAGCAGGTCGGTTTCGAGGTGGGTGTAGAGCTTGACCTTCCAGGTCCAGCGCACGACTTCGCCGAGCCACTTGTCCGCAGGACGATTCTGATTCTGGATGCCGAATTGTTGACCGATCATGCCTTCGCACGGGTGCATGGTGCCCGGCAGCTCGTCGCCGACTTTGAGTGCGGAGCTGAGAATGCCTTCGTTGCGGCCGCGGAAAATGGCGAGTGCACGGTGGGAAGGCATGCTTTTCAGCGGTTCGTCGTGTTCGAAATAGTCGCGGAACTTGGCGCCTTCTTCCTCTTTGCCGGCGATGACGCGGGCGCTGAGGGTGGCCTCCTGCTTGAGGTAGGTGCGCAGTTTTTCCAGCAGGCTGGCGTCTTCGGCGAAGCGCTCCATGAGGATGTACTTGGCGCCCTCGAGGGCGGCCTTGACGTCGGCGACGCCTTTTTCGGCATCGATGAAGCGAGCGGCTTCGGTGTCCGGGCTTAGCGATGGGTCGTTGAACAGGCCGTCGGCCAGCTCGCCCAGGCCGGCTTCCAGGGCGATCTGGCCCTTGGTGCGGCGCTTCTGTTTGTAGGGCAGGTAGAGGTCTTCGAGGCGGGTCTTGGTGTCGGCGAGCTTGATGTCGCGCTCAAGTTGTGGGGTCAACTTGCCCTGTTCCTCGATGCTGGCGAGGATGCTGATGCGCCGTTCGTCGAGTTCTCGCAGGTAGCGCAGGCGCTCTTCCAGGTGACGCAGTTGGGTGTCGTCGAGGCTGCCGGTCACTTCTTTACGGTAACGGGCGATGAAAGGCACCGTGGAGCCTTCATCCAGTAGAGCGACGGCCGCTTCGACCTGTTGTGGGCGTACACCGAGTTCCTCGGCGATGCGGCTGTTGATGCTGTCCATAAAACCACCTGAAATTCTGAAAAGCAGCTCGCAGGCCCGGAAAACAAGGCCTTGGGAGGCTGGTTGAGCGGCCCGACTGGCGCCGCTGCCTGGGTCAAGAGGCAGCCTATTGACCCTCGAAATCGAAAAAATCACGACAAGCGGGTGAAAAAAAGCCCGGCAGTAAACGGTAACGATCTGACGTTGCCCTGCACGAAGGCGCCGCATTATAACCAGCGTTCTGCTCTTGGGGGGTACTGCGCCAGAGGTTGTAGGGCGCGGGTTCGCTGGCGGTGGAGGAAAAATCTGCTAACAATGCACACGGTGCGTATAACGGCAGCTACGCCATAATGCGCGCCGAGATAAGAGGAGCATCTAATGAGCAGCACTGCACAAACTGCTGAAGGCGAAAAAATTCTCATCGTTGATGACGATCCGGGGCTGAGCAGCCTGCTGGAGCGTTTCTTCAACTCCAAGGGCTACCGTGCCCGCGCGGTGCCGAACACCGAGCAGATGGACCGCCTGTTGGGCCGTGAGGTGTTCAACCTGGTCGTGCTCGACCTGATGCTGCCCGGCGAAGACGGCCTTACCGCCTGCAAACGCTTACGTGGCGCGAACAACCAGATTCCGATCATCATGCTCACCGCCAAGGGCGATGAGCTGAGCCGCATCAAGGGCCTCGAACTGGGCGCCGATGACTACCTGGCCAAGCCGTTCAACCCTGACGAGTTGATGGCACGGGTCAAGGCGGTATTGCGTCGCCAGGCTCCGCCTGTACCAGGCGCACCGGGCAGCGAAGACGAGAGCGTCACCTTTGGCGACTACGAACTGTCGCTGGCCACCCGTGAGCTCAAGCGTGGCGATGAAGTGCACATGCTGACCACCGGCGAATTCGCGGTGCTCAAGGCACTGGTGATGAACGCTCGCCAGCCGCTGACCCGTGACAAGCTGATGAACCTGGCCCGTGGCCGTGAGTGGGACGCGCTGGAACGCTCCATCGACGTGCAGATCTCCCGTCTGCGCCGGATGATCGAGCCGGACCCGTCCAAACCGCGGTATATCCAGACGGTGTGGGGCGTGGGTTATGTGTTTGTGCCGGATGGCACTGCGACCAAGTGACCCATGATTTGCGGCGGCAGGCATCCCGGTGTTCAGTTTCTTGAATATCGACAGGGTGCCCGGCCTCCGCAATTCTGCGAGCGCCGCTCGTTCCTGCAAGGTGTCTAGCTGTCTCCTATGAAAACCCCGTTGTGGTTCCCACAAAGTTTCTTCTCGCGCACCCTTTGGCTGGTGCTGATCGTCGTTCTGTTTTCCAAGGCACTGACGCTGGTTTATCTGTTGATGAACGAAGACGTGCTGGTGGACCGACAATACAGCCACGGTGTGGCCCTGACCCTGCGCGCCTACTGGGCCGCCGACCCCGAGAACCGCGAGAAGATCGCCAAGGCCGCCACGCTCGTGCGCGTGGCGGGCGCTGGCGTGCCGGAGGGCGAGCAGCACTGGCCCTACAGTGAGATCTACCAGCGTCAGATGCAGGCCGAACTGGGTGAGGACACCGAGGTGCGGCTGCGCATGCACGTGTCCCCGGCCCTGTGGGTTCGGGCGCCGAGCCTGGGCCAGGATTGGTTGAAAGTACCGTTGTACCCGCATCCGCTGCGGGGGCAGAAGATCTGGAACGTGTTGGGCTGGTTCCTGGCGATCGGGTTGCTTTCAACCGCATCCGCGTGGATTTTCGTGCGTCAGCTCAACCAGCCACTCAAGCGCCTGGTGTTTGCCGCCCGCCAGTTGGGGCAGGGGCGAAGCGTGCGATTGCCGGTCAGCGATACGCCCAGCGAGATGACCGAGGTGTACAGCGCCTTCAACCAGATGGCGGAGGACGTCGAACAGGCCGGGCGTGAGCGCGAGCTGATGCTTGCGGGGGTGTCCCATGACCTGCGCACGCCGCTGACGCGTCTGCGGCTTTCACTTGAGCTGATGGGCAACCACAACGACCTGACGGATGACATGGTGCGTGATATCGAGGACATGGACGCGATTCTCGACCAATTCCTGGCGTTTATCCGTGATGGCCGTGACGAGGTAGTCGAGGAAGTCGACCTGACGGACCTGGTGCGCGAGGTGGTCGCGCCTTACAACCAGAATGGCGAGCAGGTGCGTATGCGCCTGGAGCCTATCCAGCCGTTCGCCTTGCGCCGTGTATCGATGAAGCGTCTGCTGAACAACCTGATCGGTAACGCCCTGCATCATGCCGGTTCGGACGTGGAGGTGGCGGCCTACGTGTCCGGCGACAGTACGGCACCTTACGTGGTGCTCAGCGTGATGGACCGTGGCGCGGGTATCGACCCGGCTGAGCTGGAGGGCATCTTCAACCCGTTCACCCGTGGTGATCGTGCCCGGGGTGGCAAGGGCACCGGCTTGGGGTTGGCGATTGTGCGGCGAATTGCTTCGATGCACGGTGGCAACGTTGAGCTGCGCAACCGTGAAGAGGGCGGCCTGGAGGCGCGGGTGCGCTTGCCGCTAGGGCTGATGTTGCCCCGCGACGCGGTCTAGGCAACAACATAATCCGAATGTGGGAACGAGCTTGTATGGGAGCTGGCTTGCCTGCGATGGCATCACCGAGGTGTGCCTGACACACCGAGGTGTCTGCATCGCGGGCAAGCCCGGCTCCCACACAAGCCGGCTCCCACATTGGTTTTGCAGTGTTTCAAAAGCTGTGTTTTATCAGCCCTTGCCTTTGGTCCGGGTCATGTTCGGCCCACCATTCTTCTCAAGATGCTGAATGATGATCCCCGCCACATCCTTGCCGGTGGTGGTCTCGATCCCTTCCAGGCCTGGTGATGAGTTCACTTCCATCACCAGCGGCCCATGGTTGGAACGCAAGATATCCACACCCGCCACGCTCAGCCCCATCACCTTGGCCGCACGCAATGCGGTCATGCGCTCTTCCGGGGTGATCTTGATCAGGCTGGCGCTGCCGCCTCGATGCAGGTTGGAGCGGAACTCACCGGGTTTGGCCTGGCGCTTCATCGCAGCAATGACCTTGTCACCCACCACGAAGCAGCGAATGTCGGCACCACCGGCCTCTTTTATGTATTCCTGCACCATGATGTTCTGCTTGAGGCCCATGAAGGCCTCGATCACCGACTCTGCGGCGGTGGCGGTTTCGCAGAGCACCACGCCGATACCCTGGGTGCCTTCCAGCACCTTGATCACCAGCGGCGCGCCGTTGACCATTTCGATCAGGTCGGGAATATCGTCCGGGGAGTGGGCAAAGCCGGTGACCGGCAGGCCGATACCCCGGCGTGACAGCAGTTGCAGCGAACGCAGCTTGTCCCGCGAGCGCGCAATGGCCACCGATTCATTGAGGGGGAACACCCCCATCATTTCAAACTGGCGCAGCACCGCGCAGCCGTAGAACGTCACCGATGCGCCGATGCGCGGGATCACCGCATCGAAGCCTTCCAGCGGTTTGCCCCGGTAGTGGATCTGCGGCTTGTGGCTGGCAATGTTCATATAGGCACGCAACGTGTCGATCACCACCATTTCGTGGCCACGTTCGGTGCCGGCCTCAACCAGGCGGCGGGTGGAATACAGACGCGGGTTTCGCGACAGCACAGCAATCTTCATGCAGCACCTGGGGCAGAAAGTGTAGAGACCGGGAACACCGGCTTGTCTTGAACGTACTTGACGCCGGGGTTGACCACCAACTGGCCGTCAATCAACGCCTTGGAGCCCAGCAACAGGCGGTAGCGCATGGCCTTGCGGCAGGCCAGGGTGAACTCCACCCGCCAGACCCGATCGCCCAACGCCAGGGTGGTGCTGATCACGTAGCGCACCTGCGCGTGACCGTTGGAACTCTTGATGGTTTTCATCGTCACCAGCGGCGCTTCGCAGCGGCGGTGACGCAGTTGCACCACGCTGCCCAGGTGCGCGGTAAAGCGCACCCACTTTTCACCCTCGCGCTCAAACGGCTCGATGTCGGTGGCATGCAGGCTGGAAGTGCTGGCGCCGGTGTCGATCTTCGCGCGCAGGCCCGCCACTCCCAAATCGGGGAGTGCCACCCACTCACGCAGACCCACAACGGTCAAATGGTCAAATGTCTTCAAAATGGGTAACCGGCAATTCAGAAATGTTTCGTAGTCGTCGAGGACAGTAACGTCCAACTGCGCATGGATTGTGACAATCCCCAAACCTTATCGAGGGTTTGGCGCCGATTTCGCGGTATTCACGCAGAATATTCGGCAAATGGCGACAGATATCTCTCAGGCTGCAGTAATCAGTAGCTGTTAGGGAAAGGCACGCAAAAATCGCGTTCCTTGGCGTATCTTAGGTGAGCCTTGAGGTTTATGCGTCGAAGGGTTCCAACGGTAAAGTTGCGACATTTTTCAGAGCGAGGAATTCAAGTGGCTCAAAAGCAGGAAGAGGAAGAAAAGGTCCGGCTGGACAAGTGGTTGTGGGCAGCGCGCTTCTATAAGACCCGTGCCCTCGCCAAGGCCGCCATCGAGAGCGGCAAGGTGCACCATCGTGGCGAGCGCTGCAAGCCGGGCAAGGAACCGCGCGTCGGCGACGAGTTCCAGATTCGTACCGGTTTTGATGAAAAGACCATCGTGGTTCAAGCGCTTTCCATCGTCCGGCGTGGCGCGCCTGAAGCGCAGGTCTTGTATGCCGAGACCGAAGCCAGCATTGCCAAGCGCGAGAATGCGGCGGCTATGCGCAAGGCCGGCGCCATGGGCTTGAGCACCGACGGCAAGCCGAGCAAGAAACAACGCCGCGATCTGTTCAAGTTCCGTGGCAGCGGCAACGACGATTGAGGGCGCCGGCAATCGCCTGGCGCGTCACTTGGCTTGGAACAAACCCGGATTGTTCATAAACTGCGTCATCTTCGCGTCACTATTATTCAACTCAGATACCCAGACCTATGACTGATCTACCGGATACCGACTTCACCCAACGCTTCATCTTCGACGAGACCGACGCCCGTGGCGAACTGGTGTCGCTGGAGCGCAGCTATGCCGAAGTCCTCGCCAAGCACCCCTATCCGGAGCCGGTCGCGCAACTGCTCGGTGAGCTGATGGCGGCAGCGGCGCTGCTGGTGGGCACCATGAAATTCGATGGTTTGCTGATCCTGCAGGCACGCTCCGAAGGCCCGGTGCCGATGCTGATGATCGAGTGCTCCAGCGAGCGCGAAATCCGCGGCCTCGCCCGTTACGAAGCTGATCAGATTGCCCCGGACGCCACCCTGTCGGACCTGATGGCCAACGGCGTGCTGGCGATCACCGTCGACCCGACCGAAGGCCAGCGCTACCAGGGCATCGTCGACCTGGACGGTGAAACCCTGTCAGACTGCTTCACCAACTATTTCGTGATGTCCCAGCAGGTCGGCACCAAGTTCTGGCTCAACGCCGACGGCAAGCGTGCGCGTGGCCTGCTGTTGCAGCAATTGCCTGCAGACCGCATCAAGGATGACGACGAGCGCACCGACAGCTGGCGCAAGCTGACTGCCCTGGCCGGCACCCTGACCGCTGAAGAGCTGTTGGGCCTGGACAACGAAACCATCCTGCATCGCCTGTACCACGAAGAGGCTGTGCGACTGTTTGACGCACAGAGCTTGCGCTTCCATTGCAGCTGCTCCCGCGAGCGTTCGGCCAATGCCCTGGTGAGCCTGGGCCTGGAAGATGCGCAGAATCTGGTGGTGGAACACGGTGGCAATATCGAGATCGACTGCCAGTTCTGCAACCAGCGCTACCTGTTCGATGCGGCTGATGTAGCCCAATTGTTCGCCGGAGCCGGCATCGACACCCCTTCCGACACCCGCCACTAAAACGTTTAAGCACAGGTAAATCACCTGACAAACGCCGGATTAGCGCAGTTCTGACGGGAGGGCCCTACTCTTTTTGGGCTTTTCTGGCATAATCCGGCCCACTTTTTTCGCGGTAGTAGTGCGCAACTTTCTACTACAAAACGTTTGGAGCACTCGGCCATAGGCCGACGGGGAACCTCATGACGCAAGCCAATAACGCCGTATACACCGATCTGAGTGTTGACGATCTGGTCAAAGAAGCCCTGCAGCGCGGTGAAGGCGTGCTTGCCGATACTGGCGCGCTGGTCGTAGAAACCGGTCACCGTACCGGTCGTTCGCCAGTCGACCGTTTCATCGTTGAAGAGCCTACTACCCAGGACGCTATCGCCTGGGGCCCGATCAACCGCAAGTTCCCGGCCGACAAGTTCGATGCCCTGTGGGCTCGTGTCGAGGCCTTCAACAACGCGCAAGAGCATTTCGTTTCCCACGTTCACGTTGGTGCTGCGCACGACCACTACCTGGCCGTGAAAATGACCACCCAGACTGCCTGGCAGAACCTGTTCGGTCGTTGCCTGTTCATCAACCCGGCCCAGTACAACCCGGCCGGTCGTGAAGAGTGGCAAGTGCTCAACGTGGCCAACTTCGAGTGCGTGCCAGAGCGTGACGGCACCAACTCCGACGGTTGCGTGATCCTCAACTTCGCACAGAAGAAAGTGCTGATCGCCGGCATGCGTTACGCCGGTGAGATGAAAAAAGCCATGTTCTCGGTGCAGAACTTCCTGCTGCCGGCTTCCGACGTGCTGCCAATGCACTGCGCCGCCAACATCGGCGAAGCAGGCGACGTGACCCTGTTCTTCGGTCTGTCGGGCACCGGTAAAACCACCCTGTCGGCCGACGAAAGCCGTTACCTGATCGGTGACGACGAACACGGCTGGGGCGAAGGCGTAGTGTTCAACATCGAAGGCGGTTGCTATGCCAAGTGCATCGACCTGTCCGAGAAGAACGAGCCGGTGATCTGGAAAGCCATCAAGCACGGCGCCGTGTTGGAAAACGTGGTGATCGACGATGCCAAGCACGCCGACTACACCAACGTCAGCCTGACCCAGAACAGCCGCGCCGCCTACCCGCTGGAGCACGTGGCCAAGCGTTCCGAGAAGAACCTGGGCGGCGAGCCAAACGCGGTGATCTTCCTGACTTGCGACCTGACTGGCGTACTGCCACCGGTGTCCATCCTCAGCGAAGAACAAGCGGCCTACCACTTCCTGTCCGGCTATACCGCGCTGGTGGGCTCGACCGAAATGGGTTCCGGCGGCGGCATCAAGTCGACCTTCTCCACCTGCTTCGGCGCACCGTTTTTCCCGCGCCCGGCTGGCGAATACGCTGAGCTGCTGATCAAGCGCATCCGTGGCTTCGGCTCCAAGGTCTACCTGGTCAACACCGGCTGGACCGGCGGCGGCTACGGCGTCGGCAAGCGCTTCAACATCCCGACCACTCGCGGCGTGATCGCAGCGATCCAGAGCGGCGCGTTGGTGGGTGCTGAAACCGAACACCTCGACACCATCAACCTCGACGTGCCATTGGCCGTACCGGGCGTTGAGACTGGCCTGTTGAACCCACGTAACACCTGGGCTGACAAGGCTGCCTACGACGAAGCGGCGAAGGCACTGGCTGGCTTGTTCATCGAGAACTTCAAGAAGTTTGAAGTAAGCGATGCGATCAAGGCTGCGGGTCCTAAGTTGTAAGATTCGAGCGTTGTGAAAAAGCCGCCCTCAGGGGCGGCTTTTTTGTGCGCGATAGGTCAGTCGACCCTGTGCAAAACAACGGCACCGACCAGTACCAGTGCAACGCCTAGCACCTGTACAGCCGACAACCGCTCCTTGAAAAACACGAACCCCAGAATCGCCGCAATCCCGCCCGACAACGTACTGATCACCGTCACCACCGACACCGACCCTGCCATCGCCCCCCAGGAAAACGCCGAGAAGCCGCCGAGGTTCATCACGCTCGCCCCGGTCAGTGTTGCGCAGTTTTTCAGCGGCGGGATTTTCAACCCGTCCTTGATCTTCAGTACCATCAACACCAATACGCATAACCCCACCAAATACCCGAGCCACAGCATGGTAATCGGCCCCAGCGCCGGCAGTGTGTAGCGGCCTTGCAGCCAGAAACTGGTGCCATACAGCACAACGGCAAGCATGGCGTAAGCGATGGACAGGCGGGGGTTGTTGTGGGGAACGCCGTTGTCTTTGTGGATGCTGGAGAGGAACACGCCGATCACGCACACGGCGATGCAACCCAGCTGCGTCAGGCTGATGTGCTCGCCGCTGGCCCAGGACAGCAGGGTGGTGACCACGCCGTAGGAGGTCACCAGCGGTGCGACGATGGCGGCTTTACCGAGTGCAAAAGCCTTGGATAACGCGAGGGCGCCGGAAACGGTGAGCAGGGCGGCGGCGATGCCCAGAAGCCAGACGCTCAGCGGCGCGTCGAGGGATTTGAGCAGGAAGGTCGGGAGAATGGCCAGCAGCAGGGTCATGATCAGAAAGCCCAAGGCTTGGCCGAAATACACCGCGCGTTTTACGCCGACAGCGCGGGCATTGAGGCCCACGAGAAAATCCGTACCGCCCCAGAGCAGGGCGGCCAGCAGGCCCATTGTTACGTCCATGTAAGGTCCTTTCCGAAGGCGCAATTTCCTGTAGGAGCCCGGCTTGCCGGCGATGAGGCCCTCGGGACCGCCATCGCCGGCAAGCCGGCTCCTACCGTTAACTCAGGTTTTCGAGAGTTTGCGTGTCCCAGCTGTGGGTCTTGATGGCCAGGTAGAGCATGCCGATGGTCAGCGGCACTTTTTCGCCGCGCCCTTTGGCCCGACGTTTGAGAAACACATCAAACACCGGCGGGTTGAAGTAACGATAAGTGTCGAAGTCGCCCAGGTCGAGTACAAATTCCTGCTCCAGCGTATCCATCAATTGCTTGGCCTCACTGCCATCACAACCCAGGTCGACGTTGATCGAGGTTTGCAGGCTGATGGTCTTGTGTTTTGGCAGGCCGATTTCTTCGTGCAGCAGTTGCAGGAGTTGCTGCATGGCGGCGTCTTCGGGGAAGTTAGGCGCGAGGTTCATGGTGGGGGCACGCAGGAGTGGGTGAGGGGGATGGTTGCGGTGGCGGCGATATTTGTTTTGGCTGGCTAGCAACACGATACCCGTTACAAGAGCAATGGCAGGCAAGCTGTCCATCGCCGATCCCTTTAACCATAGGGTGTCGCAGAATAAGAGTGTCGGACCGGTTACCACAAGGACCAGCCCAAACCATTTTCTGAGTGGAGGCCGTTTGATTGTTTTTTCGATCGACGCGGCAACGGCCAAGAGCAGTATCAGGCCGATCCAGTAGATGGATTCGGTCATCGCATCAGCCACCCAAGATTTGCCAATGCATGTGGATTGCTAAGCAAGATGATCAGGCGCCGCTCTGTGAAGGTGACGCCGTTGTGGCTGATAGGTTGCGTCCTTTCGATGTTCACAGATTCTTGTCGGCGTTGTTGAAAGGCCGCTAGTTTCGGTCAGGCGAAGGTGAGTTTTGTAGAGGGCGTGCAGGGCGTTTTAAGCAGTTTGGGAAACGTACGGCGCAGTACTGAGTGGTTTCTTACGGATGCTTCCGATTTTTGGTTATGACGGAGGTTCTTTGGGGGCAAGTGGTCGTTTTTACTCAGAACCTGAGGAGCCAGAAGTTGCTGTTGGAGGTGATAAAAACTACGTCACACTTTGTACAAAAAATCCGCCAGAGGCCTGATTTCAGCGTATGTTTCACCGCAAAATCTTGTAGGGCGATTCCGCCCACTACTTAAAGGGAGTTAAGCATGGGTTTGCTTCGTGTCGCCTCGGCGATGTCATTGTGCGCAGTGGCGTTTTCCATCCAGGCCGAACAGTTGCCGATTGAGGTCCTGAGTGCGGTGGTCAAGGACCAGAAAATCGCCGATGCCGAAGTGCTGCTGCAACGCAACGGTGCGCAGAACGTGGTGGGGCGCACCAACGCCCAGGGCCAGGTCACATTGACCAGCGAAGCCGCTGACGACTCCACCAACCTGCTGATCATCAAGAAGCCCGGCTACTCCAACCTGGTGGTGAAATGCCCGTGCAAGGGCATGACTTACGCCATCAGCCCGGTGATGGAGAACCTCGACGGCCTGCGCGTGGTACTGACCTGGGGCAAGACCCCGGAAGACCTCGACTCCCACATGATCTTCCCGGGCAACAACATCTACTTCGAAAACAAAAACGGCACCGATGCCGAACTGGATGTGGATGACACCGACAGCTACGGCCCGGAAACCATCACCCTGCAGAAAAAACACTATGGCGAAAGCTACGTGTACGCCGTGCATGACTACACCAACGGTGGTAATCCAAGCTCGCGTCAGCTCTCCAATAGTGAAGCCAAAGTGTTCGTGTACATGGGCCAGTCGCTGGTGCGTACCTACTATGTACCGCAGAACCGTAGCGGCAACCTGTGGACCGTGTTCCGCATGACCGGCAGCGGTGACTTCCAAGACATCAACACCTTCAGCGGTGTGACAGTGGATGCCAAGGACGTACTCAACGAAGTGAAACCGTTGCTGGATGACAGCGTCGCGGTCACGGCCGTAGCCGTCAGCTCTTCTGCACAAACCGATGCGAAACGTCTGAACGTACAAGGTGAAGCGGCCTACCAAGCGGGTAACCTCGACCAGGCCATCGACCTGTTCCGCCAGGCCATCGACCTGGACAATGGCTTCGGCAAGGCCTACGGCAATCTGGGCCTGGCGTACCAGAAGGCTGGCAACACTGCCGAGTCGATCTGGGCCAACCGCAAGGCCATTGCCCTGGCGACCGGTGCGAATGCCGCGACCGTGCGTGCAGGGTCTTACTACAACATTGCGCGGATCTATGAGGCTGCGGGGCAGTTCCAGGATGCGTTGCGTCACTACCAGCTGGCTAAAGAGCAGAAGGCCAACCCGGTGTATGACACGGCGATTGAGCGCGTGAAAAACCGATGATTCAGCCCTGATACAAAAATAAAAATGTGGGAGGGGGCTTGCCCCCGATAGCGATCTGTCAGGCCAAGATTTATTGGCTGACACACTGCAATCGGGGGCAAGCCCCCTCCCACATTTGGATTTGTATCTTTTCTGCTCCTACCTCGGATTATTCCCACTTCGGCCCTAGGCCACCCCTCACCCTGTGTATCATCCTGTCTCTTTTTTCCATGCGACCTTTCTCGATTCGCTGAGATTCCCGGGCTATGTTTTTGAGCCAACTCAGCGGTCAATGGAGTGACAGCCTATGCACGACACCCTCCAGCAGGTCTTTGGTTATCCACAGTTTCGTTTGGGCCAGGAAGAAACCGTCAGCGCGGTACTGGCCGGTCGTTCGGCAGCTGCGATTTTCCCAACCGGGTCAGGTAAATCTTTGTGTTACCAGCTGTCGGCGGTGTTGCTGCCACACCTGACATTGGTGGTTTCACCCCTGTTGGCGTTGATGCAGGACCAGCTTGGTTTCTTGCAGCGCCACGGCATTTCGGCGGGCAGTATTGATTCGGCCCAGAGCCGCGATGAGGCCAATGACGTGATGGCCCGTGCGCGTTCAGGCGAGCTGAAAATCCTGATGATTTCCGTAGAACGCTTGAAGAACGAGCGCTTCCGTAACTTCCTGCAAAGCGTGCAGATCTCGTTACTGGTGGTGGACGAGGCGCACTGTATTTCCGAGTGGGGCCACAACTTCCGGCCGGACTATTTGAAGCTGCCGGACTACCAGCGCCAGTTCAATATCCCACAAGCCCTGCTGCTGACGGCTACGGCCACGCCTAAGGTGATTGCCGACATGCAGGCGAAGTTCGCCATTGCACCGGGCGATGTGGTCACTACGGGTTTCTACCGGCCCAACCTCAACCTGTTGGTGGAGCCGGTCAGCGGCGCGGACAAGCGTCGTCGCTTGGTGCAGTGGATGAGTGAGCGCGCTGACCAGCCAAGCATCGTCTATGTCACCTTGCAAAAAACCGCCGAGCAGATTGCCGAGCACCTGAACCGCAACGGCATCCAGGCCGAGGCGTATCACGCCGGCTTGCCCCACGATAAACGCGAGGGTATCCAGCAGCGCTTCATGGGCGGACGTTCCAATTGCATTGTCGCCACCATCGCGTTTGGCATGGGCATCGACAAAAGTGACATCCGCAATGTGGTGCACTTCGACCTGCCTAAATCCATCGAGAACTACAGCCAGGAGATCGGCCGTGCCGGGCGTGATGGGCAGCCGTCCGACTGCCTGGTGCTGGCCAACCGCGACAGCCTCAACGTGCTGGAAAACTTCGTGTACGGCGACACGCCAGAGCAGGAGGGGATCCGGCGGGTATTGGATGAGCTTCAGGCTGCACGGAGCGAGGGGCAATGGGAATTTCTGCTCAGGTCCTTGTCGGATCACAGCAACATCCGCGAGCTGCCGTTGAAGACACTGCTGGTGCAGTTGGAGCTCAAGGGGGTGATCGCACCACGCTACGCGTTCTACGCCGAATACCGCTTCAAGTACCTGATCGAGCCCGACGCCCTGCTGGCGCGGTTTTCCGGCGAGCGACAGCAGTTTGTCGCAGCGATTATCCAGGTGTGCAAGCGGGCGAGAACCTGGGCTACAGTGGATTTCGACGCGCTGTACCAACAGCACAACGCCGAGCGTGGCCGGGTGGTGAAAGCCCTGGATTACTTCCAGGAGCAGGGCCTGATCGAGCTGGAAAGCAAGCAGATGACCGAGGTCTACAGCCTGCTGGATACCGATTTTGATCCAGAGGTGTTGAGCGCCGAGTTATACACAGGCTTCAAGCAACATGAGGTGGGCGAGGTGGCGCGGATTCACGCCATGCTCGATCTGTTCGCCACCGAACATTGCCTGGGGAAACGACTGGCTCAGTATTTTGGCGATGAAAATGCGCCCCAGCGTTGTGGGCATTGCTCTGTGTGCCACGGCCATGTTGCACACCTGCCGCCACCGCCCGGTTTGCCGCCGCTTGTGGATAAAAACTTCATGGGGCTGTGCGGTGATTTTATCCACAGGCATCATGAGCACACGGGGCAATTGCCGGGCGCGGAACGTTTGACGCGGTTCCTTGGCGGTATCAGCGTGCCGCTATTCACCAAGCTGAAAGCGCGGGGCATTCCGGGTTTTGCTGCACTTGAAGACTACCCCTACGCCGAGGTGCGCGAGTGGGCCGAAGCCCATTTGAACGACCTTTGAACCCACCTTCACGAGATGCGCCCATGCCTGACTCCGTACCCCAACGTGCCGATTACCCTCACTTCCAGCCGATCATCACGCGCTGGCACGACAACGATGTGTATGGCCATGTGAATAACGTGACCTACTACAGCTTCTTCGACACGGCGGTGAACACCTACCTGATCGAACAGGGTGGGTTGGATATTCATGACGGTGAAGTGGTGGGGTTTGTGGTGAGTTCAGCGTGCGATTACTTCGCGTCGATTGCCTTTCCCGAGCGCATCGAAATCGGCCTGCGGGTGAGCAAGTTGGGCAACAGCTCAGTGCAGTACGAATTGGCGGTGTTCAAACAAGGTGAGGACGAGGCCTGTGCGGCGGGGCGCTTTGTGCACGTGTTCGTGGATCGGGGGACGAACCAGCCGGTGACGATTCCGGGAATGTTGCGCGAGGCGTTGCAGCGCTTGGTGATTCTTTGAACACAAATACCCACTGTAGGAGCTGGCTTGCCAGCGATCGCGATGGGTCAGGTCAATAAGTATTGCCTGACACTCTGCTATCGCCGGCAAGCCGGCTCCTACAAGGGATTGATCGTGTTCTTCAGCTCTTACCGGTGACGGTAGTGATGCTTGTTCTTGCGATGGCCATAGGCATGCCCGCGGCCACGGTGATCGTCGCGGTCATAGCGGCGGTTGTCGCGCCCACGGTAGCGACGGTCGTCGTCATCGCTCTTGTTGCCCATGTAGTTACCCAGCGCGCCACCTGCACCGCCGCCAGCGGCTGCGCCGATCAGGCTGCCAGTGTTGCCGCCCATGCTGCGGCCAACCACGTTGCCACCGGCTGCGCCCAGCGCACCACCAATGGCCGCTTCACCACGGCTGCGCTTGTCAGCGCCGACCGCACTGCCGCCCGCGCCACCCAGGGCTGCGCCGATGGCCGAACCTGTATTGCCGCCGATCTGCTGGCCGACAACGGAACCTAAAACCCCGCCCAATGCGCCGCCCACACCGGCTTCGGTGGTGCCACCGGCCATGGCTGCGCCACTGACCAGGCCAAGGGACAACAAGAGAATCGAGGAGAACTTCATAGAGAGACCTCAAGAGGATGACGGCGCGATCCTGAGGTTGTATCGAGACGCTGACAATCGAAATCCGACCGGTGGCAGCAGTTGTATACAATTTGCTAAGTTACTGTTTTGTATGGGGAACTTAAGTGATTTTTACAGGTCTTTAACTACTTCGGAACGGCCGCTTTTATGCAAAAGCGGCCTTTTTTGTGCCCGGAATTTGACCCGGCATCGTCCCCGCTGCCTGCATGGGAACACTCACTGTAGGAGCCGGCTTGCCGGCGATGGCGTCGGCACAATCAGCGCAAGGCTTAAGGGCCGCATCGCCGGCAAGCCGGCTCCTACAGAGGGCGGGGTTGTCAGGCCGAGCGGGCCATGATCAAGCCGTTATCGCTTGCCGCTTCCAGGCGAATCGCCACGAACTTCGATGTTGGCGTGTGGCTGCCATCGCCCGTGCTTTCCAGGGGCACCAGAGGGTTCACTTCCGGGTAATAAGCCGCCGCCTGCCCCGCAGGAATATCAAACGCAAGCAAGGTAAAGCCTTTCACACGACGCTCGCGGCCGTCCTCCCACAACGACACGATGTCGGCCTTCTGCCCCGGCTTGAAGCCCAGGCGGATGATGTCGGCTTCGTTGACGAACAGCACGTCACGCTGGCCTTTCACGCCACGGTAGCGGTCGTCCAAGCCATAGATGGTGGTGTTGTACTGATCGTGGGAGCGCATCGACTGCATGATCAGGTCCGGCACACGGCCAGTGGCGTGAGTGCGCTCGTGGATCAAGTCCTTGGGCAGGATATTCGGGCGGAAGTTGGCGCGGCCCGACGGCGTGTTCCAGCGGCGGGCGCCAGCTGCGTTGCCCAGGTAGAAGCCGCCTGGGTTTTTGATCTTCTCGTTGAAGTCCTTGAAGCCTGGGATGGTGTCGGCAATCAGGTCGCGAATACGCCCGTAGTCGGCTACCAGCCAATTCCAATCCACGGGCTTGCTGCCCAAGGTCGCCGCCGCGATGCCAGCCAGGATGGCAGGCTCCGACTTCATGAATTTCGACAGCGGCTGCAGTTGGCCGTTGGAGCCGTGAACCATGCTGAACGAGTCCTCTACCGTCACCGCTTGCGGGCCGTCGGCCTGGATGTCGATGTCGGTGCGGCCCAGGCATGGCAGGATCAGCGCGTCTTTGCCGTGCATCAGGTGGCTGCGGTTGAGCTTGGTGCTGATCTGCACGGTCAGGTCGCAATTGCGCAGGGCCTCGAAGGTGCGCGGGCTGTCGGGCGTGGCTTGGGCGAAGTTGCCGCCCAGGCCGATGAACACTTTGGAGCGGCCTTCGAGCATGGCGTGGATCGCTTCGACCACGTTGTGCCCATTTTCACGCGGTACCTGGAACTGGAAGCGACGCTCCAGAGAATCGAGGAACGCCACTGGAGGGCGCTCGTTGATGCCCATGGTGCGGTCGCCCTGCACGTTGCTGTGGCCACGCACGGGGCACAGGCCCGCGCCGGGGCGGCCGATGTTGCCGCGCAGCAGCATCAGGTTGGCGATTTCCTGGATGGTCGGCACCGAGTGGCGATGCTGAGTGATGCCCATGGCCCAGCACATGATCACGTTCTTGCCTTTGGCGTACATGCGCGCCGCTTGCTCGATCTCCACCAGCGTCAGGCCGGACTGCTCGACGATTTCATCCCAGGAGGTGTCGTCGATCTTGCCCAGGTAATCCAGCACGTTGGCGGTGTGTTCGTTGAGGAAGTCGTGGTCGAACACGGCTTCCTTGCCTTCGGCCTGGGCCTGGCGCTCCCACAGCAGCAGGAACTTGGCCATGCCGCGCAGGATGGCCATGTCGCCGCCGAGTGCCGGGCGGAAGTAGGCGGTGTTGGTCGGCTTGTCGCCGTTGGTGAGCATTTCCAGCGGGTGCTGCGGGTGCTGGAAGCGTTCCAGGCCGCGCTCTTTCAACGGGTTGATGCACACCACCTGAGCGCCGCGTTTCACCGCTTCGCGCAGCGGTTCGAGCATGCGCGGGTGGTTGGTGCCAGGGTTCTGGCCCCACACGAAGATCGCATCGGCATGTTCGAAGTCATCAAAGGTCACGGTGCCTTTGCCGACGCCCACGCTTTGCGCCAGGGCCACACCGCTGGCTTCGTGGCACATGTTCGAGCAATCCGGGAAGTTGTTGGTGCCATACGCGCGCACGAACAGCTGATACAGGTACGCCGCCTCGTTGCTGGCGCGGCCCGAGGTGTAGAACTCGGCCATGTCCGGGCTGGGCAGGGCGTTGAGGTGCTTGCCTATCAGGTCGAACGCGGCTTCCCAGCTGATGGGCCGGTAGCGGTCGGTTTCGGCGTCGTAGCGCATCGGCTCGGTCAGGCGGCCCTGGTATTCCAGCCAGTAGTCGCTTTGCTCCAACAGCGCGGTGACGCTGTGCTTGGCGAAGAACGCCGCGTCGACGCGACGCTTGGTGGCTTCCCAGTTCACGGCCTTGGCGCCGTTCTCGCAGAACTTGACCATGCCGCTTTCCGGCGAGTCGCCCCACGCACAGCCCGGGCAGTCGAAACCGCCGTTCTGGTTGGTCTTGAGCATCATGCGCAGGTTTTTCAGCGCGTTGTCGCTGGTCAACCAGGCCTGCGCCACGCTGATCAGTGCGCCCCAGCCACCGGCTGGGCCTTTATAGGGCTTGTAGCGCGGGGTTGGGGTTTGGTCGGCTTGGTGATGCATGCTCATGGTTGGTACTCCATCGCTGGGCTATAGACCCGCGGCGCGCTTTTCTGCGGCAGGTGGATGAGGTTGAGGTTGTGCCGGCGGGCCCATTGCAGGGCCAGGCCGGTAGGCGATGACAGGCTGACCAGGGTCTGGATGCCCGCGCGCAGGACTTTCTGGATCAACTCCAGGCTGCAACGGCTGGTGACGATTGCCAGGCCACCTTCGGTCGGAATCTTTTGGCGGATCAGTGCGCCGATCAATTTATCCAGGGCGTTATGCCGGCCGATGTCTTCACGGCCCAGCAGCAATTCGCCGTGGCCGTTCATGAACACCGCCGCGTGTACCGCGCCGCTGTATTGGCCCAAGGGTTGAAAGGCGCTGATGCGTTGGCGCAGGCCGTCGAGCCATTCGGCGGGCGGCAAGGGCGCGCCGGGCAGCACCTGAAGGTCCGGTAGCGCCTGTTCAACCGCTTCCACGCCGCACAGGCCACAGCCGCTGGTGCCGGCCAGTTGTCGGCGCTGCTGCTTGAGGTTCCAGAAAGCGCGGCTGGAGATTTGAACCTGGGCGTACTGGGCTGAACCCGATCCGCTGAGTTTCAGGTCATAAATGTCGCTAACGTCGGCGATAATGCCGCTGCCAATGCTGAAGCCGACGATGAAGTCTTCAAGGTCGGTCGGGGTGACCAGCATCACGGCCTGGCTGATGTCGTTGTAGGCAATCGCCAAGGCCACTTCTTCCGCCAATGCAGTGCTGGCGACTTCTGTGTGCTCGAGATTGCAATACTGATAGCTCTGGCTGGCAGCAGGCGCGGGCGTTTCAGAGGCAGGCGCCGCGCAGACGGGGCGCTTGGCGTTCATGGGGCAGTACCACCGACGGATTGGTCAGTGTTTAGACTAGGCGCGACAAAGCGTTGCGTCTAATTGCCAGTACTGATCTGCCGATAGATGACGTCGATCAAGACTCGTTTTGCGATTTCTGAAACAGCGCAAAACAGGCTTCGGCCAGTGCTGATCGAGGGGCGCTGCGGCGCATGATCAATCCCAGGCGGGCCAGGGTGTGGGCGTCTTCAATCGGTTGCAGGCGCAAGTGTTCGGTGAGTGCATCCAGGCCTCCCTCCAGCGGCATCACTGCGCAACACAGCCCGCCGTGCACAGCCTGTAACAACTGATGGACGGCATCGGTTTGCAGCAGCGGTTGTGGGTTGAGCCCCCGGCTGTGGAAGTTGTGGTCGATGGACTGGCGAAAGTGCATGCCGCTGGTGAGCATGCCCAGCGGCAGCTCGATCAGCGCCTCCCAGCTCAACGGCGTGTCACCGAAGCTGAAGAAGCGCTGGTCATACAGCAGGCCCATGCGGGTTTCGCCCAACGCCAGCGAGTCGAAACGTTCATTGTCCAAGCGTTCCAGGTAGGACACGCCCAGGTCCAGTCGATTGCTGGCCAGTTGTTCAAGGATTTGCTCGGAGCTCAGTGCCGACAGCTCGAAACGCAGGCTGGGGTGTTCCTTGTGCAACTGCTGCATCAAGGCCAGGGGGTCGAAGCTCGACAGCGGCACCACCCCTAATCGCAATGTGCCCACCAGGTTGCCACGGCAGGCTGCGGCTTCGGCCTGCAAACCGTCATAGGCCGCCAGCACCGTGCGGGCCCACGCCAGCACCCGCTCGCCCGGCGCGGTAAACCCTTCGAAGCGCTGGCCCCGGTTGACCAGAGGAAGGTCCAGTTCCTCTTCCAGGTTGCGCAAGCGCATCGACAGCGTCGGCTGGGTGATATGGCAACGCGCTGCCGCCTGGCCGAAGTGACGGGTTTCGTCGAGGGCGATGAGGAATTTCAGCTGTTTGATGTCCATCTTCGCTCCGTGGGCTTGCTCCAATAGCGAGGGGATTCTAACGCGTGTAGGAGTCGTCTGGTCATTGGTCGGGCTGGAACCAGGTTCTGTAGGACTGGTCTAGTCTTTGGCATCTGGAACCTAAACCCCAAGGAGAGCAAACATGAGTATTTTCAGCTTTGTGAAAGAGGCTGGCGAAAAGCTGGTCAAGCTGTTGACGCCAGGCAACGCCGATGCCAGCGAAGACCTTAAAAAGCACATTGAGGATGTGGGGCTGGGCAACCCGAACGTGCATGCCACCGTCGACGGTGACAAGGTGACGATCAGCGGTGTAGTGGCCAGCCAGGAAGAGAAAGAAAAAATCATCCTGGCGGCAGGCAATATTGCCGGGGTGGCCAGTGTCGAGGACCAGATCACCGTATCCGGTCCGGCGGTTGCCGCCGCCCGTTTCGTCGTGGTGAAAAAGGGCGACACCCTGAGCGCAATTTCGCTGGCGGTGTATGGCAACGCCAACCAGTACAACAAGATCTTCGAGGCTAACAAGCCGTTGCTGTCCCACCCGGACAAGATTTACCCAGGGCAGACACTGCGTATTCCTGAGTAATACACGCTACGAAATGTGGGAGTTGCTTTCTGTGGGAGCCGGGCTTGCCCGCGATAGCATCGCTGCGGTGTCACTGATACACCGAGGCGTCTGCATCGCGGGCAAGCCCGGCTCCCACAGAGGTCTTCTCCCACATTTGATTCAGAGGCCGGCAATGAGGTCTCGGTAGTCCTCGACGGCTGCAAACTCCGCCGTGTCCTTTGGCCCTTTCTTGCTGTCCGGCTCTTTCACCGCCAGTAGATGCCCCACGCCAAACACCTGGGCACTGCGCAGGATCGGCAAGGTGTCATCAATAAACAGGCTACGCGTCGGGTCGAAGCCGATATCGGCCTGCAGCGCGTCCCAAAACTGCGGGTTTTCCTTGGCGAAACCGTAGTCGTGGGAGCTGATCAACCTTTCGAAATACGGCGCCAATTCGATGCGTTCCAACTTCAATGACAGCGAATCGCGATGAGCGTTGGTGATCAGGATCACCCGCTTGCCAGCCTGCTTGATCGCCGCCAGGAAGGTATCGGCGTCCGGGCGCAGGGCAATGAGGTGTGCGGTTTCCAGCTTCAGTTCGCGCACCGGAATCTTCAATTCGCGGGTCCAGAAGTCCAGGCAATACCATTGCAACTGTCCGGCGTTACGCTCGAACAGCGGCTGCAACTCCATCTCGGCCATCGTACGGCTCACGCCATGCAACTCGGCGTAGCGTTGTGGCAGGTGTTCCATCCAGAAGTGGTTGTCGAAGTGCAGGTCGAGCAGGGTGCCGTCCATGTCCAGCAGGACGGTGTCGATGGCGTGCCAGGGCAGAGAGGGCATGGGCGGTTCTCATGTAAGTAAAGATATCCGACACAGACAATCGGAAAAGCCACGGTATAGTAACCCGATCACGCCAAGGAGCCGCTTATGCGCCAGAAACCCACCGTCCTCGCCCGCGAAATAGTCGCCAGTAGCCGTTTGTTCCGCGTGGAGGAAGTGCAATTGCGCTTTTCCAATGGCGTTGAACGAACCTACGAACGCCTGGTGGGCCGCGGTGCCGGTTATGGCGCAGTGATGATCGTGGCAATGATCGACGCCGATCACGCGTTGCTGGTGGAAGAATACTGCGGCGGTACGGATGAATATGAGTTGTCCCTGCCCAAGGGCCTGATCGAGCCCGGCGAGGATGTGCTGGCGGCGGCGAACCGTGAGCTCAAGGAAGAGGCAGGCTACGGCGCACGTCAGCTGGAACACCTCACCGAGCTTTCGCTGTCACCTGGCTACATGAGCCAGAAAATCCAGGTGGTGCTGGCCACCGACCTCTATGAAGAACGCCTTGAAGGTGACGAGCCCGAGCCGATGCGGGTCGACCGCGTCAACCTGCGGGAGCTGTCGCAACTGGCGCAAAACGAGCAATTCAGCGAAGGCCGCGCCCTGGCCGCGCTGTATCTGGTACGAGACCTGTTGACCCAGCGTGGAGCGTTTATCGCATGAGCGAACTGTTTTTAGGCCACCCTTTTATTGCCCCTGTGATCGAGCTGGCGCGTCAGGCGGGTGAAGCGATCCTGCCCTATTGGCGGGCCGACGTGGCCGTCACGTCCAAGTCTGATGACTCGCCGGTGACGGCAGCAGACCTGGCCGCTCACCACTTGATCCTCGCTGGGCTCACCGCGCTGGACCCGAGCATTCCCGTACTGTCTGAAGAAGACGCCGATATCGACCAAAGCGTGCGCGCCGGTTGGCAGCGCTGGTGGTTGGTGGACCCGCTGGATGGCACCAAGGAATTCATTTCCGGCAGCGAAGAGTTCACCGTCAACGTCGCCCTGATCGAGCAAGGCCGCGTGGTATTTGGCGTGGTGTCGATGCCCACCAGCGGCCGCTGCTACTTTGGCGGTGCGGGCCTTGGGGCATGGCGTTCCGATGTAAATGAGGCGCCCAAGCAGATTCAGGTGCGCCAGACGCCAGCCGCCGGAGAGGCATTTACCGTGGTTGCCAGTCGTCGGCACACCAGCCCTGAGCAGGAGCGTTTGCTGGATGGTTTGAGCGAAGGCCTGGGTGAGCTGAAACTGGCGAATATCGGCAGCTCGCTGAAATTCTGCCTGCTGGCCGAAGGCAGTGCCGATTGCTACCCACGGTTGGCGCCAACGTCGCAGTGGGACACCGCAGCAGCCCAGGGCGTGCTGGAAGGGGCGGGCGGCGAAGTGCTGGAGTTGAGTGGCGAGCCATTCAGCTACCCGGCGCGGGAGTCGTTGTTGAACCCGTTCTTTTTGGCATTGCCGGCGAAGGCGGCTTGGCGGGAGCGGTTGCTGACCCTGGCCCGTTCGTAGACCCCTGTAGGAGCCCGGCTTGCCGGCGATGGCGCCGGCAAGATCGCTGCATGACTTGAATGCCTCATCGCCGGCAAGCCGGCTCCTACAATGGATTGTGTTGTGGCGCTTAGCGGTGCAGGACGTACTGGCCGGTAAACGCTACGGCATGCTCCTCGCTGCCCTCATTCACAATCCACGTCTCCAGCGTCAGCCGTGCACGGCCATAGCGCTTGTAGGTCGCCACAAAGCGTTTCCACACCTTCTCCTCTGGCGCCTGGCACACCACCGTCGCGTCCCGGGTCACGGGCAGCGGATAGCTGATCTGCCCTTCCTGAATCACGATATGCCCGTCTTCAACCCCTTCCTCCCGCAATTGCAGGTGCAACCAACCCCACCCCGCCAGCACGGCACCGCAATAGAGGCTGCCGCCAAACATGGTGCTCTTGTGGTTGATGTTGGCTTGCAAGGGCAGGTGCAGCTGCAATTGGCCGTGTTGCCAGTCGAGCACCTTGAGGCCCATTTCCCGGGTAAGGGGAATGTCGTGGTGAAGGATGGATTCCAGGTAACGGCTGTCGCGGCTCATGGGGGCCTCGTGGCGAGTGGGGTGAGTCATTCGTCGTCGGCGCCATGGTTGGCACTGTCGGCGAAATTAAGGCCGTGCTTGCGCAGTTTGTCGTGCAGGGTCTTGCGTGGCATGCCCAACGCTTCGGCAAGGCTGCGCATGGAGCTGTGAGGGCGGGTCAGTTCGGCGGCGATCAGGCTTTTTTCGAACTGCTCGACTTGCTCGCTAAGGCCACCTTTGGTGGAGGTCAGTACGCCAGCGGACGGGTTGTCCGGTGTCGCATCCAGGGCCAGCTCCAGGCCGAGGGCAAACCGTTCGGCGGCGTTTTGCAGTTCCCGCACATTACCCGGCCAGCTGTGGCGCAGCAGCAGTGCACGCTGGCCCGGCTGCAACTCGTGCAGCGGCAGGCCGTGGCGGCTGCTGGCTTCGTCGGCAAAGTGCTGGAACAGCATCAACGCATCTTCGCCCCGCTCGCGCAGCGGCGGAATGCGCAGCGGCGCAACGTTGAGACGGTAATACAAGTCGGCCCGAAAGCGCCCCTGGTCGGCAGACTGGCGCAGGTCTTCCTTGGTGGCGGCGATGATGCGGATATCCAGCGGGATCAGCTGGTTGCCGCCCAGGCGCTCCACTACGCGTTCCTGCAACAGGCGCAGCAACTTGACCTGCACATCCAGGCTCATGCTTTCGATTTCATCGAGAAACAACGTGCCGCCGTTGGCAAACTCGAACTTGCCGATACGGCGCTTTTGCGCACCGGTAAAGGCGCCAGGCTCGTGACCGAACAGCTCGCTTTCCACCACGGACTCGGCCAGGGCACCGGCGTTGATCGCCACAAACGGCCCGCTGCGCCGGCTCGACAGGTCGTGCAGTGCACGCGCCACTACCTCTTTGCCTGCGCCGGTTTCGCCAAGGATCAATACATCGGCCTTGGTCGCCGCCAGCGCGCCGATCTGCTCGCGCAGGCGCAGCATTTGCGGGGAATGCCCAACCAGGCGCGTGCTCAGTTGCTGACGGTCGCTGAGGGCCAGGCGCAGACTGCGGTTATCCAGCACCAGGCGGCGCAGGGCCAGGGCGCGGCGCACGCTGTCGAGCAAGGCATCGCTGGCGAAGGGTTTTTCCAGGAAGTCATACGCGCCGGCGCGCATGGCCTGTACCGCCAGCGGCACATCACCGTGGCCGGTAATCAGCAGCACCGGCAGCTCCGGGTCCTGGCCGTGCAGTTCGGCCAGCAGCTCCAGGCCGTCCATGCCGGGCATACGGATGTCGCTGACCACCACGCCCGGCCAATCGCGGGACAGGCGCGCGGTGAGGCCGCTGGCTTCGCCCAGGGTCAGGACTTTCAGCCCAGCCAGGTCCAGGGTCTGGCACAGGGCCTGACGCAGGTGTGGATCGTCGTCGATCAACACCACCTGGATCCCGTTATCGATACTCATACACTGCGGTCCTCGGACGGTTGCAGACTGACGCCCGGCGAACCGGCACGCAATTTCAAGGTTAACAGCGCGCCGCCTTCCTTGTGGTTGGCGAACAACAGCTCGCCGCCGAAGGCGCGCATCAACGTGTCACAGATCGCCAGGCCCAACCCCAGGCCCTGGGTGCGGGTCTTGGTGGTGTAGAACGGCTCGCTGGCACGCCCTAAGGCTTCCATGCAAAAGCCCGGGCCATTGTCGCGAATGTACAGGTTGACGCCCTGTTCGGTGGTTTGGGCACTCAACCAGAGTTTACGCGGCGGGCCTTTTTCGGTGAGGGCGTCGAGGGCGTTGGCCAGCAGGTTGCCCAGTACCTGGCGCAAACGGGTTTCACCGGCCTGTACCCACAGGGTTGCTTCCGGCAGGTCACGGATCAGCTCGACTTCCATTGACCGCCGCCGCTTGGCCAACAGTGCCAGCGCATCGTCCAGCGCCGGTTGCAGGGCCACACTCTCGGGCGCATGGCGGTCACGGCGGGCGAAGGCGCGCAGGTGGGCGATGATCGAGGCCATACGCCCGGTCAGTTCGCTGATCAGTTTGAGATTGCCTCGGGCATCGCTGGTGCGTTCGTGGTCGAGCAGGATTTCGGCGTTTTCCGCATAGCTGCGGATCGCCGCCAGGGGCTGGTTGAGCTCATGGCTGATACTCGCCGACATGGTGCCCAGCGCCGACAGCTTGCCGGCCTGCACCAGGTCGTCCTGGGCGCGCACCAGTTCCTGCTGGGCGTGTTCGCGCTCCAGCACTTCCTGTTTGAGGCGCCGGTTGAGGCCCTCCAAGTCGCTGGTACGCTCGACCACACGCATTTCCAGCTCGCGGCGCGCCTTGGCTTCAAAGGCGATGCGTTCCAGGTAGTGCCGACGGCGCTGCATCATCAAGCCCAGCAGCAACATCAGCACCAGCAGGGTGGCGCCGCCGACGGCAACCACCGTGCGCACCGGGCGGCTGATCAGCGAACGAGGGGCGAGGATTTCGACGTTCCAGCCGGTTTCCGCGATGGCCGTGGACTGGCGCAACCAGGCGGTGTTGCTCAGGGCCAGTGGTTGCGGATCACGGGTAGGGTAGGGCTGGATCGCGATGATGGCCTGGCGCTCTTCGGTGGTCAGCGGCCGGGTGGCGCGGAATCGCCATTGAGGGCGCGACGTGAGGATCACCACGCCGTTGTGGTCGGTCACCAGCAGTTGTTCCGGCGTATTGCCCCACAGGCTTTCGGTGTGATCCAGGTCAACCTTGACCACCAGCACGCCGATGATCGTGTCGCCGTCGCGCACGGCGGCGGCGAAGAAGTAACCGCGCTTGGCCGAGGTGGTACCCAGGCCGAAAAACCGCCCCAGGCGGCCGGCCATGGCTTCGCTGAAGTAGGGCCGGAACGAGAAGTTGCGCCCGACAAAGCTGTCCTGTTTGTCCCAGTTGGAGGCGGCAAGGGTCTTGCCGGTGGTGTCCATCAGGTACATCACTTCCACCCCGGCCTGGGCGGCGACGTCCTTGAGCAGCAGGTTGGCGTTGACCAGGTTGGTGCTCACCTGAGGCGCATCCAGCGCAGTGCGCAGGGCGGGCAGGTCGCCGAGGATCTGCGGCAGCACTTCATAGCGGTGCAGGGTACCGAGCAGGTTGGCGACGTACAGGTCGAGGGTCTGGCGGTTCTGCCCGGCCAGTTCGTTGCGGTAATACCGCTCGGCCAGGTGCTCCAGCGGCCACAGCAGCGGCGCCAGGCACAGCGCCAACAGGGCGAGGCTGCGCCAGCGGGGTCTACGTGGAAGGGATGGAGTCATGAGTCATGCGCCTGTGGGTACAGGCGCATTATGCCTAGTGCTGCTGTGCAAGACACTCGCGTAATGCGTCTTGCCACTGCGGTTGGCTGACCTGCCACTGCTGTTGCAGGCGGCTGCAATCGAGGCGTGAGTTTAGCGGGCGCTTGGCCGGCGTCGGGTAGGCGCTGGACGGAATGGCTTCCAGTTCGGCGCAGGCTTTGCCTTGGGCTTTCAGATGCTCGCCGATGGCTTGGGCAAAGCCAAACCAGGAGGTCTCACCCTGGGCCGTCAAATGGTAGATGCCCCAGTCGCCGGGTTGGCCGGCCTGCCAGCGTTCAATCAATGCGCGGGTGCTGTCAGCGATACTCCCGGCCCAGGTCGGCGCACCGATCTGGTCAGCCACGATGCGCATCTGCGGTTTCTCTTGCAGCAGACGTTGCATGGTCAGCAGGAAGTTCTTGCCGTGGCTGGAGTACACCCAGCTGGTGCGCAGGATCAGGTATTCGCCGCCCACCGCAGCAATCGCCTGCTCGCCCGCCAGCTTGCTCTGGCCGTAGACACCCAAGGGGTTGGGCGTGTCGGCTTCGGTGTAGGGCGCCGGTTTGCTGCCGTCGAACACGTAGTCGGTGGAGTAGTGGATCAACGGAATGCCCAGGGCCTTGGCCTCTTCGGCCAAAACACACGGCGCGATGGCGTTGATGGCGAACGCGGCATCTGGTTCGCTCTCGGCCAGGTCCACGGCGGTGTGTGCTGCCGCGTTGATGATCAGGCCAGGGCGTTGGGCGCGTACGTGCTGGCGGATCTGCTCGGCGTCTGCCAGGTCCAACTGGTCGCGCCCCAGCACGATGAGTTCACCGAGGCCCTGGAGCCGCTGTTGCAGCTCGCGGGAAACTTGGCCGTGCTGGCCGGTGATGAGAATTCTCATGGGAACAGGTCGGCGTCTTTCAGGCTTTTACCGTTCTGGTCCTTGGCGGACAAGGTCGGTGTGCCGTTCAGTTGCCAATCGATATTGAGGTCGGGGTCGTCCCAACGAATGCAGCGTTCGGCCGTCGGGGTGTAGTAGTCGGTGGTTTTGTAGAGGAATTCAGCGTAGTCGCTAAGCACCACAAAGCCATGGGCAAACCCCGGTGGAATCCACAGTTGCCGATTGTTCTCGGCAGACAACCGCACGCTGGCCCATTGGCCAAAGTGAGGTGAACTGCGGCGAATATCCACTGCTACGTCCAAAACTTCACCCGCTGTTACACGCACCAGTTTCCCCTGGGCGTGTTCAACCTGGTAGTGCAGGCCACGCAGCACACCCTTTTGTGAGCGTGAATGGTTGTCCTGCACGAATTGCTGCTGCAGCCCTGTGGCTTGGGCGAACGCCCGGGCGTTAAAACTCTCGTAGAAAAAGCCGCGTTCATCGCCAAAAACCTTCGGCTCGATGATCAATACACCGGGCAACTCAGTGGCGGTCACATTCATATGGTTTCCCCTGCGAGTGTGAACAGGTATTGACCATAGCCGGTTTTGCCAAAGTACTTGGCACGCTCCAGCAGGTGGTCACGGTCGATCCAGCCATTTTCGTAGGCGATTTCTTCGAGACAGGCGACTTTCAGGCCCTGGCGATGCTCGATGGTCTGCACATAGGTCGATGCTTCGAGCAGGCTGTCGTGGGTGCCGGTGTCGAGCCAGGCAAAGCCACGGCCGAAGCGTTCTACGTGCAGATCGCCACGCTTGAGGTAGGCGTTGTTGACGTCGGTGATCTCCAACTCGCCACGGGGCGAAGGCTTGACTGCCTTGGCGATCTTGATCACATCGTTGTCGTAGAAGTACAGGCCGGTCACGGCATACGGCGACTTGGGCTTGGCCGGTTTCTCTTCGATGGACAGGGCGCGGCCTTCCTTGTCGAAGTCGATCACGCCGAAGCGTTCCGGGTCCTTGACCCAGTAGCCGAACACGGTAGCGCCGGACGGGCGTTCGGCGGCGGTACGCAACTGGTCGCCGAAGTGCTGGCCGTGGAAGATGTTGTCACCGAGGATCAGGCATACCGGGTCATCGCCAATGAATTCCTCGCCGATCAGGAAGGCCTGGGCCAAGCCATCCGGCGTCGGCTGCTCGGCGTAGGTGAAGCGCACGCCGAACTGGCTGCCATCGCCCAGCAGGTTGCGGTACTGGGGCAAGTCCAGCGGGGTGGAAATCACCAGAATGTCCTTGATGCCGGCCAGCATCAACACCGAGATCGGGTAATAGATCATCGGTTTGTCGTACACCGGCAACAGTTGCTTGGACACGCCCAGGGTAATGGGGTGCAAACGGGTGCCGGAGCCACCGGCCAATACGATTCCTTTCATCATGCAATCAGATCCTTCATGTCGGTGTTGCCCAATCGTTCGCCTTGATAACTGCCGTCCTGGACCCTGCGGCACCATTCCAGGTTATCGAGGTACCACTGCACGGTCTTGCGCAGCCCGGTGTCGAAGGTTTCTTGCGGGACCCAGCCCAGCTCGCGTTCGATCTTGCTGGCGTCGATCGCATAGCGCTGGTCGTGGCCCGGGCGGTCCTTGACGAAGGTGATCAGGTCGGTGAATTTTTCCACGCCGGCCGGGCGCTGGGGCGCCAGTTCTTCGAGCAAGCCACAGATGCCGCGTACCACGTCGATGTTCTTTTGCTCGTTATGCCCGCCGATGTTGTAGGTCTCGCCTACCACACCGTCGGTGACGACCTTGAGCAGCGCGCGCGCGTGGTCCTCGACGAACAGCCAGTCGCGCACCTGCAAACCGTCGCCGTACACCGGCAGCGGCTTGCCCGCGAGGGCGTTGAGGATCACCAGCGGGATCAGCTTCTCGGGGAAATGGAACGGCCCGTAGTTGTTCGAGCAATTGGTCAACAGCACCGGCAAGCCGTAAGTGCGCTGCCAGGCGCGGACCAGGTGGTCGGACGCTGCCTTGCTGGCTGAGTAAGGCGAGCTTGGGGCGTAGGGCGTGGTCTCGGTGAACAGGTCGTCCACGCCATGCAGGTCGCCATACACTTCGTCGGTGGAAATATGGTGGAAGCGGAACGCACGTCTGGCGGGCTCGTCGAGTTTCTGCCAATAGGCACGGGTGGCTTCCAGCAGGCTGTAGGTACCGACGATGTTGGTCTGGATGAAGTCCGATGGGCCGTCAATGGAACGGTCCACATGGGACTCGGCCGCCAGGTGCATGATCGCGTGGGGCTCAAAGCGCGCCAGTACGGCGCTGACGGTGGCCTGGTCGATGATGTCGGCCTGCACAAATTCGTAGCGGCTGTTGGACGCGATGCTGGTCAGCGACTCGAGGTTGCCAGCGTAGGTGAGCTTGTCCAGGTTGAGCACTTCGTGCTCGGTGTGTTGGATCAGGTGACGGATCAGGGCGGAGCCGATGAAGCCGGCGCCACCGGTGATGAGAATGCGCATGTCGAGGGCCTTTTCCTTAGACGGACACTTGGCGAATGAAGCATAGCTTGAGTTGTGAATCGGGCCGGTGCAAGCGCGATATACGGGGAGGGGTTGCTTAACCCCCCATAACAGTGGCGATATAGACGCCTAAAAAAACAGAGGTCGTCACAATGCTGCTCGCCACGTTGATCCATCGCGCCAGTTTGCCTTGCCCGCAAGTGGGCCCTGATCAGGCAGCCCAGCTGCTGTTGCAGCATTACGACCTCGCTGGCACGTTGCAGTCCTTGGGCAGCCAGCAGGACCTCAATTACAAGATCGACAGCACCCGTGGTCGATTTGTTCTGAAAATCTGCCGGGGCGACTATGCCGCCGTGGAGCTTGAGGCCCAGCATGCGGCCCTTGAATACCTGCAGGGCCAATTGCGTGTCCCAAAGGTGATTGCGGCTAAGACAGGTGAAGCGTTACTGACCGAGAGCATTGGCGGCCAAACCGTTCACTTGCGGCTGCTCGACTATATCGATGGCGAGCCATTGACCCACCTCCCGCACCTGGGCCGCGATGTGATCGCAGGCTTTGGCGAACTGTGCGGGCGGATGAGCCTGGCGTTGGCCGATTTCACGCACCCCGGCCTGGAACGTACCCTGCAATGGGACCCGCGCCACGCCCTGGAACTGATCACCCACCTGCTGGCGACCCTGCAAGACTTGCCCCATCGTGCCGCGCTGGAACAGGTGGCCGAACACGTGGACGCCGCCATCCGGCCGTTGGCCCCGCGCCTGCCCTGGCAAGCGGTGCACATGGATATCACCGACGACAATGTGGTGTGGCAGCGCGACGCCCAGCGGCGTTGGCAGGTCCAGGGCGTGATTGATTTTGGCGACCTGGTGCACACCTGGCGTATTGCCGACCTGTCGGTGACCTGCGCGGCGCTGCTGCACCATGCCGAGGGCGATCCGTTTGCCATTTTGCCGGCGATCCAGGCCTGTCACGCGGTCACGCCGTTGCTGCGCGAAGAGTTGCAAGCGCTGTGGCCGTTGATTGTCGCCCGCGCGGCGGTGCTGGTGTTGAGCAGCGAGCAACAGCAACGGCTGGACCCGGACAACACGTATCTACTGAAAAACGCCGAGCACGAGTGGGAAATCTTCCACGTTGCGACGTCGGTGCCGTTTGAACTGATGGAGGCGGCAATCCTGCGTTGCGTTGGCGAGACGTTGCCAACGATAGCCAACCAGGATTTCGCACCGTTGCTGCCAGGCCTGGTCGGGCGTGAGTTTGCGTTGATCGACCTGGGCGTGCTCAGCCCGCATTTTGAGGCGGGTAATTGGGAGCAACCGGGCATCGACCGGCATTTATTGGATGAAGCCGCGAGGGTGCACGGGCTTGCGGCCAGCCGTTATGGGCAATACCGCTTGTCGCGCACTTGCCCGGACAGTGCCGTTGAGCCGCAGACATTGCCTTTGCACGTGGAACTGCATCTTTCCCACGGCACCGTGTTGGAAGCCCCGTTCGCCGGGACGCTTCACTTGGGGGCTGACGGTTTGCTGTGCTTGCACGGCGCCCAGGCGAGCCTGCGCCTGTGGGGAGGAAAAACCACGCTGGCTCAAGGCTCGACATTGGTGAAGGGGCAGGTACTGGGTGAGGTCCAGGCTCCGCTGATCGTCCAGTTGTGCCTTGGCGACCTTGAGCCGCCCTTGTTCTGCACACCGTCCCGGGCCGCGGCGTGGCAGGCGCTGTGCCCCTCGCCGGCCGAGCTGCTGGGGTTGGCCTGTGATGCCGAGCCCGAACTCGACCCTGAGGCTCTGTTGGCGAGGCGCGACGCCAGCTTCGCCCGCTCGCAGAAACACTATTACGTCGACCCGCCGCGCATCGAGCGCGGGTGGCGCAATCACTTGATCGACATGCAGGGCCGGTCCTATCTGGACATGCTCAACAACGTGGCGGTGCTGGGGCATGGCCATCCGCGCATGGCGGCAGTGGCGGCGCGGCAATGGTCGCTGCTCAATACCAACTCGCGTTTTCACTATGCAGCGATTGCCGAGTTTTCCGAACGCTTGCTGGCGCTGGCGCCGGAGGGCATGGACCGAGTGTTCCTGGTCAACAGCGGCACCGAGGCCAACGATCTGGCGATCCGCCTGGCCTGGGCCTACAGCGGCGGTCGCGACATGCTCAGCGTGCTGGAGGCGTATCACGGCTGGTCGGTGGCGGCGGATGCGGTGTCCACCTCGATTGCCGACAACCCCCAGGCCCTGAGCAGCCGCCCGGAGTGGGTGCACCCTGTGACGGCGCCGAATACCTATCGTGGTGAGTTCCGTGGGCAGGACAGCGCCCCGGATTACGTGCGAAGCGTGGAACACAACCTGGCGAAAATCGCCGCGAGCAAACGCCAATTGGCCGGTTTCATCTGTGAGCCGGTGTATGGCAATGCCGGTGGCATCTCCTTGCCACCCGGTTACTTGCAGCAGGTGTACGGGTTGGTGCGCGCTAAGGGCGGTGTGTGCATTGCCGATGAGGTGCAGGTGGGTTACGGCCGCATGGGGCACTTTTTCTGGGGCTTCGAGGAGCAGGGCGTGGTGCCCGACATCATCACCATGGCCAAAGGCATGGGCAACGGCCAGCCGTTGGGCGCGGTGATTACCCGGCGCGAAATCGCCGAGGCGCTGGAGGCCGAAGGGTATTTCTTCTCGTCGTCAGGCGGTAGTCCAGTCAGTTGCCGGATTGGCATGGCGGTGCTGGATGTCATGGAAGAAGAAAAGCTGTGGGAAAACGCCCAGGTGGTCGGTGGGCATTTCAAGGCGCGCCTGGAAGCACTGATCGATCGTCACCCCTTGGTGGGGGCGGTCCACGGTTCCGGCTTCTACTTGGGCCTGGAGCTGGTGCGTAATCGACAAACCCTGGAACCAGCGACTGAAGAAACCGCGCTGCTGTGCGATCGCCTGCGCGAGCTGGGGATCTTCATGCAGCCGACGGGCGACTACCTGAACATCCTCAAGATCAAGCCGCCGATGGTCACGACCCAACGCAGCGTGGATTTCTTTGTCGACATGCTGTCGAAGGTGCTGGATGAGCAGTTGTAGATAGTCGATTGTTATCGGCTATTTAATGTCATATTTCGCCTTTATTATTTTTTGTCGCTTCTAAAGCCGATTTATATCCGTTATAAAGTCGGCATTTACCCCATTTGGAGTCTTGAACGCCATGACCACCCTGCACAGCACGCCCCGCGCCGATGGCTTTCATATGCCTGCCGAGTGGGCGCCACAGACCCAAACCTGGATGATCTGGCCCGAGCGCCCAGACAACTGGCGCCTGGGCGGCAAGCCGGCGCAGGCGGCGCATGTCGCGGTGGCCAAGGCGATTGCGCGTTTTGAGCCGGTGACCGTGGCAGTCTCTGCTGGCCAGTACGAAAACGCTCGCGCACGCCTGGATGTGCCCAATATCCGTGTGGTGGAAATGTCCAATGATGACGCCTGGGTGCGCGATACCGGCCCGACGTTCGTCATCAATAACAGTGGCGAAGTGCGCGGCGTGAACTGGGATTTCAACGCCTGGGGCGGTTTTGAGGGTGGCTTGTATGCACCGTGGAACCGTGACTCCCAGGTAGGCGGCAAGATTCTCGAGATCGAGCGCGCACCGCGTTATCGCACCGAAGGTTTTGTGCTGGAAGGTGGTTCGATCCACGTCGACGGCGAAGGTACGGTGATCACCACCGAAGAGTGCCTGTTGAACCACAACCGCAACCCGCACCTGAACCGTGGGGAAATCGAGGCGGTGCTCAGCGCCAACCTGGCGGTGGATAAGGTCATCTGGCTGCCGGATGGCCTGTTCAACGACGAAACCGACGGCCATGTGGATAACTTCTGCTGCTACGTGCGCCCCGGCGAAGTGCTGCTGGCCTGGACCGATGACCCGCAAGACCCGAACTACGCTCGCTGCCACGCCGCCATGGACGTGCTGCAAAGCAGCACTGACGCCAAGGGCCGCTCGTTCACAGTGCACAAGATGCCGATTCCGGGGCCGCTGTATGCCACCGAAGAAGAATGCGCGGGCGTGGACCCGGTGGACGGCAGCCAGGAGCGTAACCCGACCGTGCGCCTGGCCGGTTCCTACGTCAACTTCCTGATCGTCAACGGCGGCATCATCGCCCCGAGCTTCGACGACCCGCTGGACAGCCAGGCCAAGGAAATCCTGCAGAACCTGTTCCCGCAGCACGAAGTGGTGATGGTGCCGGGCCGTGAACTGTTACTGGGTGGCGGCAATATCCATTGCCTGACCCAACAACAGCCAGCCCCGCACAAAAACTGAGTGCAGTTGTAACAACGCCTGACCGGCGATCGGGTGCTACTCGGTTTCAGCGCCTACAGCAAGCCCGCGGCCTAGCAAGGTCGCGGGCTTTTTTGTGTCCGAATGCCCATAAACACGGGACATTGGCATAGCTCTTGTATCGGTGTTGCGACAGTGACCCAAGGTGATGACTGCGCAGTTCTGTCACAAACCTTGAGTAAGTTAGCCGCTCACGCAGTAGGAGAGAGCGCTGAAATGAATGCCGATATCAACCTGATGTACACGCGCACGTTCCACCCACTGCGGGTCAACGGTGACGCAATCCACGCGCTGGCGCTCTGGTTGAAGGCAAATGGCTCGCGGCAGATCAGGCAACAGCCTGACCTGCGCAGTGTGATGAGCGAACGTTACCCGGTGGGGTTGTTCAGCGAAGATGAAGTGCACGCCTTGTGCGAATTGATGGCGCCTTTGTAGGAGCCGGCTTGCTGGCGATGTTGGCAGTTAAATCACTGCAAGGCTTCAGGCCGCCATCGCCGGCAAGCCGGCTCCTACGAGGGAGTGGTGTGCGTTAGAAGCTGTAGGTGCCCGTTACGACGAGGCTGCGCGGTTCACCCGGTTGGATCTGCGCCACGCTGGTCGCCGAGGCGTAGTAGTTTTTGTCGGCGATGTTGTTCAGCGCCGCGCGCACATCCCATTCCTTCTGGCGCAAGCCGACCAACGCATCCCATCGGCCATAACCCGGCAACACCACGGTGTTGAGGTTGTCGGCATAACGATCGCCCACCAGGGTCAGGCCGGTTTCGGCGTACCAGCCCATTTCCGGTTTCCAGGTGAGGAACAGGCTGCCATTGCGCTTGGCCACATCGCTGACGCGCTTGCCTTCAAAGCCGTTGTTGTCCTTCTCGACCTTGGCATCTTGCAGGCCGATGCCGCCGCGCACATACCAGTTGCCGACGATCTTGCCTGTGGCCGTCAGCTCCACGCCGCGTGAGCGCTGCAGGCCGGTGAGCAGGGTGATGGTGCGGTTCAGCGGGTCGGCGGTGCGTCGGTTGTAGAGTTCCAATTCGTACACGGCCAGGGTGGTACTCAGGCGATCGTCGAGCCAGTCGCTCTTGACCCCGATTTCCTTTTGTTTGGTCAGCTCGGGGCTCAGGTCGTTGACGCTGCCGGCCGCGTTTGGAGTGATACCGATCAAGCCGCCGCCTGCTGGCGAGAAGGTCTTGCTCCACGAGGCATAGAACGAGTGATGCTCCACCGGCGTCCATACCACGCCGACACGCGGGCTGGTGCTGTGGCTCTCGACGGCTTGCTGGGTGTTGAGAATCTTGTTGGTGGTGTCCACTTCGAAGTGGTCGTAACGCAAGCCACCGAGCAATTGCCACTGGTCATTGAGGCGCAGCTGGTCCTGCACATACAGCGCGCGGCTTTCGACTTGGGTGTGGTTGTTGCTGGAGACGCTCATGCGTCCGGTATGGCGCAGGTTGCGGTTGGGGTGGTTGAGGTCCAGGCTCGGCACGGCCTGCCGACCGGGGCCGCTGGTAGCCGCGGTGTAGAGTTTTGGGTCACGGCGCTGGCTGCCCAGCTCAAGGCCGGTGAGCAGGCGATGCTCCAGGCCGTAAGTGTCGAAGCCGCCTTCCAGTTCAAGGTTGTTGAACACGTTGCGGGTGTTCAGGTCCTGCTGCCAGTGTTGGCGCGTGACCTGGTTGGTCGCGGCGGAGTAGCCGGTCTGGTAGGTGTTATCGAAATCGCTGTTGAGCTTGAACACGCCCAGGGTATGGCGCAGTTGCCAGTTGTTGTTCAGCTCGTAGGCGAGTTTGGAACGCAGGGACTGGGATTTGTCGTCGATGTAGTCGTGGTTATCGAAGTAGGTGGTGCTACGGCTCACATCCGCCGGCCGGCCGTTGACCCCAGGGATGCCTCGGTCGGGTGTGCGGTTGTAGCGGCTGTATTCGTATTGCACCAGCCAGTTCAGGTCGGGCGTGAGCTGCCAACTCATGGACGGCGC
Organism: Pseudomonas sp. GW821-FHT09A09; assembly: GCF_059418405.1. Taxonomy (NCBI): domain Bacteria; kingdom Pseudomonadati; phylum Pseudomonadota; class Gammaproteobacteria; order Pseudomonadales; family Pseudomonadaceae; genus Pseudomonas; species Pseudomonas sp. GW821-FHT09A09. Next base: position 168,629 of record NZ_JBWKPU010000001.1, read on the forward strand.
GAACAACTGGCGGTTGCCACTGACGCCATCGCGGAAGCTGTTGTTGTCCTGGTTGCCCATGTTCAGGCGCAGGCTGATGTTTTCGGTGGGGTCGGTGCTGAGGTCGGCGTACAGGCTGCGCAAATCATCGCTGCCGCCCTGGGCTTCGATGCTCGATTTGTGCCCGGCTTGGGGCAGCTTGCTCACACGGTTGACGATCCCTCCCTGGCCGCCTCGCCCGTAAAGCACTGCCGCTGGCCCCTTGAGCACTTCGATGCGCTCGATGTTGTGCAGGTCGCGCACGTATTGGCTGTCGTCTCGAATGCCGTCGAGATAGAAGTCATTGCTGGCGTCAAAACCGCGGATGCGCAGGCTGTCGAAACGCGTGTCGGCGCCGCTGCTCACGTTGGGGATGCCGCTCAGTGCCTGGCCCAGGTCATTGGTGCCGTAGGAACGCAGGCTTTCGGTTTTCACCGAGTCGATCGCCTGGGGGACATAACGCACCGAGGTGGCGGTGCGGGTGGCGGTGTTGGTTTCCCTGACGCGTGGGTCGTCTTCGTCAGCTTCTGCGCTGACTGAGGTTTCAGGCAAAACCGTGGCCGCACAGGCAAAACCGGCAGACAGCAAAACAGAAAGCCCAAGGGTGATGGGCGTCAGGCGATAGGCAGGCATGAAGGCATGTATCCAGAAAGTTTGGGAGGGAAAAATGCGCGCGAATGGTAATGCTTTGCATTTGCGCGCGTTATCCATTACCAAAGATGTCGTCTGGAAATGTGTTACCGCATGTGTTTTTTGGGGGTATTTGGAAGGATTACGGACTTTTCGCGACCTGCCGTAGGACGTTGCTTAGAATTATTTCGCCTAAATACAGACGATTCACGAAATTGACACATAGTTCAACGCGCGCATAGGATTGCGCCCAACGCCTGTGGCTAACCGCCATGACTCATCCAATAAAAAAAGGCCCGCGGCAGTTCAGTCGTCCGCGGGCCTTCTTTTTTCTGGAAAAAGTCGACACCAGAAAAGCAACACGGAGCCTGGTGTCACAGCGCGTACTCAACCAGTAATAAGGAATACAAGAAAATGTTGAAGCAACGGATGGGTCTGATCGCTCTGGGGATTTTGAGCGCCACTCAGGCAATGGCCAACGACCAGGAGCAATCCAAGGGTTTTGTTGAAGACAGCCACCTGAACATCGCAGCACGCAATGCCTACATCAGCCGTGACTACAAAAACGGCAAGCAAGACAAAGCCGAATGGGGCCAGGGTTTCATCGGCAAGTTCGAGTCCGGCTTCACCCAAGGCACCGTCGGTGTGGGTGTGGACGCCATCGGCCAATACGCTATCCGCCTGGACGGTGGTAAAGGTCGCAGCGGCGCGGGCGGCATCAACTTCTTCAAGCAGGGCGACAGCGGCGAAGCAGCCCGTGACCTGTCCAAAGGCGGCGCTGCCGTGAAGTTCCGCGTCTCCAACACTGTGCTCAAGTACGGTGATCAGTTCCCGGCCGTACCGGTGCTGGAATACGACAACTCCCGCCTGCTGTCCGAGACCTACACCGGTACTTCGATCGTTTCCAAAGAGATCGCCGGTCTGCAACTGGACGCCGGTCACTTCACCAAGGAAGCCCAGAAAGCGGCTGAAGGCACCGACAGCGGCCGCCTGAAAAGCATCGACTACATCGGTGGTAGCTACAAATTCACCGAAAGCCTGTCGGCTGCCCTGTACGCTTCCGACATGGAAGACGTGCTGAAGAAGCAATACGTCAACGTCAACTACGTGCTGGCCCTGCCAGAGAAGCAATCGCTGACCTTTGACTTCAACGGCTACAAAACCAAGCTGGACAAGAGCTTCGCCCAGCTGACCCAAGGTGACGCTGACGCCCGCGACAACAAGATCTGGAGCCTGGGCGCTACCTGGGCTGTCGGCCCGCACAGCTTCACCGTGGCCCACCAGCGCAGCACCGGTGACACCGGTTACCTGTACGGCGGCTACCGCAACAACACCAAGGACAGCGGCATCGGCGACGGTGGCAACACCATCCTGCTGGCCAACTCCTACTGGTCTGACTTCAACGGCAAGGACGAGCGCTCCTGGCAAGCCGGCTACGGCCTGGACTTCAGCGCCTTCGGCGTGCCTGGCCTGACCTACAACATCGCCTACGTGCGTGGCACCAACATTGATGACGGTTCCAACCGCGGCAGTGGCACCGAGCGTGAAATCTTCAACCAGTTCAAATACGTCGTTCAGAGCGGCCCGGCCAAAGACCTGAGCCTGCGTGCTCGAGCCTCGTGGTTGCGCGTCTCCAACAACGCCAGCAACTACAACGTAGGTGGTAACGAACTGCGTCTGTTCGCTGACTACCCGATCAACGTGTTCTGATTGATCGCATGTAGCGCCTGATCCAAGGCGATAAAAACCCCGACTGGTTCGGGGTTTTTTTATGCCTGGCTTTTGCACAGGAAAACAGCCAGGCGAGGGCGCGAAAAAAGCGGGAATGTGTGTGCGAAGCAAGCAGCGCCCAAGCGCTGCCCGCCCTTCACTTCAGTTTTGCGGACGCTGTTTGGTGGCGTCCAGCTCGGCCTTTTTGGCCGTGCTGATTTCGGTGATCTTTGCCGACTTCTCGATCGCCATGTTGAACGTGGCTTCCATCTTGGCAATCGCCGAATCGGCATTGTTGGTGCTGCCGGTCCCGCTGGTGGCCGGTGGCTTGCTGCCGCCGCCGCAGGAAGGAGGAACGCACGACATTGGAGCTCCTTGCATCGTCAGGATGCGCGTTGAGGGTTTGAGGGGAACACCAGGCGATGCTACTTAGCCAGTATCGCGGGCGGGTGTGAAATCTTGTGGAAGTGGCGTGAACACTTGTTACACCGCATCACTAATGAAGTACTCCGCGCCACCTTTATCCCTCAATGGCGCACGCCTAAATTGGCTCCACTGCCGGCCCATCATCCCGATGCCCGACCACTGGAGCCTCTGCCATGCCCTTTGTCAGCCTGCGCATCACCCGTGATGGCGTTACCCCGGAGCAAAAAGCCCAGGTCATCGCCGAATTCACCGAAACCCTCGAACGCGTCCTGCACAAACGCCCGGACCTGACCCACATCGTCATTGAAGAAGTCGACACCGATAACTGGGGCTACGCCGGCATCACCACCACCGAATACCGCAAATCCCAAGCCTCTTCTGGAGAAGCATCATGAGCAAAGTCGTCATCATTACCGGCGCCTCCCAAGGTATCGGCGCCGCTGTGGTCCAGGCCTATCGCGCCCTCGATTACCGCGTGGTCGCCACCTCGCGTTCGATCCAGCCGTCCACCGACCCGAACATTCTTACCGTGGCCGGCGACATCGCTGACCCCGCCACCGCCCAGCGCGTGGTCCGTGAAGCCCTGGCCACCTTCGGGCGTATCGACAGCCTGATCAACAACGCCGGCATCTTCATCGCCAAGCCGTTCACCGCCTACACGCCTGAGGACTACGCCAACGTCCTCGCGGTGAACCTCAACGGCTTCTTCTATATCACCCAGCTCGCCATCGCCGAGATGGAAAAGAACCGCGCCGGCCATGTGGTCAACGTCACCACCAGCCTCGCCGACCACGCCATCGACGGCGTGCCCTCGGTGCTTGCCAACCTCACCAAAGGCGGGTTGAACTCGGCAACCAAATCACTGGCGATTGAATACGCCAAGCGCGGCATCCGCGTGAACGCCGTAAGCCCGGGCATCATCAAGACGCCCATGCACGGCGAGGAAACCCACGCCGCGCTGGGGCAACTGCACCCTGTGGGGCATATGGGGGAGGTGAGTGATATCGCCCAGGCGATCATCTACCTGGAGACCGCCGCGTTCGTCACCGGCGAGATTCTCCACGTGGACGGCGGGCAAAGCGCCGGTCATTGATCCACACGCCCGGCCTAACCCGGCCGGGCGTTGTCCTCCCGTGGCGAGCGGCCAAAGAAGGCCTTGTAGGCACGACTGAAAGCCGCCTCCGATTCATAACCCACCGCGAAACCCACCTCACCGATTCGACTGTCGTGCTGCGACAACAGGGTCTTCGCCAGGGTCAGCCGCCACTCATTCTGATAGCGCAACGGCGAACGCCCGATCAATGAACTGAAGCGCTCACAGAAATTGGAGCGCGACATGCCTGCCAGATCAGCCAGCGCATCAATGCGCCACTGCTGCCCCGGTGTCTCATGAATGGCCCTCAGTGCGCGGGCGATACGCGCATCCGACAACCCACCCAGCCATCCCGACGCGGCACCCTGATGCACCCAGGTGCGCAAGATGCGGATCACCACCAGGTCGATCAGGCGCGAAATCATCAACGCACCGCCCGGTTGCGTGTCGTGGGCCTCAAGCAACATGAAATGCAAAATCCCTTCCGACCACGGCGCGGCGTCGGCGTGTCGAAGATGAATCAACCGGGGCAGGGCGAACAGCATCGCCTGGAAACTGCTCGCGTCGAACCAGAACCGACAGATCACCACCGTCGCCGGCCCGTCGACCGCCGTGATCGTGATGCCCGTGGGGTCATGGGGCAGCAGAATGATATCGCCCTGCTCAAGCATCGTGGTGGGCTGACCGGCGCCCTCCAGAAGCAACCGACCTTGCTGAAGCACGCCGATGTGCGCGCTCTTCTCATCCAGTTCAAGGCATTGCGCTTCCACCAGTGCCGCGGAATACACCCGATCGCCCGTCAGACGGATCTGCGCCAGCACTTGGGACAGCAGATCCCCTTTGGCCAGCCCCTCTAACTGCATTTCCGGATGAATGATCAAGTTTTCGAGGGGATTCGTCATGTTGGTCCGACTACGCCTTCACTAAGCTGAGCCCAAGATCATAGCGCGCTGGGCCAAGCAGAACGCAACCGCCACACATCAGCCGTTTATGCCTATCGTCCAATTAAACGAGAACCCCACCATGTTCGGAATCTCCGCCCTCGGCTGGCTACACACCCTCGGCAGCCTGCCGGCCATTCCACTGGCCGCCTACATGTTCATCCGCCACGGCCGCATCGTCCCCCGCTCGACGCCAGGTGTGCTCTACCTGGCATCCATGCTGATCGGTGGTTTCACCGTGTTCCTGGTCGCGAAGCAACCGGTCAGCAACGCGATTGGCGTCATCACCATTGCACTGCTGCTGGCGGGGTATGGCGTGGGATATGTCAGCTGGCTGGGTAGGGCGCGGGCGTATCTGGAAACGATCTTCCTGAGCCTGACCGCGTTTTTCCTGATGGTGCCGACGGTCTCCGAGACGTTGCGCAGAGTGCCGGATGGGCATCCGTTTGTGACGGATTTGCAGTCGCCGGTGTTGATTGGGGCGCAGGGGGGGATTGCGTTGGCGCTGGTGGTGGGGGTGGCTGCGCAGATGGTTTACCTGCGCAGGCAAGGCGGGCAGTTTGCCTGACCTTCAAAAAGCGCCCCAGTCTTCACAGGCTGGGGCGCTTTTTTGTGGGAGCCGGGCTTGCCCGCGATAGCGTCGGTTCAGTCACTGCATCAACAACCTATTACATGGACGTTTCAGGCGACTCCAATACCTTCACCCCATAATCAATTACGCCCTTACGCGTGGACGTTTTGTGGACGTTCACCCAAACCCCAGAAACAACAAAGCCCCTGCATTTCTGCAGGGGCTTCGTCTTATATGGTGCCGGCACCAGGAGTCGAACCCGGGACCTACTGATTACAAGTCCATGCAGAGCACCAGTATCCGTTAGGGCTCGCCGTAGAGCCCAGGTTTTTCAAGGATATACGGGATATAAGGGGCGCATTTTCCTGCTGGGTGTGGACATTTTGTGGACGTTTTTTATTCTTCATCCAGGTCTTCAGGCCGGACTCTGATGACGGTTGCGCATTCGCCGTCGAGACGCACTGAAACGCCGTTTGCATCGTAGCTTCCCACTATCGTTCCGTAGGGCTCCTCCCAAGGCTTGCCCTGTTGGAGCTTCTCCCGGGGGACGCTGACACGCTTCCCCACTCTGAGCTTGCTGATATCCATAAATCCTCCTTGCTTGTACTGATTGACTGCATCGTAGCAGGGGAGGCTTTTGGCGAGATGCAGGCTTATGAACAGGCCGTAATCAAGTAAAGGGCATACCTGATGACATGGAAGCCCTGGTTGTCACCGCCGCTGGGTTTGATCATTACGCCATGAGTGGGCAGCGCCGGGTGGCTAAAAGTAAGCCTGATAGAGGATTTTTCATATTTTTGCCCTGTGGTAGTCGGTGGAGCATCACTGTTCTTTATGCGTCGAAAGCGGCATCTCTATGAGGCACTACCTCACTTCATTTCAAAACCTCTCCTGTCGTGCAATCGGAATTGATCTATCGAGTCTCCCGTACCACGTGGCTCGGAGCTTTGATTTCTCGCCTTCTTCTGTTGCGCAGAAAAAGCATGCAGAGCCCGTCGGTGGGAGGGGGAAAAGTGCGTTTCCTGGCTGGATTTTTATCCGCGCAAGCTTGCTGCACCAGACCATTGGCATTTCGTCGGGCAGCAGTAGGCGAAAAATCAGTTCAAATATACTGTATATAAATACAGTAATTGATTTGGGTGTCGGCTATGGGTTTGAACAGTCTTTCTGAGGGAAGCACGACAGCATGGCGGGTGCTACTGAGTGATGAGGCAGCGTTGCTCATGCACCCAGGGGCACATCATAAAAAGCTGGTGGAGGGTGCCTACGCGCTCCACAGGGCGATGTTGATTGACCGAGATGAGCTTAGTGATCTGCTTGAACAGGCGGACGGAGCTTTAGCCTATGCCGTGGAAGCGCTGTTGGATGAAGAGAGTGCTGAATAGGTGAGCCTTCTATGCATATGTTGATTACACCGATGCGTTGCATGGGGGTCGCGCTAACCCCTCAAGAACGAAAGCGTTATGTGGCAATCAGGGGGGACGTGCGAGTCGGCCCCGAGCTGCGCGAGGAGCTCGGACGTAGCTCAAACGTGGCCAGGGTCTTAATCGGGGCGCAGGTTGAACCTGAGCCGCTTCCACGGTTGCTGGACGCAACATTGTCCGGCATGGCGCCCACCGGTTTTGTATTGAGTGGTATCGAGCAGGTCGAGGGCTGCGCTTACGCACAGTCTTGGTGGTGTCGTCTGGCATAGTTTCAGAAGCAGGGGCCGAGTGGCCCCTGCAAGTGGAACATTAGAACTGCTGGAAAAGCTTGAACAGGCGAAGCGACCAATACGCAGCCTGCAGCGCTCGAATCAGTTCTTCAGGTAAGTAGCGTGAAATGAAAAGCTTCATCTACGGTTTTCCTCATCGAAAAACTCTGCGCCGCCCTCAAGTCAGATGCAGCATCAGCGCGCTTGACGATTGACAGATTGGTCTACCGAGGCGAGCCTTCTCTAAGGTCTCTCAGGAAGAATCGCCATGTCTCAGAACTACAACGGACTTGAATTTGATACCGAGCTGCTGGCTCAGTGGGCGGCTTTTTTTGATTTGGCTGAGTGGGAATGGGAAAGAGGGATTGCTCCCGTAGGAAATTGGAAGCCGGATTACAGGGTTCGCTTTCCGTGCAGTCATTCCGAATGTTTCGATAGCCACACGCTTTACGTATCCGTTTTGCCAGTCAATGTGATCGGTAATCTCAAGGGGCACCCAGCGCTAGATTGGTATTACCGTGTTGAAGATTCTCGTGGTAAGCGTTTAGCTGATGCCGGAGCGCTTTTCGGAAATTCACCGCAAGCCACCGAGTGGCAAATGACACATGGAGCGGGTGGAGGAATGGAAGATATCCATAACTGGGTACATGGTGCTAATGAGCTTTGGATAAAGGCAGGAATACTAATTCGAGGTTTGTAGCTACTGCTTGAGGGAGTGCGTTGTCATGAAGACGTTATGTAGGTTCAATTCCGTTTGCTGCAGGACGACTTCCTATCGTTGTAAATTTTAGCCAGCGAGCCATGATCCCAATAGCTGGTGCGACCTCCCGCGTACAGTCTCTAAAAGGAGTTTTCTGAATGATCCGAGTAATGGTCTCGTTGGACCTTGTGAATGCTGAGTCTCGACGTGATGAGTTTTACAGGATGCTTGCTGCCAAGGGTTGGACCAAATTGGCTCGCGTAGATACTGTATGGGTATTCAATAAGATGGGGCATTCCCAGCAGGACGAGCGTGATGCAATGGCAGATATCGCCAAGCTGCTGACTGAGGCAGCAATCGAGTTCAAACCCACACGGATTAACTATGTCGCTCAGATCGGAAACAACATAGCCATTGAACGAGTTGTTGAAAAAAGGGCTAGCGATTACGCAGCCTATAACGCGTAGATTTCAGTTGGCGTCTGTTCAGGCGGGCGCCATCGCTGTGAGCATTAGAGGCCTGAAGGCAACCTTGCCGTTCGCTCACTCTCCCTCAAACCCCGCCCAGCCCACTCAACCAATTGCGCAAAAACGGCATCTCCGGCGTCAGAAAAACTTTGCAAGACTGAATGTACCGCGCTCAATGCACTACGTCCCATCATCTAGCTCTCGCTGCCGTTCTCTGCTTGCTAGTGAGTGGTCTAGATGACCAATTTGCGGTACGCCCTTGCTCGCCAGTTGGTATCCCTGTCTATGCGGGGTTTATCCGGTGTTTCGACCGATACGCTGAGCTAATGTCTTTATTTGAGGCCGCGCCGACCCCCGAACCTACGGATGCACTCGGCATCTTGGTGTGAGTGGTCGGGAATTGTATTTTTCCGAATAAATTTTTCCTCTTTGCTGCATAGAGCCCGCTGGAAAACTTATATGGCGGGATTTAGGTGAACAGAGCACCAAAAAAGCCATCTGGGTTGTGATGATCGGTTCTTTCAAGGACGGGAGTTTCGAGTTTTTTTCACAAAAGTGAATTTTTTTTGCGGTCATAGGGAGGTATTATTTACTCCCTAGGTAGGTTAATATGTCTCCCGGTAGGAGACATTTATACCTCCCGTAGGAGGGCATGAGCGTCCTCCAAATAACATTTAATCAAACTACATAGAAATTCCAATTCAAATACATTCGACATAGACACAGTAGACAAATTCAACCGGCTGACACAGTCGTCTCCCCCCCCGTCGTTGTCAACCTGACAAACAGCCAGCATAATCGCCCGTGTCAGCGAATTTGGTATTTCACCTGAGCTGGATATTGGAGATTTGGACATGGCGGTTTCGACGACAAAAACGAAAGTGAATAAAACCGTACCAACAACGGGTGAAAATAAAGCGATAGAAAAAAAATGGGGGAAAACCTTGACTGCAGCGGGGTGGACCGCGATCCCGAACGTTTTATTCGAGTGTTCGCAGCAACTGGGCCTGAAGCACTTGGACGTCGTCATCATGCTGCACCTTGCTGGTTACTGGTGGAATGCGGGTAACGATCCTTTCCCGAGCAAGCAGAGTCTTTCTACGAAAGTGGGTGTGACGCCTCGTACCATCCAAAGGTCAATCGCTCTTCTTGAAAAGAAAGGTTACATCCAGCGCATTGAGCGGAAATCGAATCTGGGTGGCAATCTTACGAATAGCTATTCCTTCTCCGGAATCATTGCCGCAGCAGAGCCTTTTGCTAAAGCGATGGTGGATGCTCGTGAAACAAAAAAAGCAGTCGGGGATGGTCGTCCAGGGCGGAATAAAGCCGCTGCGCTGGCGGCGCAGGAACTAGTCAAGTAAAGCAATTATCTGATGGGCGATTCGTTCATCGAGAGGGGGGAACGATGAATAGAAATGCCGCGCAGTACGGTGACGAAAGCTTAGCGAATGCTTTCCGTGAGCTGATGGAGGTAGTTGTAACCATGAGAAACACAGGCGTAGACCTGAAAAAAGTGCCTCATGCGCCGGAGTTTACCTACCTCTTGACTCCTAAACAGTTCGATCGCGTCAAACGTATTTGCCGAGAAAGAAAATGGCCTGAGCCCAATCGCCGCGGCATTTTAATAGACCTCCAAGCTGTAGCTCACCCACTGGAGTCACGGGTAAACAAGGACAACTGTACGGCAGAAGAGGCGCTACAAATTTTAATGAACGCATATTGCGCTCACAGCGAGGTTGGGCTGAATAAGCCAAAGCATGCTCAAGGGATACTGTTCAATACGGGAAGAAAGGTGAGCGTAGGGGAGGGGAAATATTACGCTTTAGCCGTCGTGAAAATCGTTCAGGAGGGGTCTGTAAAATACTTGGCCCCGGTCACTGCTTATCACGCAACCGAGGCCAAGATCAGGAAAATTAGGTGACTACGAGGAAGGACGGCCTTGAAAGTAAGTCTCCCGTACTGAAACGGAACAACCCAAACACCTTCAATTTCCCTTCATATGACCCTGGCTAGCCTGGGCCTTCGCAGCTCCGCCGACAAATTTTCTGCTGTCGCGTAGTCACCAACAATGTTAAGCAACTGCTAAGCAGAATGCAATCATTAACCTCCCAGGCAGTCGCATGCGCCTCCCTCTTTGCCATAAAATGATAGCGTTTTCACATTCATTCGACCTTTTTCCATTGCCTTACAGTTGTGCTTTCAGCCACTAAGGTCGCGCTATCAACCCCCGCCCAACCCACTCCGCCACCTGCGTAACAACGGCATTTCCGGCACCAAAAGCCTCTGCAAGGTTGGCCGCATCCAGTCCGAGGCAAAGCCCATCATCTTCAGCCGTTCGCTGCCGCTCAACCATCTGATCCCATCCGTCCGGTTCAGCGACGAAAGTGGTACAGCCCATAGTGATCTGCGACCCGGCTTTGTTCGCCAGTAAAGTATTGGCAGCCCAGGCATCCGCGGGCCGTGGCCAGGGCTGCGATTGAGACGCTGGAGATATTGCGTCCACTGGCGCGGCGTCAGCCAGGAGCTGGATGGGGGGCATTCGTCGATAACCGGCGACCAGGAATATTCGGCGACGCTGCTGGGGGACTCCGAAATATTGAGCATTAAGCACTCGCCAAAATCCCACATACCCGCAGTCCGCAAGGGCCCGGATGACTGTCTCAAAGTCGCGGCTATCGTTGACAGCGAGCAGGTTAACGACGTTCTCAAGGACCACCCAGCGAGGTTGTGTTTCCTTGAGGATTCGTATGACTTCCCAAAACAACCCGCTGCGCTCGCCTTGCAGTCCTCTGGGTGCATGGCTGCCGGCGATACTGATGTCCTGGCAGGGGAAACCTGCGGTGATGACGTCGACTGCTGACAGGTTGTGAGCCCCACACTCGCGCACGTCTTCAAATTGGCGTGCATGGGGAAATCGGTCGGCAAGCACAGCCCGGTTGATGGGGTTGAGTTCGACTTGCCAAGAGGTACGGTATCCGGCGTTTTCAAATCCGACATCAAAGCCTCCGATGCCTGCGAACAGGCTGCCTATGGTGGGTTGCTGCATTCAGTAACTCGTTGTTCTGGATGCTCGCGGCACGCTGGCAGGTGGCTCTGGGCCTTCAAAGGATGGGTAATTATTTATAACAAAGAGAAGCCCGCGTTGGCGGGCTCAGACTCGCTTTTTGGCCGTGTCATAAATTTCGCTGTCACGACGAGCTCCGACAGCGATGATCAGAACCTGAATAGCTTTCCCATCAACCCGGTAGACGATTCGGGTGTCGCCAGTTCGGATCCTACGACAGCCAGCGAGACTACCGCTTAGAGGCTTTCCACTTTTGTCGGGCTCCCCGTTTTCAATTCTTTCTTCGATGACATCGAGTATCCGGTTCGCAGCGGCGGATCCGAGTTTATCGAAGTCGTCTTCTGTATCAGGGTGGTATGTGACGCCCCAAACCATCGCAAATCCTTAGTCTTTTTTGGCGTACCTAGCCCGCATGTCAGCGTGAGAGATAGCCTTTTGTGGGTCGAAATTTGCCAGCCGATCACGCGCCGTCGCCTCAATGCGAAGGTCTTCCAGCTCATCAAGCATCTCTTGATACGCTTCAACGTTCACAATGACTGCGGCTGGTTCGTTGTCTTTGAACACAACCAGGCGATCAGTGGCGCGGCTCGATACTTCCTTGAGCTTCGCACTGAACCCCCTAACCATTGCGGTAACCGATACGGCCTGTTCAGCTCGTTCAAGCAACGCTGCCATGATTTCCACTCCAAAATACACAAAAACGCTAGATGAGCATAGTTTTATACGTAAAATCGTACGCTCCAGACAACGCAAAGTATTACTCATATTTGAGCATTTGTTAAGCATCTGCTAAGCATTTTTCGTTTCGTAGATCGAATGGTCGTTCCAAACGGTGTTTTCAATTAGTGGCTAACGCTCCTCCAGCCCGATCTGTAATCGGATGAACGTTGGTTTTTCGCGGATCGCCGTTTGCTTTCAGATGGTTCAACGTTCGGCAGCGCGGGCATTTGATCTGTATTTCGAACGAGCCGTTAGCTACGGCGAGCTTTCGGCCGCACTGGCCGCATCGTAGGTCTTGCATTCATTCACTCAGTGATGGGGTTAAGTTTTACGGCCTGCGCCGTGGCAGACGCTGCATGTGTTGTGAATTCGGCCGCGTTATCCGGCGGCGGTGTCGGGCCGTGTTTGTGCGCGGCGATGGCGGCGTTCATCTTCTGCACCAGGTCAATCAGGTCGCACAGCACCTGCAAGACGTTGACGCCTTCGGAGCCGAGCCACGTTTTGCCGGCCACGAGGCGTTGGCCGATGACCGATACACTTTCGCGCAGGCCCTGGATCCGTTCCCGCATGTCACCGCCCACGGTCGCGTTGTGCTTTTGCCCCACCACCAGGTTCAAATCCCGCCCAGTGGCCATGTGCAGGTCATCGACCGCTGCCAGGCTGGCCGAGCCTCCGGACAGCAGCTTCAACGCGCCCAACGCCTCAACCGTCTTTATCCCCCCTACCGATTCGGTACTGTGGTCATCTACCTCCACGGTGCTGACCTGATACCGTTCTACATTCTCCAGTGCCTGCACCTGGCGTTCGCTCGCCCGATCTGTAATGGTCGCGTCAGTCACCCGCAACCAGTTGCCCTCGGCGTCGGCCCGCTGTTGCACCGCCTCACTGTGCTGCCACAACTGATCGCCCTTCGGCACCTGGGGCAAGCTCAAGCCATGGGGCAAAATCTGCAAAATAAACGGCTTGTTCGGCAGCCCGTAAGCAAAGCTGACCACTACGACGGTGCCTTCTTGGGGAAACCCATAGAAGCCCATCTCGGCACCGCCGCCCGGCACTGGCAGGGCAACGCCCAGTAGAGGGGGCAAATCAGCAGCCACTTCACCGTCCGGCCCCAGCACCTCAAGGTCCACCGCATAGCGCGGGCGAAAGTCGTCACACAGCCCAGCACTGGCAGGCGGATCCGCCACGGACAGCACCCTTGCAAAGCGCGGCAGGTGATAAGCGCCGGCCAGTTCCGGGAAGCGGCGTTCGACGATTCGGGTTACGGCTTCTTCCACTTGAGTACCATTTGCGTACCGGTCAGCGTCACGGCGGTGATGCGCTGGCCTTGGTTGATCATCGCGCCAGGGCGCAGGCCGGGCAGGGCGGCAATCTCGGCGCTTTGGTTGCCTTGGTAGCTGTCGAACAGCTCGACGGGCAGTTGCAGTGCCGGGCGTGCGCCCCAGTAGCTGTCGGCCCAACGGCCGACGAATACTTCGCCGTCACCTTGTTGGTGCCAGAGGAAGTCGGGGATGTTGAACACCTGGGCCAGGCTGTCCATGGCTTGAACGCCGCCACCCAGGGAATAGAAGTAGGGCACGCGAATACGCGCATACGGCGCATCCGGCACCCGAAAGCGCACACCGGCCACGCGGCTGACTTCGGCCAGAACGGCGCGAAGGTCCACATGCCGCAATGCCATGGGCAATGGGTAGTTGAGCACCGCCGCCACCTCCCGGCAGAACAGAACCTGTTCCTGACCGTTGACCTTCGTGCAGCGCTCTACGTATCCGACAAAGTGCCGGTGAAGCGGCATGTCGTTGTAGCCCAAATCGAGTGTCACCAGCCCGCGCAGGGCATTGGGGGATTTGACCGTGAACGTGGCGCGGCCCGGCGTGCGCAGCTCAAGCCTTACATCGTGCTGAACCAGATCGAAGGGCTTGCCGTCGATTCTTACCATGATATGTGGCTTCAAACCGCGGGCCCCACATAGTCGTCCACCCGCTTGAGGATCCGCTCAAAGCCGGTCAAGCCGGGTGTATCCTCTTCTTCCGAAGGTGCGGCCACACTGTCTCCCGGGCCGACTTGTTCCTGCACGTTGCCCGCAGGGCGTCGCGTCTCGACCCGTTCCGGGTTCGACAACTTCTCTGTCAGGGTGAATTGCACCCGCCATGCCGCCAGGTTGTCATCCTCCCGTGCCGTCACGGTGTCGCTGAAAATCACCTGCCGTACGCCGAACGCCTCGGCCGTGTCGTTCACTACCCGATACAGCCTGAGCTGCCCGCCGCCTGCCGTGGCCTCCGCCAGGCGCATGATGTCCACCAGGTGCTGGCGATCACGATAAGGAATCAGCAACGAGACCGTCAGCGCTTTGGGCTTGAAGCCCTTGTGCGCGCTGTCGGTGTAGCTGGTCTGCCCCGACAGGTCGCCGCTCTCGATTCGCAGGTTGGCCGTGACCTTCAGCGACTTGCCGTTGATCTTCTGACCATCGAGCAGCAGCGTCATAGGCCCACCAACTCCTGCACAAAGCTCAACCCGTCCTTCGGCCCGACCAACAGCAGGCCAGCGCACAACACCCACTCATGGCCCGGTGCAGTGCCTGTCAGCAACTGCCGGCGCAATTGGGGGCCATCCCCGGGTCCGATCAATCGGGTGACCATAGCGGTGTCCGGAGTGGGGTTAGCCAATTGGTCCTGCAAGTCTTTCAACTGACTATCGCGGGCTATCGATTGCGCCGCTTTGCGCGCAGCAAGGGCAGACAAATCCCCTAGCGGCGAGCCGTCCGCCGTATAGCTTTCCAGCGCCGCCAGTTGCCCCGACAGCGAGCGCTTCGCCGCCTGGGTGAGGGTGCAACGCTCCAATGGTAGCGCTCCCCAACCGGGCACGGCGGCAGCGGTAGGCAACTCCCACTTTTCAGCCTCAAGGCGTGACAAATAACGTGCACGCTTCTCGGTGCGCTGTAATTCCGGTACCGGTATTAAGGCGTTGAAGCGTGCCAGTGCATCCGCCAGATGGTCATAGCGAGTGGCCAAAAACAGCACCGCCAAGGCGTGACTGCCAGCCCCCTCCAGCAGCTTGTCAGCCAGCAACTGCACTAGGTTCGGTGCAGATAGAAACCGCTGATAACCACGGCCCTGACCCACACCGCTCTGAAACGGCGTAATCACCATGCATGCAGGCGCTTGGCCCATTTGCCCGGCCATCGCCGCACGCCCGGCCGCAACAGCGGCTTTTGCTGCGGGCCCCACGGGCCCTGGGTCAGTGGTAGCCAGCCCATCCAGCGTTGCCAGGCGCTTGGCCGTGCTCATCAATTCAGCGCCGGCCAAGTCTTTGGCGGGCGCCAGATCGTCCATCCACTGGGTGGCTTGAGCAGGCCAACGCATGGCCACCGGCGCCCAGGTCATTCTGGCGCACTCCACTCAATCGCCTGCATGGCGAGCATGTCCTTATTTGTGAGGGTTTTCGCCAACTCACGTTTGAGGGCGTCGGCCTTCTGCAGCGCGGATTGTTTGTGCTTCAACAAATGCAGGCCTACCGCGTACAGTTGCTCGGCCGTATGCGGGCGATAGGTTTTGGGCTCGCCCTCGGCGTAGCACGGGTAGGGCGCGTCCAGCGCGCTCAAGATCAAACCCGTCAGGTTCAACTGGTCTTCCAGCACGCTGTCGTAGCGCAATGGCTGATCCAGCACATCCGAAATAAAACCCGATTCAATCACCCCAGCGCAGGTGCTGTTGATCATCTCCAGCTTCTGCGCGTACAGCCGGGCCAGCACTGTGTCCAGGTCATCCACCCAGCGGCCGTCTTTCCACACCTGCCCGGGCTGAGGGCGCAGCACGGTATAGCCATTGGGGATCGGCCCTACGCCAGTTAGCGTCAGGGGCTCGCGGGTGCTGGTGTTGTAGACGATCAGCCCGTTGAAGTAGTCCAGCTGTTGCCAGCGCTTGCCATTCCAGTACTGGATTTTGTTCTGGGGCGCCTCGGGTGGGGCGACCTCCACGCAGCCGCCCGGCAGCAAATAAACGCCGGGCTCCAGGGGCGATTCATCGGCCAGCACTGGGCCGACGTAGAGGCCCAGATGATTGGTTTGGTACACCGTTTTGGTCAGCATGTCGGCCCTCAATACTTGATGCAAATCAGCAGCGCCTGGTTCACCGGCCGCGCCTCGTTGCCACCGGATGCAGCGATGGTCACGCTGTGGGTATGCGCAGGTTGCTGGCCGGTGGTCGCGTCATGGGTATGGCTGCCGCCGTTGGCGACGGTGACGGTGTGGGTGTGCGCACCGGCTGCGGAGGTCGCGGCCCCGTGGTGCGCGCCTACGGAGTAGTGCCCGCCACCCTGGCCGGTGGCGATATTCACGGAGATGGGCCAAGTCAGATGGGTGTGCTCGCCTTGTACGTCATTGGATGCGGTGTGGGTATGTTCGCCACTCGCTGCCACTATCACGCTGTGGTTGTGAGCGCCCTGAGCGTCAACGCTGGCCGCATGATCATGCGCAGCGTTTTGGCTCAGTTGATCACTGCCCAACCCTCGCCCCGAATCCAGCCCACGTCCTTCATCCAGGCCACGGATAAACACCCCTCGACTGTCGCCAATATTGAAGGTGGTGCTGCCATCGCCTGCGCCGTAGCGCGTGCCGATCACGGCAAACAGCTTTGCATACAGCGTGCGCGAAACATTGGCGCCGTTGCGTTTCAGCCAGCCCGGGGGCGCATTGGTCAAGTCGAAGCTCGCAACCATGCCCACCAGCGAATCGCTGATTTGCTGATTCAGCTTACCCAGCGCCGCCGTGGACGCGATGATCTGGCTGCTGTTGGTGTCTGGGTCGTCGCTGATGGCATTGGGTAAATTACCCAGGCCCACGTCGGCCTTGGTGGTGGCCCGGGCGCGCAAGTCTTTGTAATCACCGTTGCGCGCAGCGAAGTGCTGCACCAGCGGCCCGTGGATCGGCTCAACCGTTCGTAGATCCGTCAGCGTTGTTGAGTTAGGCAGGTGCGCCACGGGAATGACGTAATGCTGGATACCGGCAATGTCTCGGTAATCGGTGAAGTTTTCTCCCCACACCACCAGCCAGTGCACGCCCACGCTGTTTTCTTGGCGCACCAGCGCCACATCCAGGTAGGCATGGCTGGGCAATTCGGGTGGGGTGACAGGCAACGCCTCGGCCAGCGCGATGCGCATGCCCTCGACCACGACCAAACCAGGTTTCAGTTGATAGTCATCGTTGGTTTTTACCAACTGCAGGCTGTCACCCAGAAAGCATGCACGACCAAACACATCCCGATTCGATAACCGTTCACGCTCATCAATGTCTTGCAGGCGCACGGTGAAGTCGTGTTGCCAGGTGCTGGCATCGATGCTCACATCCGTCAGTGCCTGCGCCCCATCGAACACCAGCAGCATGTTGCGCGTAACGTTGTTGCCGATTTGATGCGGTGGAGTGTTTTTGCGCTTTTGCTGCACCGGCACATGCGCGACCGCCAGCAGCACCTCCTCACCGCTTTCCAGGCCGATCCAGTTCCAGTCGAAGTCGCCGATGTCGCTGCCCATCATCAGGCTGTACACGACTTGGTTCGGGTTCACGAACCCCTTCTGTGTGTAAATTTGAATGTGGACGATTTGCTCGGGCGGCGGTTTCGGCGCATCTCGATCCACCGGTTTCGACGGGTCCAGACCCGGCACCAAAGCCAATACGAATCGGCTCACCAGGAGCACTTCGTGAGCGGCTTGTTTCTCGGCGATCAGACGTTCGCCGGCGCGGGTTATGCTCGCGGTCATGGCGGCTCCTAGAGCGTGGCGACCAGCGTTTGCTGGTCGTCGTTAAAGTCGGCCAGCGCCATCAGCAGCGTGACGGGAGTGATCGTCTCGAAGTCGTAGCGGCGGCAGGTGCGGCCGTATTGCTGCACGATCACGCGCAGCAGCTCGGGGTTGTCCGAGAGCTGCGAGTCACTGAGCTTGAGTACCACCACGTCCCAATCCCGTTCGGGCAGGCGTTCTTCGATCTCCACGTAACCGACGCCCAGGCGGTTGAGGATCCGCATCAGCCCCGCTGTAGAACCGGCGTCGACCGAGTTGATGAAGGCGAATTTCACGCGCAGGCGGTACAGGCTTTCCGGTTCGCCGCGATAGCGGCTGATGTCGCGCTGCCAGGC
The DNA here is from genome assembly GCF_059418405.1 of Pseudomonas sp. GW821-FHT09A09. NCBI lineage: Bacteria > Pseudomonadati > Pseudomonadota > Gammaproteobacteria > Pseudomonadales > Pseudomonadaceae > Pseudomonas > Pseudomonas sp. GW821-FHT09A09. The sequence continues at coordinate 186,790 of NZ_JBWKPU010000001.1, forward strand.
AATCAGGTCGAGGATGGTCAGGTGGCAGTGTTCCGGGTCCATTTGCAGCAAAGGCCATCGCACCCAGCCTTCGACGGTTTCCCACCAGCGTTGGGCGATGGATTTGAGCTTGGCCAGCTCGCCGGCATTCAGCCAAAAGGGCAGGGTGAGCTTAAGCATCGAGCAATACCTCCAGCGCTTCGATCCGTGGGATGTTCAGCTCAGAGAGGATGTCGGTATTGCTGAACCGTAGCGATTCGATGCGCGGGAATTGCGCGTGCAGCTCTTCGCCCAATCGGCTGAATGAAAACCGTGACTGTGGATAAGTCAGCGTTGGCTGATAGTCGGCCGTCGTGCTTTCCCTGAAGGCGGCACGAATGAATTGTTCGGCCTGTGTGACGAGTTGACGGCGTTGTTCCTGGGTCAGGTTGGCACGCGGCCACACCTTTACCTCGATTGTGTGCAAGGTCTCGGGCATCACGTAGACCATCAGGTCGTCACCATGGCCATGGTTGCCATCGTCACGGATGTGGGCGTTGATCTTTGCCAGGTACTCATCCGCCGGCACCCCGGCGTCGAACAGCACGTAAGCATTGGCGCTGCCGGGCCCGCGCGGGGCGCCGTGCTCAAAATACACACCGTCGGGGTGCACACCGGGAAAGGTGGTGATCATGGCGCGGTACACGGCGTCGGTGTGGTACTGGTTCACCGCTGAAAACTGGTTTCGCACCCGCAGGCGCAGTTGGTCGTTGGGCTCGGCGTCGGCGCCTGGCTGGGTCAGCCAATCTTCAGCGTTCACCACCTGAACAATGCCGGGCACTGGCACCGGCAGAATCGCGTAGTAACCCGGCGCCAGGTTGTAGCCGCTGCCGGCTTCGACAGCCTCTACGGGAACGGCCAGTTGCGATTCGCCGTCGGCAAAGGTTTCGGGCAGGGTGGTGATCAGTTCGTAGACATGTCCGTTGATGGCAGCCGATTGCACCCGCGTCCCTGCTGGCACCTCAAGCGTCCCGGCCGCAGCGGCGCGGGTAAACAGCAGCACGCCCAGGGCTTTGGTCGAAGGTTTGCGTTCAACGTTTACCGCCCAGGCCAGACTATCCAGCCAGGCATCCACGGCGGTTTGCACAAAAAAGTTGGGCAGTACGGTGTCGATGATGAACTGCAGCAGCCACATCACGGGCTGGGTCACCAGCGCCGAAACAATGCGCCAGAACGGTGAATAGGCGCTGGTGTTGCTGATCTTGCTGCCCTGCTCGGCGGCCTCTTTTTCCCAGGCCTTTTTCAGCTCGGCTTCGGTGGTGGGAATGCCAGCGTCCCGCAGCGCTTGTTTAAAGTCCGCACTCATACCGTCACCTTCACATCGCCAAACTTAACGGTGGTCGCGGTGATCAGGTACTCGCCCGGCGCTTGCCGCAGGATCCGCGCGGTACCAGGCACTAGGCGCACGTCGTCTTCCACGCGTAATTCCAGCTGTTGCAAGCAGTCCCGCTGGCGCAGCGGGTCGCGCTCGGCGACCAGCGCCACCAATAAGCCGCTCTCGCGAATCATGTGCGCGATGTCCTGGGCGATGCTGGCGCGGTCATCGATCAGCAGCGGTTGGTTGGACGGGTCCAGTACCAGGTCATTGTCGGCAATCAACAGGTCGATGTAATCGCTCATCCTGCCATCCCCAGTAGCCCTTCCAGCTCATGGGCGGTCATCGGCTTGTTGGTGTGGATCTCGATTTTTTCGACATGAGTGCCTCGGTTCTGCGTGGCGGTGTTCTGGATGTTGGTGAGCAAGCCGCCCGGCGGCACCGCGTTGGCGCGGCTGGGCGAGAGGGAAGGGATTGCCGCGTTAATCGTTTGCTGGGCGCGCTGTGAGGCCTCCAGGCTGTCGAGGTTCGGCCCGGGCGGCAGCTCGCCCAGCCGCGCCTGGATGTCTACGCCGGGGAGGGTGTTGAGCATCGCGATAAGGCCGTTGATGGCGTTGTGAAAGATCGCCACGATTCCGTCCCACGCGGCTTTTGCTACGCCCGACCAGCCGCCCATGGCATCGAACCAGCCCGACAGTGCCGCCAACTGGTCGTTGACCCACTGGAACGCAGCAGTGTTCATCAGGGCCGTGGTCCACTCATCCCAGAAGTAAACGGCGGCTACGATCACCGCCACCAGCGCAACGATCCCCAGCACGATCCACGTCACGGGGTTGGCCCATAGCGCGGCATTGGTCAGCCAGATCGCCGCCTGCCACAGCGTCATCGCCCCTTTGACCAGACCAAACCACAGTACCAGCGCAGCCAGGCCCGCCACGTACAGCGTCACCAGCAGGATCTGCATCAGGTATGCGCCGACGCTGCGCCATGCCACCAGGTTCAGCAGCTTCCACAGCGCGATTAGCGGGACGGCCACGGTGCGCCATACGCCAAAGGTGAAGGTCATCAGCGCGACGAGCGCCGTCAAGCCAAGGACGGTGAGCGCGGTCAAACCAATCACCCGCGTCAGGTTGGGAAACAACGTGGTCCAACGCACCACCAACGAGCCGCCCTCGGCCAGCCGTTCAATGATCGGATTGAGCGTGGGCAACAGCTTCTGGCCGAAGGCGATGCGCACGGCCAGGATGGCGTGTTCAAAGCGCTCCCACGGATCGGCAATGATCCTGGCCATTTTCTCGGCCTGTTCCATGCCTTCGACCTTGCCCAACTGGTCGATGCTGTTAGCCAAGTCGCCAGTCTTGGGCAGCAATTGAGTAATCAGCCCCATGGCTTGCTTGCCGCCGAAGGCCTTACTGATCAGATCGGATTCAGCCGCATCCAACTCGCCATACTTGGCGTTGATCTTGGCCAGGATGTCGATCATCGGCAGCAAGCGGCCCTGGCTGTCGGTGAACGACAATCCCAGCTTGGCCTGCGCGCCGTAGGCCCCGGCGAGAAAGGCGCGGTACTTGGTCCCCGCCTCGCCGCCGCTCATGGTCGCCTGCAGCGTGCCGAGGATGGCGATCTGTTCCGCTGCCTGGATCCCGGCCGATGTAGCGCTGGCGCCAAGGGCGGTAAACGCATTGCTCATGCCCTGGCCGGTGGTCTTGAACATCTGCACGGCGGTGGCGGTTTGCCCGGCCAGTTGCTCGACCCAGGCGGCCTTGCCCATGGCGTCGGCGTGTGTCTGAAAGATCCCGTACATCGTGCCGACGTAACCGGTTACGGTATCCGCGTCGGCTTTGGTGGCCTTGGCCAGCACGTTGGACGCGTTGGTAAACACCGCCAGCTGGTTGCCGGTAAGCCCTGCGATTGCGCTCTGAATGTCGTAAGCCGAACGCACAAACCCGGTGGCGCTCTCGCCATAGGCGATGCTGAACTGCAGCGACTTCTGGTTGAGCAGATCCAACGCATCCGCCGCCACCCCAAGGCTTTCCACTTCACCCAGGGCCGCGTTCTGACCCAGCGCTGGGGCCATGGCGGCCTTGAGTGCGTGCGCCGCGCCGATCATGCCGGCCATGCCCACGCCCAACTGCACCAGGCCTTTTTGGCCCTGCATCGCCAAATCACTGAAGCCGGTTTTGACCTTGCCCAGCGGCTGGCTCACGCGGTCTACCAGGCGCAGGATGAAGTCGAGCTTGCTGGTGGCGGAAGCGCTCATTCAGTTACCAACGCTGTTCGAAAGTTGCGGGGAAACATTAGTTATTCCAACCAAAAATCAACCTTTCAACGCCCTGGAAATCCCGTTCGCGACGGCGATTTCCATGCGTTTCCAATACTCACTTTCCAGCCACATCGCCGTGCCCAGGTTGTCCGCTGTGGGCTCGGCGCCAGGTAGCCAGCGCTCGTTCAGGGCCAGCAGCTGGCCCAGGCTGTCGTCGTTTAAGCGGTCAGCACGGCCGAGGGCTTTTTTACGACCACTTCGACGTCTGGCGCGTACTCATCCAGCAGCGTGCCGGCCAGTTGCATGGTTAACACTGGGTTACGCAGCAGCGGGCGTAAGGCGTCGAGGTGGGAGGGCTGCACGGTGGTGGTCAGCAGGTTATTGGACGGTGCCACCTTGTTATTGGGGGTGACGGCGTTGAAGTACTTGGTCACGTCCTGGGGGGCCAGGGTGAAAGTGAAGTCCTGCTCGCCGATAACCAGGGTGATGTCGCGACGGTCGCTCATGGGGCGGTCCTGTGGTTGAGGTTGGAAAAATAGGTGTCGAGGCACTGCTCCAGGCGTTTTTCGAAGCGGTGTTCCAGCTTGTCCAACGCTTTGTCGAAGGCCTCCAGGCGGCCGTTGTGGGTCGCCATTTCGATACGCAGTTCCAGGTTCTCGCGGCGTGCGGCATTGACCTGGCGGAACAGGTAGATCTGAAAGCCGGCGACCCAGGTGAGTACCAACTCGGTCAGCAGCAACATGGCGCTGATGTGCAACGGGGACATTTCCATCATGGTTGGCCCCAGCTGCCGTGCCCACCGAGGCGCACGGCTTGCCACATGACCCAGGCGAGCGAACGGCGAGTGCCTTCCTCCAGCAACGCCTCGTAGAAAATCTGGTCGGCTTCGCGTTTGGTGAAGCGGTGGGTCAAGTGGGTGTAGATAAAATCGTGGAGGGCCGAAGGTCGACGGGTGGAGGGTTTCTGCGCGTCCACCACCGGGCGCACGACTCTGGGGAAGCTGCCCAAATCGGTGAGCGCGCCGGCAGGCATTTGAATTTCGCGCCCGTCGAGGGTGATGTACACCAATGGGCTGGTCAGTTCCCAGCGGTAATGCCCCGGCCGGTGGCGCAAGAGCAGGTCGGTTTTAAACGGCATATCAGCGCAGGCCCTCGATCTCGCTGGCGTCCAGGTACGGCACGCCGTTGATACGGATAAAGTCCGGGCTGGTCACGTCGAATGGCACCTTGTGAATACTCTTCTGGCCGCCCTTGGGATCGATGTCCAACAGGCTGGAAATTTTCAGCCGGCAGCCGAAGGCTTCCACGCGCAGTTCATCGGTGGCGGTTTTGGCGAAGAACAGCGCGTCGAACGGCTCCAGCTTGCGGAACGAGCCGGCGCGATTCGCTGCCTGGATCAGCAGCCCCAGGTTGGCGCTGTCCAGCTCGAACTCGCCGCTGGCCGCCACGTCGCCATCCACATACCCGTCGGGCACGCCCTTGGTTTGCGCCACGGCGCTGTTGTCGGTGATGTCCAACGTGGCTTTCTCGATATGCACCTGCAGATCGCCCAGGCTCACGTCGAAGTTCATGCCGCTGATTCGGGCCATGGGTTATTCCTCGTCGTCCAGGGACAGGTCCAGGGCGATGTTCGCCGTGAGGTCCTTGGGGCAGTTGTAAGGGCGGATGCGTAGGTAGGCCTCGATGGTGGTGCGGTTCTTCCACACCAGGGCGATGTCGCCGTCTTTGGGCGGCTGGATATCGCCGGGGAACAGTTGGCCGGCAAAGGTCACGGCGCGGGACATCTCTCGCAGTGGGCGCATCAAGCGCAGGCGGGTGTAGGCCATGCTGTTGGGCGTGCTGTTGACCTTGCGATCGGCGACCATCTGGATCAGCAGGATCCTCACACGACGCGCCGCCTTGTCGACGATGCGCAGGTTTTCCACCTCGGCGAAGTCGCTGCCCGGGGCGTCCAGCAGGTTGGCGTCTCCCCAGAACATGCCGGGGTAGTCGGGGTAACTCTGCGGGACCGACAAGCGCATTTTGTCCAACTCGGCCAACGTGGCAGTGGTCAGCGGCTCGCCGTCTTTATCCACCGGCGTGGCGCCCAGGCCGACAAGCGCGCCGGTGGCGACACGCATAGGGCTGTCGGCGATGCTCACGGCGGCATTCGCCAGGCGGCCAGCCAGCACGCCCAGGTCATTGCCGTGCAGTTGCGGTACCACCACAACACGCGGCGCGGCTACATCACGCAGGAGGGCGCGTTGTTCGTCGCGGTAGGTCGACCAATCCAGCGCGGGCGTGATGCCGGCACTCGCAGCCAGCACGAATACGCGGCGGCCGTAGCGGCTGATCAGGTTCATAGCGGCGGTGTGCATGGCGTCGATATCGGCGCTGGCGGCTACCGGTTTGGTGATGACGACGGCTTCTACCGAGATGCCCGCGCTTTGGGCCAGATCCAGCGCGTCCTTCCAGTCGCCATCGGCAGCCAGCGGCGCGGCGGCACAGGCCCAGCGGTCGCCGCCGTTGTTTCGGGCGGCGGTGATCTGGGTTTTCAGGTCGCTGGCGGCCACGCCCAGCTCAGTGTCCAGGTCGCTTTGGGTGTTCAGTGCCAGCAGCTTACCGACGTTCTTGGTCGCCGGGCCGATAAACAGAAAGTGGCGTTCAATCGCAGTGACAGGGCCTTGGCCCAAGTTGAGATTGTTAACGCTGACTTGACCTTGAGCCATGGGGCGGCCTCGTTACGTGGGCGATTGAAGGGTTTGCTGCAGCACGGTGCGCACGATCTCGCGGATGTCCTGCGGGTCGGCGCCGAGGGTGTCGCGGGCGGGCATATCGATCTTCCAACTGCGGCGTTTGCTGATCACCGTGGTGGTTAGCCCCAGCTGGTGTTCGCGGGCGATGCGTTCGTTGCGCCGCTGGCGCCAACCGAGAGTGGCGGCGTCGGGCGACAGCTTGGTCACCTGCAGGCGTGTGCTGAGGCGGCGCAGCATCTTGCGGCGGCTCTTTTGTTTGCGCGGGGCGAAGGGCGATCCATCCAGATTGCGCTGGGTGCCGATACGCCGGGTGTTGCGCGTGCGCAGGCGCTTGCTCGCGTTGTTCAACAGGCGCCGACGTTTCCCGGCCGGCAGGGCCAGCAACTGCAAGCGCTGTTCGGCTTCGATCAGCCCGCGAATGTCAAAACTAAGCGTCGGTGCGGTCATGGCTGACGGCTCCTTGCTCGGCGATCCATAGGTCATAGGGCACAAACGCCCAGCGTTTGTTGAAGGCGTGGATCTCGCCGTCGGCGGCTTCGGCCAGGTGCAGCGGTTCTATAAAGTCCAGTTGCATCTCGACGTCCGCGACATCCGGCGTGAGCTGATCAATCTCAATTACCGGCGCGGCCAGTTGATCGTCTTCGCGATGAGGGTCATGGGTTTCCAGCCATGAACCGAGCAACGCCATCAGCCGTGCTGGGCTGTCGGCAAAGCGGGCGATCACGATGACGGCGCGGTAGCGCATGTCGCCCAGGTGCAAACCCTGTTCGGTAGGTTTCCAGGTCAGGCTGAGGGTGACCTGTTCGGCCCAACTGTCGAACTGCTCGGACGGCACAAGGAATCGGTCCACCAGGTCACGGGTGAGGGCGCGCAGCTTGTCCATCAGATCAGCTCCGCGGTGACACGGCTGCGGCCCTGGATCAGCCGCACGGCTTGCTGGCTGAAACTCAGAAAGCGCTCGGCGGTTTCCGGGGCTTCCTTGGCCAGGTTCTCGGCCGACTCGCGGCGCACCACGGTGACAAACTGGCTGAGCAGGTAGGCCTTGGCGCGGCAGTACACGGCGCGTTTGTAGCTGGCGGCCATGAAGGTGCGTTCCGGCAGGATCATCGGGTCGGCGCTGGCGACGTGAGTGACTCCATTGTTCTGCCACTGCGCTTTACGCCGGGCCAGGTCGTGGTTCACTTCGCCCATGGCCAGGGCGATGCCGTCTACCAGCAGCTCCAGCAGGTATTCGGCGGGCAGTCGATAGCCGCGCTGAAATTCGGCCACGTCCAGGTCGGGCCAAAAGCCGTCGTTGGCGATCGGCTGTTCGATCAGGGTGGTGGGTCGACCGGAAAAGCTCATGGGCGTCGCTCGAATAAACGCGGGGGTGGCTGCTTGTGGTCATTGGTACAAAACCATGGCCTCGGCAGGCCCCCGCTGGGGGGGTAAGTCGGTTCAGGTGGCGTCTTGTCGGCGCAGTGCTTTGGTGGCGTCCTCAAAGCGAGTCTTCACGCCAATGCCGGGGTACAACGCAGTGGCCCGTTCGAAGTGCGCGATGGCCTGGGCCCATTGCTTCTGGTCCATCGCCAAGATGCCCAGCAACTTGTGGTAGCGCGCTGGAATGCGTTCGAACAGCTGCCATTCACCGTCCACTCGGGGCAGCAATTGCGACAGGTAAGGCTCGGGGCTGCGCTTGGCTTCGTGTTCGGCTTCGGCCCAGTCGATCATCGCGTCGGCAACAAAGGTGGGGATGTCGCGTCGGAAACGCTCGGGCATTACCTGGCCTTGGCGCATGGCGAAGTCGGCCAGCTCCAGGCCCGCTTCGAATTGCTCGGTGTCGAACAGCCACACCATCACCTGCATCAGCACCGGGTTAGGGTGGTTGAGGCCGGAGTCGCGGTAGCGCTGTACGTAGTCCAGGTATTTGGGCAACAGCTCGTCGCGCTTGAGTCGCTGGCGTTCGCCCAGGTTGTTCAGGTCGGAGAGGCGTGCGCAGTCTTCGGCCAGGGCGGTGGTCATCAGCGCCAGGTGTTTCTGGGCGTTGGCAGGGCCGGCCAGGGCGGTGGTCGGGGTGTACACCTCGACGCTGGCGGCCGGGCCTTGCTCCAGCACGCGCTGTTTGTGCTTGAGGGCCAGACTCATTCTTCTGGCTCCCCGGGCGGCGGCGGCTCGACAAATTCCACATTGCCTGCCTCGATGCCCGCGAACTTGCCCAACTGCTCGACCACGTAGCCCTCGTTACGGCTGTTGTAGTCCTCCGCGCGGGAGCGCTTGGGGTTTTCGATCAGGTAACGGCGCCAGGAGCTGTCCTGAAAGTAGATCGACAGGTTGTCGAACGAAGTCACCACCACACCCTTGGCTGGAAAGTGCGGGCAGGTGTAGGAGGGCAGGCCGCCGTAGGTGTCGATCACCTGGGCCATCTCGACCTTGGTTTTTTCGCTGGGGGTGTGGCCGTGCTTGGCGTACAGCTTGCCCTTGTCGTGGGCCAGCAGGTCGCGGCCGATGATCGCCACCAGGTCGTCGCCGTCGCGGAACTCTTCATCGATCATCAGCGACACGTCGTGCACCAGACTGTCGAGGTTGGCGTAATCGCCGCCCATGCCGATCTGGATTTTGCCCTTGGTCGCACCTTCCACCAGGATCTGTTGGGCGGCTTGTTCGCGTACGATTTGCAACCAGCCCTTGTTCACGTCTTGCAGCAGTGGGAAGGCTTCGCGGTCGGTGTCGGCAGCCGCCTTGACCCCGTGCCAGCCGACCATGATGCGATCCAGGGCGATCTGCCGGCGCACGGCAGCCGTGTAGCGTTGGGCGAAGTCTTTGAACTTGGCCCAGGCGTCGATGGTGGAGAACTTAAGGGTCACGTCGCTGTGGGTGTCGTACAGCTCGTAGCCTTCACCGTCGAGGCCCAGCACATTGCGCGGCTCGCGGTCTTTTTTGTCGGTGTCGGTGCGCCCGGTGACGGTGCCGTTGACGCCCATCATCACCTTCTCGCCCTTGATCTCGTTCACGCCGATGACGTTGATGCGCTGCAAAAACGCCGAGGTCAGGGTGATTTGATCGTTAAGGGTTTGCGCCAGGCTGGGTTCGACGTTGAACTCTTCGCGGGCCGTGTCGACGCCATAGGTCTGCGCGATGCGAACTTGCAGCGCGTGGTAGCGCTGGCGTGCGATGGGGCTGAGCTGGCTCATCAGTAGACGGGCTCCAGTTCTTCGGTGACAGGGCCGGTGGTGCTCGGAATGGTTTTGCCGTTGGCGTGATTGAGCGCGGTGTTGAAGGTGTCGTGGAGTTTTTCCAACGAGGCTTTCAGGCTGTTGAAGTCGGCGCTGGTCACTTCGGGTTTGGATGCTTCAACCGGGGCCGGTGCCCGTTGTTCCAGGCGAGCGGCCAGGCTGTCGAGTTTGTCCACGGCGGCGGCGAAGGCTTCGGCGGTTTTTGGGTCCATGGGAGGCGTCTCGGGTTTAGGGGTGTGTTTGCCGCTTAACTGGTTGAACAAGCGGGTGACAAAGTTGAGGGCCGTTTCTTCGCCCAGGTCTGGCGGCAGCAGTTCGCCCAGCGGCTCCACAGAGGCGAAGTAGTTGCCGGTGTCGGCACGGCGGGAAAAGTGCAGGGGCTGGGTGCCCAGGCTGGCCGGGTCGTCAGTGATCGCCAGGCCACGCAGGTAAGGCTTGCCGGTGTCAGCGAACTCGGGCTGGATCTCGATGCTGGTGAACAGCTTTTGCGCTTCTTTGTTGAGCTGCAGCAGCCGGTCATTGGGGGCGAGTTTGGCGAACAACGCGACTTTGCCGCCGTCCACGTCTTCGGTTTTCACTTCCACCACGCTGCCGAAATTGCCCATGTAGCGGATGTGTTCGAACCAGATCACGGCGGTGTACACGGCCGGGTCGTAGGTGTTGGCCATGTCGCGCAGGTCCTGGGGATCGATGGTGCGACCGTCGGCGGTTTTGCCACTGGTGGCGACACGTTTCCAGTCAGAAACAAGGGTGCGGGGCATGGGGTTGAACGCTCGGTTGCAGTGGCGATGAGCGTCACGATAGGCAGCCGGAATCGCCCGAACAAACGGTTAGACTGCGGGTAATTCCTATATCGAGCGGGTAGGAATGCTGAGGATTTTAGGCGCGGGTTTAGCGGGTTTTGCCTGCATAGACTGCGGTGTATGCCTTACTCGAATGAAGTCAAAGATGCGGCCAAACGCCTCTATCTGCGCCGCTGTAAACCGCGTGAAATTCAGGCCGAACTCAAGTTGGCCAACGTTCGGATTGTTTATTACTGGATCGCCAAAGGCAGCTGGGACGAGCTGCTGACGGACGAGGAACCGCTGACGGCGGTGAGCCGGCGCATCACCTTGATACTGGAACGACCGGGCACGCTGACCAAGGCGGATCTGGATGAGCTGGATCGGCTGACCACGTTGCGTGAGCGGCTGCTGAAACAGTGTGGCAAACCCGCTGCGCCAGTGGCGCCAAAGCAGGACCACGGCGAGCGACCCAAGCGCAAAACCAAGACGTTGAAGAACGACATCTCTGCATTGACCGAAGTCGACTTCGTGGAGAAGTTCACCAGCAAGCTCTTCGGCTACCAGAGAGAACTGTTCGCCGCCAAACAGAACCCGCTAACCCGCCGCATACGCAACATCCTCAAGTGCCGCCAGTCTGGGCTGACCTACTACTTTGCCGGCGAAGCGTTTATGGACGCGGTGCTGACCGGCGATAACCAGATGTTCCTGTCGGCCAGCCGGGCGCAGTCCGAGCTGTTCCGGGGCTATATCGTTGGCTTCGCGAAAGATTGGTTCGGTCTTGAGCTGACCGGCAACCCGATTATCCTGAGCAATGGCGCCGAGCTGCGTTTCTTGAGCACGAACAGCAGCACCGCCCAGGGCCCGCACGGCCATGTGTACATCGACGAATACTTCTGGATTCGTGACTTCGACAAGCTGAGTAGCCTGGCCGGGGCGATGGCCACCCACAAGAAATGGCGCAAGACGTTCTTCTCCACGCCGAGCGCCGTCAGCCACCAGGCCTACCCGTTCTGGACCGGTGACACCTTCCGGCGCGGCAAGCACAAGAAGGCCAGCCTACCGTTCCCCAGCGAGCCCGAACTACGCCAGGGCGCGCTGTGCCCGGACGGGCAGTGGCGCAAGATCATCAACATCCATGACGCCATCGCAGGCGGCTGCGACTTGTTCGACCTGGAACAACTGCGCCTGGAGAACTCCGATGAGGTGTTCGAGCAGCTCTACCTGTGCCAATTCATCGACAGTAGCCAGAGCGCGTTCAACCTGGCGGATCTGGAGCGCTGCTACTCGGACCTGACCCTATGGAAAGACTTCACCCCCAAAGCCGAGCGCCCCTTTGGCAACGCTCCGGTGTGGATCGGCTACGACCCCAGCCGCACCCGCGACGACGCCACCTGCGTGGTGGTGTCGCCGCCGCTGGAACTGGGTGGCAAATTCCGCATCCTGGAGAAGCATTCCTGGCGCGGCCACTCGTTTACCTACCAGGCCGGCCAGGTCAAAAAACTGTGTGAGCGCTTCAATGTGCAGCACATCGGTATCGACATCACAGGCGTCGGTTACGGCGTGTTCGATCTGGTGCGGGACTTCTTCCCGCGTGCCACGCCGATCCATTACAGCCTGGAAACCAAGAACACGTTGGTACTCAAAGCCCAGGACACCATCCAGGGCCGTCGCATCGAATGGGACGCCAGCTGGAACGACATTGCCGCCGCCTTCCTGACCATCAAACGCGGCGCCACCACCAGCGGCCAGATCACCTACAGCGCCTCACGCACTGACGCCACCGGCCACGCCGATATCGCCTGGGCGGTGATGCATGCCCTGACCCACGAACCCCTCAACGTCCACAAGAAGCGGCGCAGCCGCTGGTCCACCCTCGAAGGCAGCCATGAACGATCACGCGCCACCGGCCATCCCCCGCAAGGTAAAAACATTCAGCTTCGGCGCGCCCGAGTCGGTACTGACCGGCCACCTGGGCGAATACATGGGCGTGTTCGCCAGCGACGACGGTCAGCTCTACACCCCGCCCGTGTCCCGCACCGGCCTGGCCAAACTGCTACGCGCCAACGCCCACCACGGCACCATCCCGCGCTTCAAACGCAACCTGCTACTGCGTGACTTCATCCCCTCGGCCGGTTGCAGCGCGCAGACCATGGGGCGCGCTGCGCTGGATTTTATGGTGTTTGGCGAGGGGTACTTTCAGCGTAAAACCAACGTGCTGGGGCAAGTGCTGGAACTGGAACACCTGCCGGCGTTGAACATGCGCAGGAAGGTCGGTGGCGGGTTTGTGATGCTGTTACCCGGTGGCAAGCAGATCGACTTTCACGAGGACCAAGTGGAACACGTGATGGACTACGACGTGGAACAGAACATCTACGGCGTACCGGATTATCTGGGCGGGATGCATGCGCTGCTGCTCAACGAGTCGGCCACGTTGTTTCGGCGCCGCTACTACAACAACGGGGCGCATGCAGGGTTCATCTTCTACACCAACGACCCGAACCTGTCGGAGGCGGATGAAGAACGCATGCAGGCGCAGATTGGGGCGAGCAAGGGTGTGGGGAATTTTCGGTCGTTGTTTGTGAATATTCCGGGGGGCGGGGATAAGGCGATTCAGATCATCCCTGTGGGGGATATCGCGACCAAGGATGAGTTTGAGCGGATCAAGAACATCACGCGCAACGACGTGATTGCGGCGTGGCGGATGAACCCCGCGCTGGCGGGGTGCATGCCCGAGAATGCCGCAGGGTTTGGGGATGTGGAGAAGATTGATCGGGTGTACATGAATAACGAGATACGACCGATCAGGCAGTTGTTTTTGCAGGTGAATGGGCGGTTGCGTAGGGATCGGCGAGTGGGTTGGGAAGAGAACTAAAGATTGCGGGTACTCTGTAATGTTGGTGAATGCTCAAATGCAGAGAAGTGCGGCATGAGAGAGTTTTGTGGCGAAGAAATTCACGTCACACCACTTCCAAAGTGCAAGGGCGGTGCTAAACCCACCAATAGCTAAAGGAGCTATATGGTCAGTAAACCATGGGGTGACGAAAGCGCCACGAGCTATGACGAACACTTTCAGCGGCCAAGTGAGTAATCCGCTTGGTGTATAAGCGAGGCGGCCGTAACCTGCAAATTGCTTCCAGTTCCCCTCCTTATAAATTGCGTATGACGCATACAGGGTCACAGCCGTTCGGGCTGAATGGGTTATTTGGTGCAGCTCACATGCCTCTTCGGGATTTTTACTCTGATCTGCTTGGACGTCACGACGTGCAGTGGCTTCAACACTAAGAGAGCTGATTTGCATTTCCAACGTAGGGTCGTGGTTTGCTAAGAAATGCTCTTTCACGATCCTGCCAAGGGCTCGACGCTTTAACTTTCTAGCGGCCCAAACGAGCGCCTCGTCGTAGATCTCGTTCATCGGCTCATCGAAGTACAAGCCAAAACGTGGTACTCGTTGGTAGCACCGAATCCAGAAGTAAATGTTCACTACTGCAAGCACCAGCCAGGCGCTGTTGGTATGTTGACGGAGCTGCACCTCATTGCCCATCAGTTTGAACTGCGTCAGATCTGCGCCGAAGTACCACAGCGCTAGCACCAGTGCGGAGTACGTCAGCAGAAAGCCACGCGCCTTTTTAAAATCGCCTTCATCATCCATCGCCAACACCACACCCCAAAGATTGAAGAGATGCTAGCAGCTCTGACTGCGCGATGGCATCGGGCCATTCCAACTCGTAGGCGCCCGATGCAGTGCACCGGGCGCGAACCACTTACTGCGGATGTGGCCCGCCAGGCTGAATAGCCAAGTGCAGGTCATCGAGAACCGCTTTGCCCATTTCACACAGATAATGCGCGGCAAACGCGAGCCTCGCGTTTCTGGGGTCCATGGCTACTTCAAGCGAGAGGGTGGTGGCGCAGTCGAGGACGTGCGCGGCGTATTCAAGGGCTTCACGCAGTGGAACCCCGGCATTTACACGGAACAGCTTCAAATGGTGTTTGCCCTCGCCGCAGTCTGCGAAGGTTTGGACGCCAATGGTGGTTGCTGAGGATGGGGTGCTCATTGCTGACCTCCGGATTGCGGAAGGTTCTGAGCGGGCATTGCGGTTTGAATCGAGTTTTTTCCGTACGACATAGCTTGCTCCTTGGTACTACCCAAAAGAGCTGCCGTTCACGATTCCAAGCGTGAGGGTGGCAGCTGTACGCAGGTTGGAATCCGAGAAGAAGCGACTCGGCAGGCACAAGGCCTCCCACGTACAGCCGCCAAAAAGCACAAAAATCGGGCACAAAAAAACGCCTTCTGATTGTTTGACGACGCTGTAGCGTCTTCTTTCTCGGGATTCCACGCCCGGTCGCTGGTGAGCAGCGACGCGGAAAGATTAACTGGGTAATTTTCCAGTTGCAAACTCGCTGTTAAGCGGTGGGACATGCAGGCGCGCACTTTTCACCTCCTGTTCCCTGGGGCTTTCTTACGCTAGTCGGGACAAGCCTGTCTCCTATGTAGGTGCGATCAACGATGTGATCAGGGAAATATGCCACTAGCGATGAAATATGGCATATTGCCACTTGGCGCCTAGGAGAAAATTCGTAATGGACATCGGACACCTTAAGACAAAAATCATTGGTGCGATTCAGCGTGGCAGCACTGGTGAGGATGTGTTGGCAAGCCTGAAGATCGACGACACTCGTCTGATTGACGCAGAGTCTGAATTATGGGATTACAAACTAACTGTAGGATCAAGTAAGCTTGAGCTTGCTGAGTTTGTCAGGGATGTCATTTCATTTTATAATAGTTATGGTGGTTATCTAATAGTAGGCGTTGCTGATGGTGGTGAAATACAAGGTTGCGAAGATTTAAATTTGCAGCAGTGTAGTCAAGCTTTGAGAAATTACTCGGGAATAGATATTTCTATTGCTATTACTAAATTTACAGTTGGTGATAGGTCTGTTTTAGTAGTGTTAATTCCTCAGCGACCAGATGCTGATGTTCCTCTGGCAATATCAAAAAATGGTCCGGATTTGACAGATAGAAAACCGTTGTTTCGTCCTGGTAATATTTTTTTCAGGACGTTAGATAACTCACAGCTTATACGTGACTCGGGTGATCTTCGGTTTTTAATGAGTGCTCGGCAGCATCCTTCGATGCAGTTTGAATTGAAGAGGATATATATAGCTTATACTACGAATAATTTACCAGATCGTAGTGCTATCTTTCAGAAATTTATCGGTAGGGAGTCAACAAAAGAGGCCTTATGGTCATGGTTGGCAGATCCCATGTCCCGATATCGTGTTTTAGCTGGCCCCGGCGGCGTCGGAAAAACATCTGCTGCTTACAGCTTTTGTGAAAATGTATGTTCTGAGACCCCCCTTGGTTTGGAGCAAGTAGTTTGGCTAAGCGCCAAGCTTGAGCAGTTCTCTCCAGCGATCAACAAGCCAGTAGTTTTACCCTATAAGCGGGATTCCAGGCAGTCGGGCGAAGCTTATTCTTCATATGAGACGCTACTTGATGCGATCTCTTTTCATTTTTCTGTACCCGATGATGAATGGGATGGTATTGATCATAACTCCAAAATTCGCATTCTGTCGGAAGGCCTAATAGTAACCCCATCTTTAATAGTGGTGGATGATTTAGACTCTTTGCCTCCAGATGATCAGCGTAAAGCAATTGAGCTTGGAATGGCTTTAGGGAACTCTAAGTCTAGGTTTTTGTTCACCACGCGAAAGAATTATTTGGCGCCTCTTTCTTCTACTACAGAAATTAAAGGTATGTTGGCTGATGAATTTGCGACTTATGTAGATTATCTCGAAGGTGCTTATAAGCGGACGCTGAATAACTCTGAGCGAAAAACTTTACATCGCGACACTGAAGGTTCTCCCCTTTTTACAGAATCGATTTTTCGGCTATTGAAAGTTGGGGTCTCATTTGGTGACGCTATTGGGCGCTGGAAGGGTAAGGATGGTGAGGCAGTTAGGGCTGCATCATTCCGTCGAGAATTTGAGCAGTTGAGCTGGAATTCTAAGCGAATTCTATATTCGATTTCTATGTTTGAGACGGTCTCAATAGCTGAAATTAAAAACATGACCGAGTGTGAGACTTCAGAAGTTGAAGGCGCAATCGTAGAGCTCGATAGATTATTTTTACTACAAACTAAACAAATTGGTGACCAAAATCGGTTTGGGGTTTCTTCAAGTTTGCGTAGACTTCTAGATGAATTGAAGTCTGACATTCAGGGATATAGCGAGATAAATCGGAGAGCTGGTAACCTCCGCATAGAGAGTAAAGAGGATGGCGCAAGCCGAGGTCGTAATAAGCACGTTGCAAGCGCAATTCAGCAAGCAATGGCTCAGCTTAGTGGCGGGGATTCTGAAGGAGCCCTTAATACTGTACAGGCTGCCTTGAAAGATAACGGCAACAGTCCAGACCTATGGATGGTATGTGCTCGCTGTCTTGCTGAGGTTAATCCGAATGATATAGTGAAAGTGCGTTATGCTTTTCAGCGCTCCTACGATTTAGGTAAAAGAGAGCCCCAACTGTTTCTGAAGTGGATACAGTTTGAAGTGGATTTCGGAAATTCAAATGCTGCTGTGGATGTAGGCGTCAAGGGGCGTACATTTTTTTCGACGAAAGACTGGATTTGGCATAAATGTGTAGCGATCGCGCATGCTAAACGAGGTGGTGAGAGAGAGACGAGAAGGGAGTACCGTGATTCAGTTACTGATCTCTTTGCGGCCGCTAAACGTTTGAAAGGAGTTTTACGAAGCTGTCCTTCAGCTGCGAGAGCTACCATTGCTCCTATAGCACAAGATGTTCATGATCTCCTTTGGAACATTCATCAGGCTAAGGGCGAAAGCTTCACATATTTAGACCGTTTTAAGGCCGCAAAATTTGCTGTGGATGCGGGTGATAAAAGAGAAGTTTGCTTGAGTCGGGTAGTGGACGCTATTGAGGAAGCTTTGCTCCTTCCTAAAGGACGCGGGTTGGGTCTTGCGGTAGACTGGGTAGAGGATGTGGAGCCGGCTATGGACCTTCGTCGGTCTGATAGATTACGGGCAAGGCTAGACATAATAAAGAAACGCATTAAAACGGCTGCGGTCTAACAGTAGGTAGTGCAAGGTATTTATATCAGCCCGTATAATTATCAAATGCTGTTTAATTATGTCCGGCGGGGGGCGCATGCGAGTATATTGCAAGGTATGTGGTGGAAAGGGGAAAATTGCCTCCCGTGACGAACTCTCCATTGAGTTCGCCCGCCTCTACTGCCAATGCAGCTCCCCCCACTGCGGCCATACCTGGGTCGCCAACCTGACCTTCTCCCACACCCTGAGCCCCTCCGCCCAGGCGGTCGACCGTTTGCTGTTCGACCGCCTGCGCAGTTTGTCCAAGGTCCAGCAGCGCGACCTGTTTGATCAACTCGGCGTGGTCTCCTCCACGTAGCTGCGCAACATTGCTTCGGCTTGTTCAAAACAGCTGAGCTGGGCCACGCCGTAGTCGATCAGGGCGAGTCTGGCGCGTTGGGTCAGTTGCAGGTCGGCGGTGAGCAGGGCAACCACCAGAGCGAAGCTGTCGCCGCATTCCTCAAATTGGTCGCGCATTTTCATGATGCAGACGGGGGCATTCAACACAACGATTTCTCCTTTTTCGGTGTAGTTGGCCGGTAGTTTAAGCGCCGGATTTTTCCCCGCCAGTGGGCGTTTTCCCTGCATTTGTAAGTAGGTAATATCCCCAACCGTCCTACGAAAAACCGTTCCAATATCAGCGCTTTTGCCTCTGTTGTGGATGAACCCAGCTGTGTTCTGCTGAAAAGTTTTGAATCGAATTTGTGCATGTCGATGGCTCTAGTTCGGGAGTTTCAGCGAGCCGTGGTGCACTGGATAACTTGGTGCCCAGCGGTCGCCGAGTTCTGGCGCTGTTTCATTCGTTTACAAAAACAAGGGCGCCGAAGCGCCCCTGTTTCTCCCAGGCGTGTGCTTCAGGGGGCGCTGAGGTGGAAGCTCAAGGCGTCGAGGGTGACGACGCCATAGACGCGCTGGCCGTCTGACCCTTCGAACGCGACGACCACTTGTTTACCGGGCAATGGGATACGGACCACACCGTAACCGCCGTTGAACTCCAACAACCGGGTGGCGCCCAGCAGGTAGGCGTCAGAGCGCAGGCCCAGTTGCTGGCGGGCTTGTTTGAGTTGGTCTTCTGGCACGAATACCAGCTCGCCATCGATGCGCAGGCAGCGGGTGCCGGTGCGTTGCTGGGTGGGGAAGTGCGCGATGCGGCGCTTATCCATGGTGGTGTCCTCGGGCCGTGGTAGCCTTGTGCCCGCTGCTGCGCAGGTGCTGTGCTTGCATGATGTGGCTCCTTGTTGTGGTGGCAGGTGTCGGGGAGGTGCGAACTCCTCGGCACCGTCTTTTCAGGCTTGCTGTAAGGCAGTGGCCGTATACACGGACCGCCATTGGCAGCGCACCTCAAATAAACCCAGGTCGTGGCCCTCGACGTTGTGCAGGTGCACGACGGTAACGAAGGTCGGTCGGCTGTCGGGGTGGGCGCGCCAGTGGTCGAGGGTTGCGAACTCGGCCATTTCTTCCGGGGTGCCTTTTTCGCGGTACCAGTTGGGCAGGTAGACGCGGCCCATCAGGCCGTTCGCGCTGTAGTGCAGGATCATGGCGTGCGGCCCTCTGCGTTGGTGAAGTAGTCCATGCGCAGCAGGCTAAGGCAGTCTTCAAAAAGTTTGAGGTCCAGGCCGCGCAGGTCGGTGAGGTTGAGCCGGTAGTGGTGGGGATGAATCAGGCTCATCAAGAACAAGCCCGCGATGAGGCTTTGGCCGGTGCTGGCTTCGACGACGTGGATCAGGTTGTCGAAAGCCCGGATGCCTTCGGTTTTGATCTCCCTGGAACGTTGCGGGCACAGCGCTGCATTGCGCTGATTCGCCGCTCTGCGGCCCACGTATTCCTGGGGCTGGGTACGCCAGACCTCCATCAGCTCCTTCCACACGGATTCGCCTTGGTCGATGCGTTGGTGCACTTCCACTTCCGGCATGTAGTCCATTTCCAGCACGCGCAGGCAGTCTTCAAACTCGCTGAGCCCTAGGTCGTGTAGGTGTTTGAGGTTGAAGCGGAAAGTCGCGCCGTCGTACAGACCCAGCAGAAAGTGGCCGACGGTGTTACCCGCGGGGGTGCGGCTGAGGGCGATGGGGATCAGCCGATTCAACGCCTGGGTGCCGCTGCGGATGATGGCCGGTCGGCGGCGTTGGTAGGCCCAGACCTGGGCGAGTGCGTTGATGAGTGAGTCGTTCATGTGTTGCTCCTTGTGGGGGGTTAAGCCTGGCGAACCAGGTAGAGGGTGAAGTGCTCGGGCAGGTCGAGTTTCTGCACGGCCTTGATCTGTTCGCGGGTGCAGTCGTCGGCCAGAAAGTGGCGGGCGCCGGCGCCGGTGCTGGCTTGCTGTTGTATGCGGTCGATCAGGTAGGGGGGTGGTGCAGGCGTTGCCGATGATGATTGCGGCGTCGATGCCTTCGGCTTTCAGCTCGGCTTGGCGGGCGCGTAGGCGGTGGGTTTTGCCGGATGCCTGGGGGCCGGTGAAGACATGTAACGGCATGGTGAAACTCCCTTTTTAGTGGGCAGGGGATGGCTCGCACAGGGATTTCTGCGCGTGGGTTGGGTGTGGGTGGAATGTTTGAACTACTGCCGGGTTTACGGGGCGGGAGGCCTTGGTTTTGCTGGGGGCGAGTGGCCGAAAAAGTAGTTCGGTGCGAATGGAATGCGCTGAACTATGGGCATCGGGGAAATAGGCTGTAGGCCTTATGGTTAAAGGCGTGTGGCGGTTTTGCCCAGTGTGGTCGTGAACGGAATATGGGTGGAAGGAAAGGTAGTGCGCAGTCTTCCAGTGACATTCCAGTGAGTCATTTTTGTAAGTGACTGTATTCATTTAGAAATACCTCAATAGTTCAAACATTCCAGACGCCAAATCGTCCGCTCGCAGGGCCTTGGTCAAATCGCAGGCAAGGCTTCGCCATGGGCGTAAACGCCCAGGTATTCAGGTGTGGCTAGGGGGTCTTGAAGATCCAGCAGTTGATGGTGCGACGTTCGAGTTTGGAGTAGGCCTTGCGGGTCTCGACGAAGGTGTAGGTGGTGCTTTGCGGCAGGGCGCGTTGCAGTTGGGCGCGGGTGAGGACTTCCTGGCCGGCTTTGCGACAAGCCTCTTGGAAGTGCTCGATGTTGATGGCCACGACGCCGCGTTCGTTGGAGTGGTTGAGGGTTTGGTGTTTTTCTTCGCGAGTGCCGTCGCTGTCGGTGATGGTGACCACGCGTTCGTTGAGGTAGTGGTAGATCTGCCAGAAGGCTGCGGCGTCGGCGTTCTCGCTGCCGAGTCGGCGCTGGCGGGCGATGGCGCGTTGTTCCAGGTGCTTGGCCAGGTGTTCGGTGTCGGCGTCGGTCCAGGCAGGGAACAGGGCCTGGGTGGCGTGGGCGGCGGCCAGGATTTGGGCGTGGCACAACACGATGCGCGCCTCATTGATGGTTGCCACGCTTTGCAGGCGTTGTTCGCAGTGGGGGAATGCTTCGAAGTAGTGGGCAAGCCACTGTTGTTCGCAGGCCAGGCAGCGGCGCAGGTAGCCGCCCAGTGCCTTGGCCTTCATGTTTTTGAGGCGATCGGCGCGGGGCTTGAGGGCCAGCGAGTGGTGGTCCTTGGTGGCGTGCAGTTCGACGATACGCGAGAGGATGGCGCGGGAGCCTTCGACGCTTTGGTTTTGCGAGATGCCGATGGCGCCCCGGAAGTGGGTGGCGCGGGTCTCGTTGCCGGTGCTTTTGACGCCGGTGACGCGCAGCGTGGCGTGATAGTCGAACAGCCTCTTGAATTCGTCCCAGTTGAATTGCACGACGATTTTGCGGCCCTGGCTGTCGGTTTGTTCTTTGTCGGATTCGATCAGAATCACAGGGAGGTTGCTGACTTCCCCGAAGCTGCGCGCCAGGCCGACCAGGCTGGCCCCGGCGCCGCCGGGCTGGATGCCTTCGAAGTTCTCGCGGCCGGTGAGCCGCCACAGGAAGCGCAGCAGCGACGATTTGCCTGCCCCCGGTTTGCCGGTGAACTCCAGGAAGGGAAACGACACTTGCTGCTCGCCGATCTGCTGGATGAAGTAGGTGGCCGTCCACCACGACAATAGCGCCAGGCCGTTAAGCCCGTTGACGGCCAGGAAGTCCTCGAACCATTCAGGGTCGAAGTCTTGGCCGCGCTCGATCTTGAAGTTGCCCAGGGAGGTCTTGATGCCGTTGCCGGCGATGTCGATGAAGCCGTGGTCGTTCACCGGCAGTTCTTTGCCTTGATGAAAACCGAAGGTGGGGTAGCAATAGAGGCCGGTGGTTTCGTCATATCCCACGAAGGGCAGGCTGCGCACGGTACGCACCGGGCGGTGTTCGTCGTTGAGCCATTTGTCGCGCAGGCTGGCCAGCACGGGCTCGCCGCCTTCGAAGTTGCCCCCGGGGGTTTGCTCCAGCAGTGAGCGGGCGAAGCTCCTGGGGTCGGCGATGGCGTTGGGGGCCAGCGGCGCTTTGCAACTGCGGGTTTTGTCGGGGAAGCGGAAGTCGAAGAAGTAGCGCTGCTCGTTGGTGATGATGTCCTTTTCCAGGTATTCCAGGTTGGGGATGCAGTTGGCGACCTGCCGAATTTTCACGTGCTTGGCGAAGGTCTCGCGGTTGCCTTCGACTTTGTCTTCACCCAGGTCGTCGTGCAGGTCGCGCTGGGCCACCTTGGCGGAGTAGAGGCGGTTGCGGAACTCCATCAGGTAGAAGCCTTTCGGGCGGCGCAAGTAGAGCAGGTAGGCGAGTTTGCCGGTGCTGTCGGCGGTGAACAGGCGGCCTTGGTATTCGGCCTCGGCCATGAAGGCGGCGTCGAGTTGGCCGTCGCGGTAGACGTCGTCCCAGTCGCGGGTGCCGGCGAGGGCGACCCAGGCGATTTCGTTTTGCTCGCGCAGTTGGCGCAGGTATTTGGTGGTCATGATGTGCCCGGCCGGGTCGTCGTCCAGGGCGATGACCCAGGTGATGGATTTGCCTTTGTTGGCCTCCACCAAGTCCCAGGGGAAGTTGTTGGCCGAGATGGAGGCGATGGCTTTGTAGCCCGCCAGGTGCAGCGCGATGGCGTGGAAGATGCCTTCGACGATGTAGATGCGGTCGCTTTTGTTGATGGCCATGCCTGGAGGCAGCCAGCCGTTGCCCAGGTAGGTCATTCCCTTTTTGATGCCGGCTTTTACGCCGTCGTTGGCGGTAACGGCGGTGGCGTCGATCAGGCGCTCCCAGTGGCCGTTGCAAAGGGGGAAGCGGACGGTGTCTGCCCATTGTTCGTTTTTGAGTTTGCGCCGGCCTTGCGTGTACCACCCCTTCATTTGATTGATGTCGAACCCGCGGTTGCGCTGCAGGTAGGCGTCGGCCGTGGCGTGGGGGTTGGCCTCGGTTTTGGGGAAGCGCTGGCTGAGGTTTTCGAAGAGGTGGCGGTAGCGCTCGCGGGTTTTTTCCTCGTACTGGCAGTTGTTGAGGCGGTTGCATTTGAGCTGGTAGGGCTGGGCGAGGGCGATGTAGAGGGTACGTTCGCCGCATTTGGGGCAGGCACCTTTTTGCAGGTATTTGGCGTCGGTGGTTTGGAAGTTGAGGTCGCGGTCTTGTTTGAGGGCGTCGACGACTTCTTTTAGGTAGAGGTCGTCGTAGGCTTTTTGGTTGAGTTGTTTGCGGAGGGCCATTAGCGCGCTCCGTTCTTTTTGATGATGTGGGGCAGGACGCGCTGCGCTTGTTCAGCGGCTTCGATGGCGATGTGGACCATGTTGATCAGCACTGCCGATTTGGAACCCGGTTTTTTGGGCCGGATCAGGTAGTGACCTTGCTCGATCTCTTTTCTGATAGCCGTGTCGGATTGTCCTGAACGTCGCGCGTATTCGCCGACTGTTACGTATGGCGTGTCGATGTTTATTTGCATTCTGTTAACCTCCCACTCGCAAATATAGGGGAAATAAAGTACCTATATAGGAACTCAATCATGGTTCCTAAATAGGAACCTGTCAAGAGGAGGGGAGCAATGGATTTGTCAGTGAAGCTCAAAGCCATTCGACGGCTGGAAGGTTTGACGCAGCAGGAGTTCTGCACGCTGGTGGACATCAGCATCAGCAGTTACAAAAAGTATGAAACCGATCTGTTTGAGATGGGGTACGGGGTGCTGTGTAAGGTGCTTTCGAATCCGCGGTTCACCAAGTACACCCTTTGGTTGATGACTGGTCACACTGCTGTGGAGTGTGGGCAAGTTAGTGCGGTGTAGGTATGGCGATCCAGAAGCTCGAGGACGGGCGATACAAGGTCGACATTAGGCCATTGGGACGTGAGGGGGCGAGGGTCAGGAAGGTATTTCGCACCAAGAACGAAGCGATGGCGTATGAAAATACGGTCATGGGGCAAGGAGCGACTGGGGAGTTCCAGAAGAAGAAAAAGCGTGATGAGCGGCGTTTATCGACGTTGGTCACTCTTTGGTTTGACCTTCATGGCCAAACGCTCAAGCGGGGTGAGGAGCGCAGGCGAGCGCTGGAAAGCATGGCCGAGCGAATGGGCGATCCACTTGCCTGTGAATTCAATACTGCCCATTTCAGCACCTACCGTGCCGAGCGCCTGGCCGGGAAGTTTGCCCGGGAGACGATCGGCAGTGGCCGTAAAAAGGGCGAGGAAGCAAAGCCGGTGGGCGCCAACACGCTGAATCATGAACTGGCCTATTTGCGGGCAGTGTTCAATGAGTTGCATCGGCTGGGCGAGTGGGAGGGGGGGAATCCTGTCGATAAGGTGCGGGCCCTGAAATTCGATGAAACGGAAATGGCGTACCTGGAGACTGAGCAGATTTTTCCGTTGTTGGCGAATTTGGATAATCGCTCTGTGGCTGCTGGGGTGGTTGCCAGGATCTGCCTGGCGACGGGGGCTCGGTGGTCTGAGGCCGAGGGGCTAACCAGCCGGCAGGTGAAAGGGGGGCGAATTCACTTTGTCCGCACTAAGTCATCGAAGAGTCGCACCGTGCCGATTTCCGAAAAACTGCAAAAGCAGATCAAGGCGGCGTTGCCGTTTGGGGATTGCTACAAGAAGTTTGGCGAAGCGGTTGAGGCGGTGAAGTTGGAGCTTCCTGCGGGTCAGTTAACCCATGTGCTGCGGCATACCTTCGCGAGTCATTACATGATGAATGGGGGGGACATCCTCACGCTGCAGCGGGTGCTGGGTCATGCCTCGCTGGCGATGACGATGAAGTACGCGCATTTCAGTCCTGGGCATTTGGCTGAGGTGGTGAGGCTGAATCCGTTGGCCGCTGTTCAGGCTGCCAAGCAGGGCGCGTGTGCAGTGTCGAAGCGTTCGCCGGTCGGCGCTGATGCTGATCACTTTAGCGAGTCGGTAGGTGAGCCTGAGGTTGACGGCGTAGCGCTGTCGGAGTTGGCAGCCGCATCGTAAATGTCGAGATCGGGTCTGAGGCAAGCAGGCCGCAAGTTTTAAGTGTGGGCACTTTTTGGGCATTTCGGCCAAAACGACGCCCAAAATTTCTCGCGTTTTCCAAACCCCAGAAACCACAAAGCCCCGCATTGCGGGGCTTCGAGATATGGTGCCGGCACCAGGAGTCGAACCCGGGACCTACTGATTACAAGTCAGTTGCTCTACCAACTGAGCTATACCGGCGTGTTAGGGCGACGATTATAGCGATTGGCAAGCTTCTGTAAACCCCTGAATTCTGACTATTTTTACAAAACCCACGCTTTTCTCCCTCGCGCTCCTTTTTCCTACAGGCAAGGTTAGGATGCCTACCGCGCCTCAGAGCCTTCAGCGCCAGCGCGCAACCCATCCAAATCAAAAGGAAGCCTCACGTGAAACGGACGCTATGCTTGTCTCTCCTCCTGCTAACCGCCGCCCTCAGCGCGTGCTCCTCTAATAAGCCTGCCAACGACCCCGCCCTGGTGGGCACATGGAAAGGCCTGCGCACGCAAACGGACAAATGCCAGTTCCTCTCGTGGACCAACAACCTGCGTTCCGACGGACGTTTCACCATCACCTTCTTCCGCGATGCGCAGCAGACCCAGGTGATCCAGACCGAGCAGGGCAGTTGGTCGGCGGCCAATGGCAAGAATGAGTTACGCACCGACGGTGTGCGCACGCCGGATCTGTACACCTATAAGCTGGTGGACCCGGACACGGTGCATTACGTGAGTGTGTCGGCGAGCCCGAGTGGGGACTGCCAGGAAGACTATGCGTTTACCGAACACCGCATTCGCGGCTGACTCACCTTCGCGCTAAAACCGGGCACCGCTGTGCCCGGTTGGCGCGCTTCTCAGTTTCCATCCCCGCAGTTATCCGCAAATTTCTTGTAGGCCAGTACCTGGGTCTGGCCTTTCGAGTCCAGGTAGGTCATGCGTGCATCCACCACACCGCAACCTGTGCCCACGGTTTCGGTGGTGGACAGTACGCGCTGTATATCGGGCTTTGGCTTCATGTCGGCGTGTGCGTTTACGGCAAAAGCCAGCAGGCTGACGGCGATCAAGGTGTTCCAGTTCATGGTGGGTATCCTCCGGGTTCAATAAGGGTGTGGGCTTATTGAACGCCTGGGAGGTATCTGGCCTGTGTCCGGCGGCGCGGGTTTTGCTTCGTTGTGTATAGGGGCCAGGCCTTCATACACAGAGATACACGGGCCGTGGCTTTGCCGGTGATTTTGAGTCGACCGCTCAGCCGGTTTTCCCTTGAATCCGGGTGAGGTTTCCGTATTCTGTTGCGCGATATAAATCGTAGGTTTAATCGCGGTTTCGTGTAGGCAAATTTTCGAGACAGTGTGGGGCTGCCGAATATTTGTTGATGGATATGTCAGTTTTGCGCCGTTGTTGTCCGTTCGGGCAGCAATCTCCGCGAAAAAATAACGCAAGTTCATGTTCTAACAGCGAATGCCTTTTTCTTCGCAAAACTGTCATAAAAATGGCGTCATGCCGTTCGTCGGATTAAATTGAACTAAAAGCATCAAAATACTGACACCATCAATGTGATATCACAGAATGCGCCCCACACCACATAACTAGAAGAATTCAAGGTCAGCACATTGCTGACCTTTTTATCGCCTTTAAAGCGCAAACCAGGTGGGGAGGGGCAGTGAGTGAGTCGGGCAGATGACATTTCAAAACTATTCAACAAGCTGGGTGCCAACCCGAATGGTTACCGCGAGATCAACGTTGTCCACGAGTACCTCGAGGACGATGTAGAGGTCCTGGAAAGCCCGGAAGTCGTTGAAGCGCCTGCGGTTGTGCAAATGCCCCCGGTCATGGAAGCGCCGTCCGCCCCCTTGCTGCGGTTGCTCGAAGAGCTGAACCACGGCGAAGCCGAACACCTGCACCCGCCTGAAGTGGTGGAGGGCCTGGACGGCGAAGTGTACTCGGAGCTTTCCAGCCCGGCCGTTGTGGTGGTGGTCTCGGTAAAAGGCGGCGTTGGCCGCAGCACCCTGACGGCAGCCATTGCCAGTGGCTTGCAGCGCCAGGGCCGCCCAGCGCTGGCCCTGGACCTCGACCCTCAAGACGCTCTGCGCCATCACTTGTGCCTGGGCCTGAACATGCCCGGTGTCGGTGCCACCAGCCTGCTCAATGAAGGTTGGGAAGCGCTGCCCGAGCGTGGTTTTGCCGGCTGCCGCCTGGTGGCATTTGGTAGCACTGACCACACCCAACAGCAGAGCCTGAACCGCTGGCTCGGCCAGGACGCCGAGTGGCTGAGCAAACGTTTGGACAGCCTCAAATTGAACGGCCAGGACACGGTGATCATCGATGTCCCGGCCGGCAACTCGCTGTACCTGAGCCAAGCCCTGTCGGTGGCTGACGTCGTGTTGGTCGCCGTACAGCCCGACGTGGCGTCGTTCAGCACCCTGGCCCAGATTGACACTTTGCTCGCGCCCGCTTTCGAGCGCGTAACCCCGCCACAACGCTTCTATGTGATCAACCAGTTGGACGCCGCGCACCGCTTCAGCCTGGACATGGTCGAGGTGTTCAAGACGCGCCTGGGCGATGCCCTGCTGGGCACCGTGCACCGTGACCCCTCGTTCAGCGAAGCCCAGGCCTACGGGCGTGACCCCCTCGACCCTACCGTCAACAGTATCGGCTGCCAGGACGTCCACGCCCTGTGCCGCGCCTTGCTCGAACGCATCGACTCGGACCTTCCATGACCGACACTACGTCCTCCACGCCCTTCGTCGAAGGGCGCGCTGAACAGCGCCTAAATGGCGCTATTGCGCGCTTCAATCGCTGGCCGGCGGCGCTGCGTACGGTACTGGTTGTCACCAGTGGCGTGCTCGGCGCCCTGCTGTTGATGAGCATCATCGCCGCACCGCTGGACCTCTACAGCCAGTTCCTGTTTGCCGGCGTGTGCTTCCTGGCGGTGCTGGTGTTGCGCAAGATCCCGGGGCGCCTGGCGATTCTTGCGCTGGTAGTGCTGTCGCTGGTGGCGTCGCTGCGCTACATCTTCTGGCGGCTTACCTCCACGCTCGGGTTTGAAACCTGGGTCGACATGTTCTTCGGCTATGGCCTGGTGGCGGCCGAGTTCTACGCCATGGTCGTGCTGATCTTCGGCTACGTACAAACCGCCTGGCCGCTGCGCCGCCAGCCGGTGTGGCTCAAGACCGAACCGGAAGAATGGCCGACGGTCGACGTGTTCATTCCCACCTATAACGAAGCCCTGAGCATCGTCAAACTGACCATCTTCGCCGCCCAGGCGATGGACTGGCCAAAAGACAAGCTGCGCGTCCACGTGCTGGACGACGGTCGCCGCGACGACTTCCGCGACTTCTGCCGCAAGATCGGCGTGAACTACATTCGCCGCGACAACAACTTCCACGCCAAGGCCGGTAACCTCAACGAAGCGTTGAAGGTCACCGACGGCGAATACGTTGCCCTGTTCGACGCCGACCACGTGCCGACGCGCTCCTTCCTGCAGGTGAGCCTGGGCTGGTTCCTGAAAGACCCGAAGCTGGCGATGCTGCAAACGCCGCACTTCTTCTTCTCGCCGGACCCGTTCGAGAAGAACCTCGACACCTTCCGCGCCGTGCCCAACGAGGGTGAGCTGTTCTACGGCCTGGTGCAGGACGGCAACGACCTGTGGAACGCCACCTTCTTCTGCGGTTCCTGCGCGGTGATCCGCCGTAAGCCCCTGCTGGAAATCGGCGGCGTGGCCGTCGAGACCGTGACCGAAGACGCCCACACGGCGCTCAAGCTCAACCGCCTGGGCTACAACACCGCCTACCTGGCCATCCCGCAAGCCGCGGGCCTGGCCACCGAAAGCCTGTCACGCCACATCAACCAGCGAATCCGCTGGGCACGGGGCATGGCGCAGATTTTCCGCACCGACAACCCGCTGCTGGGCAAAGGCCTCAAGTGGGGCCAGCGCATCTGCTACGCCAACGCCATGCTGCACTTCTTCTATGGCTTGCCGCGCCTGGTGTTTCTCACGGCGCCGCTGGCTTACCTGGTGTTCGGCGCCGAGATCTTCCACGCGTCGGCGCTGATGATCGTGGCCTACGTGCTGCCGCACTTGGTGCACTCCAGCCTGACCAACTCACGGATCCAGGGGCGTTTCCGTCACTCCTTCTGGAACGAGGTGTACGAGACGGTACTGGCCTGGTACATCCTGCCGCCGGTGCTGGTGGCGCTGGTCAATCCCAAGGCCGGTGGTTTCAACGTCACCGACAAGGGCGGCATCATCGACAAGCAGTTCTTCGACTGGAAACTCGCACGCCCCTACCTGGTGTTGCTGGTGGTGAACCTGGTGGGCCTGGGCTTTGGTGTGCATCAACTGGTGTACGGCGCGGAAAACACCGCCGTCACCGTCGCCATCAACATGACCTGGACCCTCTACAACCTGATCATCACCAGCGCCGCGGTGGCCGTGGCCTCCGAGACGCGCCAAGTGCGTTCCGAGCCGCGTGTGAGTGCGAAGCTGCCGGTGAGTGTGATCTGTTCCGACGGTCGCGTGCTTCACGGGATCACCCAAGACTTCTCGCAGAACGGCTTCGGCCTGATCCTCGATGATGGCCACTCTATTGTCCAAGGTGAACGGGTGCAGTTGGTGTTGTCGCGCAACGGCCAGGACAACCTGTTCCAGGCGCGAGTGGCGTTCAGCAAGGGCGCCCAGATTGGTGCGCAGTTCGAGTCATTGACCCTGCGCGAGCAAAGCGAACTGGTGCGCCTGACGTTCTCACGTGCCGACACCTGGGCCGCCAGCTGGGGTGCCGGCCAACCCGATACGCCGCTGGCCGCCTTGCGCGAAGTCGGCGGTATCGGCATCGGCGGTCTGTTCACGTTGTGCCGTGCCACCCTGCATGAATTACGTATGGCCCTGCGCCGCACTCCCTCACAACCGCTTGATACGTTGATGGACAAGCCATGACCTTCACACCTCTTTTTGCGCGCGCTCATTCGCGTGCCGCACTCGCGTTGATGATCGCCTCGCTGTTGGGCCTGAGCCCACTGCTGCAGGCGGCCGACAAAGCCGCGATTGCCCCCGTTGCCGCGCAAGGTGCCGAGAACGGTTATAGCCTCACGCTCAAGCAATTGGGCCGTCGCGACACCATGAACCTGCAGGGTGTGGAGTCGTCCGACAGCGTCAACTTCGACATCCGTGCCGACCAGGTCGTGACAGGCGCTCAACTGCTGCTCAACTACAGCTACTCGCCGGCGTTGCTGGCTGACCTGTCGCAGATCAATGTGCTGGTCAACGACGAAGTCGCCGCCAGCCTGCCGTTGCCCAAAGAAGGTGCCGGCACGGCGCAACAGGCCGTGGTACAGATTCCGCCGCACCTGATCACCGAGTTCAACCGCCTGCGGTTGCAGTTCATCGGTCACTACAGCATGTCCTGCGAGGACCCGCTGCACAGCAGCCTGTGGGCGAAAATCAGCAACACCAGCGAACTGAAAGTGCAGGTCTCGCCGATCCTGTTGAAAGATGATCTGTCGGTGTTGCCGCTGCCGTTCTTCGACAAGCGCGATGCCCGCCAGGTCAACCTGCCGTTCGTGTTCGCCACCGCACCGGATAACGCCACCCTGGAAGCGGCGGCCACGTTGTCTTCGTGGTTCGGCGCCATGGCCAGCTACCGTGGCGCTACGTTCCCCACGGCCTACGGCACGATCCCGGCCAAGGGCAATGCCATTGTGCTGGTGCTCAGCCCCAACGCAGTCGACGTCAATGGCGTGAAAGTGGCGCAAGCCACCGGGCCGACCCTGAACCTGATCGCCAACCCAAACGACCCTCAGGGCAAATTGCTGATCGTGTCGGGCCGCGACGGCGCCGAACTCAAGCGCGCAGCGACCGCTGTGGCGCTGGGCAACCCGGTGCTGGCCGGCAGCAGCGTGGTGATCGACAAACTCGAAAGCCTGGCACCGCGCCGTCCTTATGACGCGCCGAACTGGGTGCCCAGTGATCGCCCGGTGCGTCTGGGTGAACTGGTCGAGCTGAAAAAACTCAGCGTCTCGGGCTACAACCCGGGCGCCATCAACGTGGATTTCCGCCTGCCGCCCGACCTGTTCAACTGGCGTGAAGAGGGTGTGCCGCTGCACCTCAAATACCGCTACACGCCGCAGCAGGTGTCGACCAATTCCTCGCTGCTGGTGGGCCTGGATGACCAGTTCATGAAGTCCATGCCACTGCCGTCGATCACCAACCTGGCGGACGGCAAGACCCTGTTGAGCATGATGCAGAAGGACAACACGCTGCCGCGTGAAGCCACTGTGCTGCTGCCGATCAGCTCCGCGTCGCCGATGTCCAAGCTGCAACTGCGCTTTATGTACGACTACATCAAGGAAGGCGAATGCCGGGACATCATCGTCGACAACATGCGCGGCACGATCGACCCGGATTCGAGCCTCGACATCAGCGGCTACCAGCACTTCATCGCCATGCCCAACCTGGGTGTGTTCAATGACGCAGGCTTCCCGTTCACCCGCCTGGCAGACCTGTCCGAGTCGGCCGTGGTGTTGCCTGACACCTTTGGCACCGAGGAGCTGAGCGCGTACCTGACCATCCTGGGTCGCTTCGGCGAGTCCACCGGTTACCCGGCGACGGCCGTCAAAGTGGTGCAAGCCAAGGACGTGCAAAGTGTTGCCGATAAAGACCTGCTGGTGATCGCCACCGGTGCCGACCAGCCGTTGTTCAAGCAGTGGCAGCAATACCTGCCGGCGACCGCCGACGGCCCGCAGCAGCATTTCAAACTGTCTGACCTGCCGCGCTACGTCAGCACGTGGATCAGCCCGGACGCCGCAGCCAACAAGCATGCGGCCAACGCGGCCATCAGCTTCAACAGCTTGAGCACCAGCACCTGGTTTGCCGGTTTCGAATCGCCGCTCAAGGCCGGTCGCAGCGTGGTGCTGATCTCCAGCACCAAGCCCGAAGGCCTGCAAGCCGCAACCGCCGTACTGATTGGCGGTGACCAATACAAAGACACCATCCAGGGCAGCCTGGCGGTGGTGCAAGGCACACAGGTCGACTCACTGGTGGCCGACCAGCAGTACTACGTCGGCAAACTGGGCCTGTTCAAGTCGGTGCAATGGCAACTGTCGCAAAACCTGGGTTGGATGCTGTTGTTCACCTTCCTTGGCATGGCGATTGTCTCCTGCCTGATTTACCTGTCCCTGCGTGCCCGTGCAAAACGGCGGTTGGCATGATGCGTCCAGCCGCTTGGGTTGTGGTGGGCGCCGCGATGTGTGCGGGGGCTGCCCAGGCCCAGACGTGTGACGCGCAATGGCCGCTGTGGCAGAACTACGCCACGCGCTTTGTGCAGGAAGACGGGCGGGTGCTGAACTCGTCCCTGAACCCCAGCGAGAGCAATTCCGAGGGTCAGTCCTACGCCATGTTCTTTGCCCTGGTGGGCAACGACCGTGCGCGGTTCGACAAGCTGTGGACCTGGACCAAGTCCAACATGGCCGGCAACGACATCAATCGCAATTTGTTCGCTTGGCTGTGGGGCAAGAACAAGGACGGCGATTGGGGTGTGATCGACGCCAACTCCGCCAGCGATGCCGACCTGTGGATCGCCTATTCGTTGCTCGAAGCGGCGCGCATCTGGAACGTGCCGCAATACCGCGCCGATGCGCAGTTGGTGTTGGCCAATGTGGAAAAGACCCTGATCGTACGCGTACCGGGCCTGGGCAAGATGCTGTTGCCGGGGCCGGTGGGCTATGCCTATCCGGGCGGTTTGTGGCGCTTCAACCCCAGCTATCAAGTGTTGGCGCAACTGCGTCGCTTCAATAAAGAGCGCCCGAACGGCGGCTGGAATGAAGTCGCCGACAGCAACGCGAAGATGCTGGCCGACCCGCACAGCAACCCCCATGGCTTTGCCGCCAACTGGGTGGGCTACCGCGCTACCAGCGCCACTACTGGCGTGTTTGTGGTCGATCCGTACTCTGACGACCTGGGCAGTTACGACGCGATCCGCGCCTACCTGTGGGCCGGCATGACCGCCAAGAGCGACCCGCTCGCCGCGCCGATGCTCAAGGCCCTGGGTGGCCTGTCGCGAGCGACGGCGGCGTCGGCCAATGGCCTGCCGCCGGAGAAGGTCCATGTGCTCACCGGTGAAGTCGAGAAAAACAATGGCTACTCGCCGCTGGGGTTCTCGGCGTCGGCCATGGTGTTCTTCCAGGCACGCGGCGAGACCGCCCTGGCGCAGCTGCAAAAGCAGAAGCTCGACGACGTGCTGGGCAAGGCCATGGCGCCGTCCGCGCCCGATACCGCGCAGCCGGTTTATTACGACTACATGCTGAGCCTGTTCGGCAAAGGTTTTGCCGATCAAAAGTACCGTTTCGAACAAGACGGTACGGTCAAATTATTCTGGGAGGGCGCATGCGCCGCCACACGCTAGCCCTTGCGATTTTGGCCACCCTGGCGTCCAGCGCCAGCCTGGCTGCAACCAGCGACCCACAAGCCTTGCTGATCGAGCAGGGCAACTACTGGCAGTCGAAGAAGAACCCCGAGCGTGCCCTGGAAAGCTGGCAGAAACTGCTCAGCCTGAGCCCCGAGCAGCCGGACGCGCTGTACGGTATCGGCCTGGTCCAGGTGCAACAGCAACATCCGGAAGAGGCACAGAAATACCTGGCCCGCCTGCGTGCGATTTCGCCACTGCCGCGCCAAGCCTTACAGCTTGAACAAGACATTGCCGTCAACATTCCCGCCAACGCCAAGCTGCTGGAACAAGCCCGTGAACTGGGTGAACCGGTGGAAGAGCGCGAGCAGGCGGTGGCGCTGTACCGCCAGATTTTCCAGGGGCGCCAGCCTCAAGGCTTGATTGCGCGTGAGTATTACAACGCCTTGGCGTTCACGCCCAAAGGCACCGCCGAAGGTATCGCCGGCCTGCAACGCGTCACGCGTGAGCGCTCGAATGACTCGATCGCCGCGCTGTTCCTGGCCCGGCACTTGGCGCGTAACCCGTCTTCGCGCGTCGAAGGCATTCGTGCGATGGAGCGCCTATCGACCGACAACGACGTGGGCGGCGCCGCCG
The DNA here is from genome assembly GCF_059418405.1 of Pseudomonas sp. GW821-FHT09A09. Classification (NCBI taxonomy): domain Bacteria; kingdom Pseudomonadati; phylum Pseudomonadota; class Gammaproteobacteria; order Pseudomonadales; family Pseudomonadaceae; genus Pseudomonas; species Pseudomonas sp. GW821-FHT09A09. Next base: position 220,599 of record NZ_JBWKPU010000001.1, read on the forward strand.
ATGAAGGCTGGCGTTTTGCGCTGGTCTGGCTCGGTGCGCCGAACCGTGAGCAGGTGCCATTGTTCCAGCAGTTCCTGGCCAAGCATCCGGACGACACTGAGATCCGTGCCCTGATGAACAAAGGCATTGCCCAAGGCAAGGGCGATGGCGGCTGGCAGCGTGATCCCAAGCTGGTCAAGGCGTTCAAGGCCCTCGACGAAGGCGACCTGAAAACCGCCGAACCGTTGCTGGCAGCGCGCCTGGCTGAAAAATCCAATGACGTCGATGCCCTCGGCGGCATGGGCGTGGTGCGCCAACAGCAGCAGCGTTTCAGCGAGGCAGAGAACTACCTCGGCCAAGCCACGCGCCTGCCCGGTGGTGGCGCCTGGCAAAAAGCCTTGAATGACGTGCGCTACTGGAGCCTGCTGAACCAGGCCCGTGACGCACAGAACGCCGGCCGCAGCAGCCAGGCCCGTGACCTGGCCGCCCAGGCCGAACGCCTGAACCCCGGCAAGACCGACGCCACCATGGCCCTGGCCGGTTTCCAGGCGCAAGACAACCAGCTCGACGCCTCCGAAGCCAGCTACCGCAAAGTACTGGCGCGCAACCCCAACGACCCGGATGCCCTGAGTGGCCTGATCGGCGTGTTGTCGCAATCCGGCCGGCCCGATGAAGCCTTGAAGCTGATCGACTCGCTGTCCGCGGCCGACCGTGGCAAGTTCTCTTCGAGTGCGAAGATCAAGGCCCTGCGCGCCACTCAGATGGGCAAGGTGGCCGACCAGCGCGGCGACTTGAAAGCCGCCCAGGCGGCTTACCAGCAAGCCCTCGACGCCGACCCGGAAAACCCCTGGACACGTTTCGCCCTGGCGCGCGTGTACCTGCGCGACGGGCAAATCCGCAACGCCCGTGCCCTGATCGATGGCCTGCTCAAAAGCCAGCCCAGCCAGCCGGATGCGCTGTACACCAGCACCTTGCTCTCGGTTGAGCTGGATGAGTGGAAAGCGGCGGACGCGACCCTGTCGCGCATTCCTGCGGCCCAGCGCACGCCGGACATGAATGAGCTGGCGAGTGACATCGCCCTGCACAAACAGACTGAGATCGCCATCGAGAGCGCCCGCCGTGGCCAGCGCCCCGAAGCCTTGGCGCTGCTCGGTCGCAGCGCTTCCCTGGCCGGCAAGAAGCCCGAGCGCCTGGCGGTGCTGGCTTCGGCTTACGTCGAGGTGGGCGCCCCGGAAGAAGGCTTGCAGATCATGCAAGGCGTGCTGGAAAAGACCTCGAACCCGACACCCGACCAGAAGCTGCTCTACGCGGGCGTGCTGCTCAAGGCCAACCACTACACCGAAGCGGGCGACATCCTGCGCGACCTGCAGGGCCAGCCGTTGACCGACGCCGGGCGCCAGCGCTACGAAGACCTGATCTTCCAGTACCGAGTCAAGCAGGCCGATGCGCTGCGCGAGAAAAATGACTTGGTGGCTGCCTACGACATGCTCTCGCCGGCGCTGGTGCAGCGTCCTCACGACACTTCGGCGATCAGTGTGCTGGCGCGCATGTACGCCGATGGTGGCGATGGCAAGAAAGCCATGGCGCTGTACGAACCGCTGGTGCAGCAGAACCCCAACAACGCTCGCCTGCAACTGGGCCTTGCCGGCATTGCCTTGAAGGGCGGTAATCGCAGCCTGGCCGAATCGGCCACCGACAAGGCCCTGCGCCTGGACCCGACCAGTGCCGAAACGCTGACCGCTGCCGGGCAGATCTATCAGGGGCTGGGCCGTAATGCCGAGGCGGCCGAGTTGCTGCGCCGCGCCCTGGCCATCGAGAGCGCCCAGCGCGTCCAGGCGCGTTCGGCGCTGGCTGATGCCCAAGGCGTGGCCTACAACCCCTTCGTCGGCTTGCCGGGCCAGCGTCGGCAGATCACTGACCTGGCCGTGGATCGCGGCGCCGTGCCGCCGCCCATCGATGCGCCGGCCAGTACGGTACCGGCACCGGTGGCTGTGCCGGGCGCTGCCGTCCCTGCCAACGGTTTTGTAGCGTCGAACAAATTGAGCGACCCGTTTGTTCCGCCGACTCGAATTGCCGCGCTGGACAACCCGACCTTGAGCCCGGCACGCCGTGCCCTCGATGGCCTGTTGCGTGATCGCAGTGGCTACCTGGTGCAGGGCTTGAGCGTGCGCAGTAACAACGGTGAAAGTGGCCTGAGCAAAATCACCGAAGTGGACACGCCATTCGAAGCGCGCATGCCAGTGGGTGACTTGAATGTGGCGTTGCGTGCGACGCCGGTGAGCTTGAGTTCGGGTGCGGTCAAAGCTATTTCGGCTGCGCGTTTTGGCGCGGGTGCTGGCGAGGACAAAGCCAAGCGAGAAAACGGCGTCGGCCTGGCTGTTGCCGTTGAAGACCCGGCGCAAGGCGTCAAGGCTGATATCGGTGTGAGCCCGTTGGGCTTTACCTACAACACCGTGGTGGGTGGCGTGAGTGTGAATCGACCGTTCACCGAAGGCGGCAACCTGCGCTATGGCGTTAACGTTTCGCGGCGCCCGGTGACAGACAGCGTGACCTCGTTTGCCGGTTCGACCGCGAGGATTACTGACGCTGATGGCCAGGTCCACGAGAAGAAGTGGGGCGGCGTCACCGCCAACGGCGGACGTGCCGAGCTGAGCTACGACGACCAGGAAGTGGGTGCCTACGGCTACGCGTCGTTGCACCAGTTGCTGGGCAATAACGTCGAAGACAACACCCGTATGGAGTTGGGCAGCGGCGTCTACTGGTACCTGCGCAACACACCGACCGACACCCTCACCCTGGGCGTCAGCGGTATGGCCATGGGCTTCAAGGACAACCAGGGTTTCTACACCTATGGGCAGGGCGGCTACTTCAGCCCGCAACGCTTCTTCTCCCTGGCCGTGCCGGTTCGCTGGGCACAGAGCTTCGACCGTTTCAGCTACGAGTTGAAAAGTTCGGTGGGCGTGCAGCATATCGCGCAAGATGGCGCCGATTACTTCCCGACCGAAAGCCGCTTGCAAGACAATGCAGCCACCAAAAAATACGACAGCAGCAGCAAGACCGGCATCGGCTACAGCCTCAACGCGGCCGCCGAATACCGCCTCAGCTCGCGCTTTTACCTGGGTGGCGAAGTCGGTGTCGACAACGCCCAGGATTATCGCCAGTACGTCGGCAACGCGTACCTGCGCTACCTGTTTGAAGACCTGAGTGGGCCTATGCCGCTGCCGGTCAGCCCTTACCGTTCCCCGTATTCGAATTGATTGATAGGAGTCATCCATGCCTGTTTCCGCGATTGCCGGCCTGACCCTGCTGGTACTGGGCGAAAGCCACTTGAGCTTTCCCGATCACCTGCTTGACCCGCTGCAAGCCAACCTGACGGCGCAAGGCGCCAAGGTCCACACCATCGGCGCCTGTGGCGCCGGTGCGGCCGACTGGATCGTGCCGAAGAAAGTCGACTGCGGCGCCGAGAACCTGCCGGGCGCCAAGCCGCAAGTGTTCGGCAAGAACGCCATGAGCACCACGCCGGTCAAGGACCTGATCGCCAAGGACAAGCCCGATCTCGTCGTGATCATCATTGGCGACACCATGGCGTCCTACCCGGACCCGCAATTCCCGAAAGTCTGGGCGTGGAAAAGCGTGACATCCCTGACCAAGGCCATCAGCGAAACCGGCACCAAGTGCGTGTGGGTCGGCCCGGCCTGGGGCAAGGTCGGCACCATGTACAAGAAGGATGACGCGCGCACCAAGCTGATGTCGTCGTTCCTGGCCACCAACGTTGCGCCGTGCACCTACATCGACTCGCTGACCTTCTCCAAGCCGGGCGAGTGGATCACCACTGACGGCCAGCACTTCACCATCGACGGCTACCAGAAGTGGGCCAAGGCCATCGGCGGCGCGCTGTCGGCATTGCCGGCTGACGCTGTAAAGGGAGCCAAGTGATGAAGCGTCTTTCTCTGGGCCTGGCGACCTTGCTCGCCAGCGTCAGCGCCTACAGCGCCGACATCCCGCTGTACCCCACCGGGCCGGAAAAAGACTCGGCGTTCCTGCGTTTTGCCAACGGCACCAGCAGCGAGTTGAAGCTGGTGGCCGACGGGTCCAAGGCCAGCCTGGTGCTGGGCGGCGACAAGCTCGTCTCCGACTACCTGCCCGTGTCGGGCGGCAACGCGCCGATCAAGGGTGTGTTGAGCCAGGGCAGCAAAACCGCTGATCTGGCGGTCACTGTGGCCCCGGGCGAGTTCGCCACGGTGATCGCGGTGGCCGATGCCAAAGGCGGTATTCGCCAGTTGGTGATCCACGAGCAACCGGACGACTTCAACGCGTTGAAGGCCTCGCTGGCCTTCGTCAACGCCGATGCCGCGTGCGCCGATGCCAGCCTGGAAGCCGTGGCGCAAAAGGCCGAACTGTTCAAGAAAGCCGCCGAAGGTTCGGTGCAACGTCGCATGATCAACCCGGTGGAACTGTCGGTGCAGCTCAAGTGCGCGGGTACGCCAACCGGCCAGCCATTGACGTTCACCCTCAAGGCCGGCGAGCGCTACAGCGTGCTGGCATTGCCATCCGCTGCCGGTACCAGGTTGTTGTTCGCGCCTGACACGCTCGCTAACTGATCGGGCCCGAACCCACCATGGTCTTTGCCTCACTCGAATTCCTCACGCTGTTCCTGCCGGCCTTCCTGTTGATTTATGCCCTGGCTCGTCCGAGCTGGCGCAACGTCATCCTGTTGATCGGCAGCTGGTTGTTCTACGGCTGGTTGAGCCCGTTGTTCCTGTTCCTGCACATGGTGTTGACCGTGGTGGCGTGGGTCGGCGGCTTGCTGGTGGACCGCTCCCGTGAGGACGGCAAAGGCCGGGTGCGCCTGTTGATCGCGTTGATCGTGTTCAACACGGCGGTGCTGTGTTGGTACAAGTACGCCAACATCGTCGCGGGCACCGTGAGCGAGGTGATCACCTGGTACGGCTACATGCCGCTTGATTGGCAACGCGTGGCCTTGCCGGCCGGCTTGTCATTTATCGTGCTACAGGCCATTTCCTACCTGGTGGACGTGCACCGTCATACGGTGCCGGTGGAGCGTAGCTTCATCAATTACGCCACCTACATTTCGATGTTCGGGCACTCGATTGCGGGCCCGATCATCCGTTACGACTGGGTTCGCCGCGAGCTGAACCAGCGTTATTTCAACTGGCCGAACTTTGCCCTCGGCGCACGGCGCTTCATGATCGGCATGGGCATGAAAGTGCTGGTGGCCGACACCTTGTCGCCCTTGGTCGACATCGCCTTTCACTTGGAAAACCCCAGCCTGGTGGACGCCTGGATCGGTTGCCTGGCGTACTCGCTGCAACTGTTCTTCGACTTCGCCGGCTACAGCGCCATGGCCATCGGCCTGGGCCTGATGCTGGGTTTCCACTTCCCGGAAAACTTCAACCGGCCGTACCTGGCCAGCAGCATCCAGGACTTCTGGCGGCGCTGGCACCTGTCGTTGTCCAGCTGGTTGCGCGACTACCTGTACATCGCCCTGGGCGGTAACCGTGACGGCGTGTGGCGCACCTATCGCAACCTGTTCCTGACCATGGCGATTGCCGGGTTGTGGCACGGCGGCGACAGCTGGAACTACCTGCTGTGGGGTTCGGCCCACGGCGTGGCGCTGTGTGTTGACCGTGCGTGGTCACGGTCGAGCCTGCCGAGCATTCCGCCGGTGTTGTCGCACATCCTCACGCTGCTGTTTGTGTGCCTGGCCTGGACCCTATTCCGCGCACCGGACTTCCACTCGGCGCTGACCATGTACGCCGGCCAGTTCGGCCTGCACGGCATGGGCCTGGGTGATGCGATGGCCGTGGCCATGCGCCCGGCCCATGGCATGGCCGCGTTGCTCGGCCTGGTGTGCATCATTGCGCCGATCTGGCAGGTGCGCTGCGAGCAGCGCTTTGGCACGCAGCCGTGGTTTGTGGTGGCGGCCTCGCTGTGGCCGGTGGCCGGGTTTGTGTTGTCGTTCGCGCTGATTGCCAGCCGCGACGCCGTACCGTTTCTGTACTTTCAGTTCTAAGGACGCCCGACCATGCCTGCTCCTACCGCGCCGACGCCACCGAGTGAAGTGGCCGTTCGTACCAGCCCGCTGGCGGCCTGGGTGCTGGTGCCTTTCCTGGCGGCCGGGCTGTTGTCCTGCGCCTGGCTGATGGTCAAAGGGCCGATCAGTTTTTTGCCGGTCAAGGTCGACAGCGACATGCTGCTGCACGGTGATGTAACCCATCGCTTTGCCAAGGAGCTGGCCAAGGCGCCGATGGCGATCCAGGCCGCCAACCTTGAGCGTGGCGGCAGTTGGCTGGCGTTTGGCGACACCGGGCCGCGTGTACGCCAGGGGTGCCCGGGCTGGCTGTTTATCAGCGATGAACTGCGCATCAACCGCCACGCTGGCGCCAACGAGCAGACCAAGGCCCAGGCCGTGATCGACTTGCAGAAGCAACTGGCCAACAGAGGCATCGACCTGCAAGTGCTGGTGGTGCCGGACAAGAGCCGCATCGCCGCCGCCGAGCGTTGTGGCCTGTATCGCCCGGCCGTGCTCGACAGCCGGATTGAGGATTTCACCGGTGTATTGCAGGCCGCTGGCGTGTCGGCGCTGGACCTGACCGACACCTTGAAACCCTTGGGCGCCGAGGCGTATCTGCGCACCGACACCCACTGGAGCGAGATCGGCTCCAACGCCGGTGCGAAGGCCCTGGCGCAGCGCATCCAGCAGCGCGGCATCCAGGCCACGCCGGAGCAGGCGTTCGACATCACCCAGGCACCGCTCGCGGTGCGTCCCGGTGACTTGGTGCGCCTGGCCGGCCTGGATTGGCTGCCGCCGAAGTTGCAACCGCCAGGGGAGTCAGTCGCAGCGAGCAGCGCCCATGAAACCGGCGGTGCCACCAGCAATGCCGACGATCTGTTTGGCGATGCCGGCCTGCCGAATGTGGCACTGATCGGCACGTCGTTCTCGCGCAACTCCAACTTTGTCGGCTTCCTGCAAAAGGCCCTGAATGCGCCGGTGGGTAATTTCAGCAAGGACGGTGGTGAATTTTCTGGCGCGGCCAAGGCGTACTTCGACAGCCCGGCTTTCAAGCAAACACCGCCTAAGTTGTTGATTTGGGAGATTCCTGAGCGGGATCTGCAAACGCCTTACGATCCGATCAACGTAAGTCATTAATTTGACGATTTGCCGCCTGTCTAAAAAATAGGCGGCCATATACCAAAATAATGACACTTTGACGGCTCTGTAACAGAATGCTTGCACAGAGACGCACACAAAAAGACCTGCGGTAAGCCCTCGTTTTTCTTGCCGACCCCTCACGTCTTTAAGATGCGCCGTGTGGAGTTCAGGCCATGAGCCTTACTGATCGAATTTTCTGTCTGCTAGGCAAGGATGTCGCCCGAGATCCCCAAGGATTGAATGCGCGCCTGCATTTCTTTGGCAGCATTCCCGTCGACGACGGCACCCCGTTTCCCCCTCCCAGTGCCAATGAACACGCCCTGCCGGTGCAGGTGATGGCGCAGCGCCCGAAAGTCGTGGCATTGGTGTCGATCAATGGCGGCGTCGGCCGCAGCACCCTGGCGGCGGCCCTGAGCAGCGGCTTGCAGCGCCAGGGCGAATCGGTGGTCGCGCTGGACCTGGACCCGCAAAACGCCTTGCGTCATCACTTCGGCGTGAGCGCCGCGTTGCCGGGGATCGGTCGCACAAGTCTGCAACACGGCCAGTGGCGCCCACTTCAACAAGCCGGGTTTGCCGGCTGCCAAGTGATTGCCTTTGGTGATACCACCGAGCAACAACAGGAAAACCTGCACCGCTGGCTCAAGCAGGAAACCGGTTGGCTGGCGCGGCACGTCGCGGACCTTGGCTTGAGCGAGCGGCAAACGCTGATCATCGATACGCAGGCCGGCAATAACGTGTATTTCCATCAAGCGCTGAGCATCGCCGATGTGGTGCTGGTCGTGGCCCAGGCGGATGCCGCTTCACTGGGTACCCTCGACCAGATGGAGGTATTGCTCGCGCCGTATCTGGCACACGCCAAGGCGCCGCGTGTTCATTACGTGATCAACCAGCTGGATGAGGACAATGCCTTCAGCCTGGACATGCTCGAAGCCTTTAAGCAGCGCTTGGGCAATGCCCCGATGGAAGTGCATCACGACGCGGCGATCAGCGAAGCCCTGGCGTTTGGCACCGACCCGTTGGACAGCCCGGCGATCAGCCTGGCGTGTGACGATATCAACGACCTGTGCCGTGTGTTGAAGGCGCCAAAAAAAACCGCATGAAGTGCGGTTTATGCGCTTAACACCAGACGCTTATGCACAATCGGTTGGTTGGGGCTGTCACGAAACAGCCATTTTGTGGAGCCGTTCTCAACACGCTGCAACTGCCTGTTTTGCGTGCATTTTATTTTATGAACAAAAAATGACCAGTAGGGCTTTTGGGCTGTAGCGCTTATAACTACAGCCTCCGTAAAGAATTCATCAACAGAGTTATCCACAGGGCGCGGCGCGAAGAATTTGCCCCTTAATCGCGCTCGGCCAGCACCATCAGGTTGCGTGGGGTCAGGGCCGGTTCGCAGAAGGTGCCTATCTCAACCTTATAGCCCGCTTCCTTCAGAAAAAGTGCCCGATCCAGCACCAGCCACATCTCCAGCGGGCGCCGAAACAGCCCGCGTACCAATTCCAGGTTGCGCACCTGTGCCAGGCGCTGCCAGCCGTGGGCTTCCAGCGCATCCCAATCCTGCTTGCCTGTGGATAACCCCTTGAGGGTTGCCAGGGCCTGGCAGTACTCGGCGAACGGCTTGCCCAGCCAGCTGGCGGGCAGCGAGGGCGTGGGCAGGTAGTCGTCACACCCGCGCAGCTGGCGTTGCAGGTGGTCGAACCCCAGGCGTCGGGCCATCGAGATATCGCGCTGTTGGCGCACCCGTGCACCTGCGGTGACGGTTTCGCTCAGCGGCAGGCCCAGGTCATCCACCGACAACTGCAAGGCCGAAGCACGCCCCGCAGCGGACAGCGCTTGATAGCGCTCCGCGCCGATGCGGTTGTAGCAGCAAGGCGCCACTGCCAGTTGTTTGCAGCCGGCGGCGCTGGCCAATTGCAACAGCCGCACGTGCAAATCGCCGCAGGCGTGCAGGGCGACGGGGGTGTGCTCGGGGCTTATCGCCACGTTCGCCATGACGTCTTGCAGGGTGTGGGTCGCGGGCAAGTGATGGTGATCACTCAAGGCCTGGCCTGCAGCAATCAGCGCCGGGTCGTATTCCAGGCAGGTCAGTTGCTGGCCGGGCTGCAGCAGGCGACGGCCGAGGTGGCCTTTGCCGGCACACCAGTCCAGCCAGTGTTGGGGCGTGTCAGTAAAGGTCAGGGCGCCGCCGAACGCTTCGATCTGCTGCCACTTGCGTCCGGGAACGTCGACGTTCAAGCGAGGGTGAGCGGGTGCCAGGGGTTGGGTCGGTAACTTATCCACAGCACTGAGCTGGCGTGCTCTAGCGGCCAGCTGTGGAAAAGGTACCGGCGCGGGCAGGTCATGGGGATGGTTGTGGCTGGTTTCGGCGTCCTCCAACGAGCGTTGACGCAGCCAACTCGCAAGCTCGGGATGCTCGGTTTCCCAGGGTAAGTGCAGATGCGTAAAGGGCCGTGGTCGCCACAGCCCTTGGTGCTCGATCAGAAACGCATCCAGCGCCTGGAAGCGTGCCTCAACGTCCTTGGCAGGCATCGACGCGCAGCCAGCGTTCCAGCAGTTTGAAGCCACGTACCAGGATGTAGGCCATCAACAGGTAGAACAGGCCGGCTGCGAAGAAGATCTCAACCGGCAAGTAGGTGCGGGCAATGATGGTCCGCGCCATGCCGGTCAATTCCAGCAACGTCACGGTACTGGCCAGGGCGCTGGCCTTGAGCATCAGGATCACTTCGTTGCTGTAGGCCGGCAGGCCGATGCGCGAGGCGCGGGGCAGGATGATGTAGAACAGCGTCTTGGGCTTGGACATGCCTAGGGCGCGCGCCGCTTCGATCTCTCCCGGCGGAATGGCCTGGATGGCGCCGCGCAGGATCTCGGCGATATAGGCGGCGGTGTGCAGGGTCATGGTGGCGGTGGCGCACCAGAACGGATCGCGCAGGTAGGGCCACATGAAGCTCTCGCGCACGGTGTCGAACTGCGCCAGGCCGTAGTAGACCAGGAACAGTTGCACCAGCAGCGGCGTGCCACGGAAGAAGAAGATGTAGGCGTAGGGCAGGGCGCTCACGTACCAACGGCGCGAAGAGCGGGCGATGCCCAACGGAATCGCCAGCAACAGGCCGGCGATCACGGCAATGGCCACCAATTCCAGGGTCAGGGTTGCGCCTTGGGCCAGTTTGGGCAGCCACTTGATGATCACGGCCCAGTTCAGGCCCAGGTCAAAATGCGACAGCCAGCTGTAGTCACCGCTCATTGGGCGCTCCTTGCAAAGCCGCGGGCGGCGCGTTTTTCGAGGAAGTGCATGCCGGTCATGGCCAGCACGGTGAGGCCCAGGTACATGAAGGCCGCCACCATGAAGAAGGTGAACGGTTGCTTGGTGACGGTCACGCCGATCTGCGCATGGCGCATGATTTCTTCAAGGCCGATCACCGAGACCAGCGCGGTGTCTTTCATCAGGATCATGAACAGGTTGCCCAGGCCCGGCAGGGCGATGCGCCACATTTGCGGCATGATCAACCGGGTGAAAATGCGAAACTTCGACAACCCCAATGCCACGCCCGCTTCGCGGTGGCCCTTGGGAATGGCGAGGATTGCGCCACGGAACACTTCCGTGGCGTAGGCACCAAAGCACAGGCCCAGGGCGATGACCCCGGCGGCAAAGGCACTGAGGGAAAGGTCGGGGTTGCCGAAGAACTCACCGAGGGCGCGCATCAGGTTGACGGTGCCGAAGTAGATCAGCAGCACCCACAGCAATTCAGGAATGCCGCGAACGATCGTAGAGTAGGCACCGCCCAGCCATTGCAGTGGCTTGTACGGGGAAGTCTTGGCCAAGGCGCCGGCAAGGCCCAGCACCAGCCCCAGGCACAGGGCCGTGAGCGCCAGTTTGACGGTCATCAGCGCGCCAGCGGCAAGCGCCGGGCCGAATCCGTAGAGGTCGAAATTCATGGTGTTTTCATATCGCAAGGCATTGCTAAAAGCCGACGCGCTCAGGTGAGCGCGTCGGGCAAGTCGCTCAGATCATTCGATGCTGAACGGGAAGTACTTGTCGTTGATCTTTTTGTAGGTGCCGTCTGCCTTGATCTCTGCCAGGGCTTTGTTCAGGCGCTCGCGCAGCGGGTCGCCCTTGCGTACGGCGATACCGATCTTGTCGCTTTCTACAACCGGGTCGCCTTTGAACTCATAGGCCGAACCGTCTTTGCTCTTGAGCCATTCGTACTGCACGTACTTGTCGGCGAGGATGCCATCGAGGCGGCCGGACGTCAGGTCGAGGTAGGCGTTTTCCTGGGTGTCATACAGCTTGGCGGTGGTGTCCGGCAGCTTGTCTTCCAGGTAGGTGCCGGCCAGCGTCGCGCGCTGGGCGCCGATGGTCTTGCCCTTCAGGTAAGCGGCGTCGGTCTTGAAGTCTGCGGTGGCTTTGGGCGCGATGAATTGCAGCTTGTTGGAGTAGTACGGGTCGGTGAAGTCGACGGCCTGCTTGCGCTCATCGGTGATGGACAGCGAGGACACCAGGAAGTCGAACTTCTTGGCGTTCAGGGCCGGGATGATGCCGTCCCAGTCGGACACATACACTTCGCACTTCTCGACTTTCATCTTGGCGCACAGGGCGTCGCCGATGTCTTTGTCGAAGCCGACGACGTTGCCGCTGGCGTCTTTATTGTTGAACGGCGGGTAGGCCGCTTCGATCCCCATTTTCAAGGTTTCTGCCATGGCCGTGGCGCTGAACGCCATCGAGACGGCCGCGGCCAGAAGGAATTTTTTATAGTTCTGCATGCATGTTGCTCCGTTAGCGGTTGCTGGACATGAATTGTTTGCAGCGCGCCGAAAGCGGGTTTTCAAACACCTGCTGTGGCGATCCTTGCTCTTCGACCAGGCCCTGGTGCAGGAACACCACCTCGCTGGAAACCTGGCGGGCAAAGCCCATCTCATGGGTGACCAGCAGCATGGTGCGGCCTTCTTCGGCCAGCGCGCGGATCACATTAAGTACTTCCTGGACCATTTCCGGGTCAAGGGCGGAAGTGGGCTCGTCAAACAGGATGACCTTGGGCTGCATCGCCAGGGTGCGTGCGATGGCCGCCCGTTGTTGCTGGCCGCCGGACAATTGCGCGGGGTAGGCGTGGCGCTTGTCGGCGATGCCGACCTTGGCCAGCAGGGCTTCGGCGACTTCAATGGCTTCGGCCTTGCTCTGGCCGAGCACACGGCGAGGGGCCTCGATGATGTTGTCGAGGATGCTCATGTGCGGCCACAGGTTAAAGTTTTGAAACACAAAACCGATTTCGCTGCGCAGGCGGTTGATCTGTTTGCCGTCGGCGGCCATCAACTCGCCGTTCTTGGCGGCCTTGAGCTTGAGTTCTTCGCCGGCCACCAGGATCTGGCCCTGGTGCGGGTTTTCCAGCAGGTTGATGCAGCGCAGGAAGGTGGACTTGCCGGAACCGGAGGAACCCAGGATCGAGATCACGTCGCCGTCGCGAGCGGTCAGCGAGATACCTTTAAGTACCTCCAGCTCACCATAGCGTTTATGCAAGTTGCGGATTTCAAGCGCGGGCGTGGCCTCAGCCATGTGGGGTCCTCAATGTGTTCGTTGCGTTCTTCGCTGTTGGGCCGCCTTCCTGGCGAGGCGCCAAGCTAGCATAGCGTTTGGATGACAGCCAACAGCGCTGCGGACGGTAAGCGGGTGGTCTGCGGCAGGGTGTCGCATCGGCACAGCAGCGTGTCGCGCCATCAACAACCAAACAGCCGTTTGAACCCGAAAACCCGCAGGTTTCGCGTAAAAAAGGGCGCGATGGTGCCAGCTTTGGACGGGTGTTGGAAGGGTTAACCGGGCAAACGGTACGTATCAGCCCTTTTATGGGGCGTCACGTACTTTTTGTGTGTGTTTTTGGTGCGCTCGTTCGTCTTTAAAGTGGGTCGCACGGTAACGCTATAGCGGAATGCCATTGTTCTCAATGACTTGCGATTGCTGTTGAAGTGCGCTGCAGCCCGCGTCAATCGCGGCTCTGTAACATTTTGGCGCAAATCTTGCGTAAAAAATAAAGAACGCCCTGTTGGATTCTTTTCACGAGAAAGACTGCAGGCCGGGCGGACCGTTTTCGCAATTCCTCGCAAAGGTGTGTCAATGAGTAGTACGCAAAGCTCCAATGACCTCGAACAGGGGCTCAAACCGCGTCACGTCACCATGCTGTCGATTGCCGGCGTTATTGGTGCCGGTTTGTTTGTCGGCTCCGGCCACGCGATTGCTGCCGCCGGGCCCGCCGTACTGCTGGCGTACGCCGCAGCGGGCACCCTGGTGGTGCTGGTGATGCGCATGCTGGCCGAAATGGCCGTGGCGTCTCCCGACACCGGTTCGTTCTCTACTTATGCCGACCGCGCGATCGGTCACTGGGCCGGTTTCACCATAGGCTGGCTGTACTGGTGGTTCTGGGTGTTGGTGATTCCATTGGAAGCCAACGCCGCTGCAACCATCCTGCATGCCTGGTTTCCTGATGTGGCCATCTGGGTGTTTACCCTGGTCATTACCTTGTTGCTGACGGCCACCAACCTGTTCAGCGTGAAGAACTACGGCGAGTTCGAGTTCTGGTTTGCACTGATCAAGGTCGTGGCAATCGTAGGCTTCGTGATTCTCGGCCTGGCCGCGATTTTCGGCTTCCTGCCAACCAGCCAGGTCAGCGGCGTTTCGCACCTGTTCGACACCCAAGGCTTCATGCCAAACGGCATGGGCGCGGTATTGGCCGCCATCCTGACCACCATGTTCTCCTTCATGGGCACCGAGATTGTGACCATCGCGGCCGCCGAGTCGAAGAACCCGGGCCAGCAAATCACCAAGGCCACCAACTCGGTGATCTGGCGGATTGGTTTGTTCTACCTGCTGTCGATCTTCATCGTGGTGTCCCTGGTGCCATGGAACGATCCGACCCTGGCAGCCGTGGGTTCCTACCAGACTGTGCTGGAACGCATGGGCATCCCGAATGCCAAGTTGATTGTCGACCTGGTGGTCCTGGTGGCCGTGACCAGCTGCCTTAACTCGGCGTTGTACACCGCCTCGCGCATGCTGTTCTCTTTGGGTCGTCGCGGTGACGCCCCGGCCGTCGCCAAGCGCACCAACAAGAGCGGCACGCCTTACTGGGCGGTTCTGCTGTCGACCGGTGCAGCGTTCCTGGCGGTATTCGCCAACTACGTGGCGCCTGCTGCAGTGTTTGAATTCCTGCTGGCCAGCTCCGGCGCCATCGCGCTGCTGGTGTACCTGGTGATCGCGGTCTCGCAACTGCGCATGCGCCAGAAGCGCACGGCGGCCGGTGAGAAGATTGTCTTCAAAATGTGGCTGTTCCCAGGCCTGACCTACGCGGTGATGGTGTTCATCGTGGGCACGCTGACCATCATGCTGTTCCAGGAAGCGCACCGGGTCGAGATCATCGCGACCGGGATTTTGAGCGTGTTGGTGGTGGCGGCGGGGCTGATTGTGGCGAGCCGTCGCAAGGCCCAGCGCGTGGGTGCTGCGGTACTTAATTGACACCTCACTGTAGGAGCCGGCTTGCCGGCGATGGCGTCCTCAAGGGCCCTATCGCCGGCAAGTCCGGCTCCTACAGGGTTAGGGTTGTGTCAGGGCCTGGGAGGCTGCGACGTAGTCCGCCTGGAACTGCGGCGACTCAATCCATGCCAGCGCCGCGGCTTCATCCTCGGTGTCGGTGGCCCACTGCCGGTACTCGATCAACGCCGCCAGAATGAAATCGGTGGCCTCCTCTTCGCCCTCCTGCTCCAACACCACGGCCAGCAACGGGTGGGACAAGAATGCGGCGCACAGTGCCTGCTGGCTGATCTCGCTGGCGGTGCGCATCTCTACGAACAACTCGGTCAAATCCACCGACTCAAGGTCAATGCGGCTGTCATCGCCGGCAAAGGCATCCGGCTTGGTCGCGACGGCGCGTTGGGTGCGGTTCTGCTTGGCCTTGGCCTTTGCCCGGTGGGCGCGTTTTTGCTGCTTGTTCGGCGAGGCCATGGGCTCAACGTCCTGAGTCTGGATCTGGGTGGTGTATTGAAGCGCAGGTTGGCCTAAATCCCAAGGGCTTCTAGATGCGTTCCGTCACCCGGCGCCCGGGCGTGCCGTGCGCCAGCTCACCCTGTTGCAACCACGCCAGTGCGATCGGCCACAAACGGTCCTGATACTGGCTGCGGAAAAACGCGAAATGCCCGACCTCTTTTTCGCCAATGTCCTGCGGGGCGATGCGCAGGTGAGTTCGTTCGCTGTTCTTGAAATACCCCAGCAAGCGGTCGACAGCCGCCACCGTTCCGAATGGGTCGTCGGTGATGCTGATCGCCAGTACCTGTGCCTTCACCCGGGCGAAGGGCAGGTCGCCCAAGGCACGCCCGCTGGGCCGCGTTTCATAGGTGGGCGTTGGCGTGCTCCAGTCCCGTACCACGCCGGCTGGTGTGTCTTCCAGCCAGCCCATGCGCTTGCCGGGAAAGTAGCCGCACACGGCTGTCACCAGTGGCATCACCACATGCCACTTGCCGAACATTTTCCAGCGCCCGCTCGCCTGGTAGTCGCGCCAGTAGGCGAACTGCGCGCCCACTGTCACGATCCGCCGAATCACCGCCCCCGAGGCGCCCAGCCCCGCGGCGCACCCGCCAAAGCTGTGAGCGACCACATCAATCGGCTGCCCGGGAAACTCCCGCTTCGCGCGCTGAAGCATCGCCTCGAAATCCAGCACGCCCCAATCCGACCATGACGCCTTGAACCGCCGCAGCGAGCCGGCCCGTGATTCGCCGATGCCACGGTAGTCGAACGTGATGACGTCAAAGCCGTTGGCAAATAGGTAGTCCGCGAAGCGTGAGTAGTGGCGGCAACGCACGGAGGTGGCGGCGTTGATGATCACGACGGGGCGCGTCATGTCTGTGCGGACATGGCGCCATGTGAAACCACCAAGGAGGTGACCATCGGCAGCGGGCTCGCGAAATGTTTCGGGGGCAGGTTGGGCTGGCAGATTCATAGGGCGGCTCGGTATGTACGCTTTCGATGTGGGTTTGAAGGCCCGCGCGCTTTTTATCAGTTCCCGAAATTAGCAAATTTGGCGGAGTCTTTGCGCAAAAAAATGGACGTTGCTCGACCTCGACCTGTTGGATGCTTAGGCTGATGTTCTTTCGATCCAGCAGAGTCAGCCAATGACCCGCGACACCCTCGAGCGCAATCAGATCCCCGTCTACTTCGCCACCGTCTTCCTGGCCGTCCTGTTCGGCCTGCTTGTCCCTTCTGTGGCCCATGGTCTCGGCATGCTGGCCACGCCGGCTATCGCCCTGTTGATGTACGCCATGTTCCTGCAGATCCCCTTTCTCGATTTGCGCGAAGGGTTGAGTAACAAGCGCTTCATATCCGCCCTGTTGCTGGCCAACTTCATTCTTGTGCCGTTGCTGGTCTGGGTACTGACCCGTGGGCTCGTGGAGCGCCCGGCGCTGCTGGTCGGGGCTTTGCTGGTGTTGCTCACGCCGTGTATCGACTACGTGGTGGTGTTCACCCATATCGGCAAGGGCGATTCGCGATTGATGTTGGCGGCGACGCCGGTGCTGTTGCTGCTGCAACTGCTGCTGTTGCCGGTGTACCTGGGTTTCATGCTGGGGGCGGAATCGGAGGTGGTGGTGGCGGTCGGGCCATTTGTCGAGGCGTTTCTGCTGCTCATTGTGGTGCCCATGGTGTTGGCGGTGCTGACCACGTCCCTGGCGCGGCGATCCAGGGTTATCAATGCGTGGAACGACGCCTGGGCCTGGCTGCCGGTACCGGCCATGGCGTTTGTGTTGTTTGTGGTGATTGGCTCGCAGATCACCTCGGTGGTGCGGGATATCGCCCTGTTGTTGCCAGTGGTCCCGGTGTACATCGGTTTCTTGCTGCTGGCGCCGTTGATGGGGGTGCTGGCTTCGCGACTGTTTGCACTGCCTGCGACGACGGCGCGGGCGGTGACGTTCAGCGCGTCCACTCGCAACTCGCTGGTGGTGTTGCCGCTGGCGTTGGCCTTGCCCGAGGACGTGCGTGGGGTGGCCGCAACGGTGGTGATCCTGCAAACCCTCGTTGAGCTGGTGGGAGAGCTACTCTACATCCGGTTGATTCCGATGCTCGTGTGGCCCGCAGGTCGGTAAACCCGCAATTGTTCGGGTTTGTTCAGGCGTTATTCAGGGTTGCCATCGGCAACATGCGTCAGCGCACCCAACCTGAAAGGACAGCCGATGGACCACCGCAACCGCTTTCGCCTGGAGTCTCTGGGCATTTTCCTGATTGCTTTGTTGCTGTTTACCCTGGGCATCTGGGACCAGCAGCCCCAAGGGTTTGACGGGCGCTGGGCGCTGTTCCTGCAGGAAATGTTTCGCCATGGCGCGAGCCTTTTCCCCACCACCTACGGCCAGCCCTACGCGGACTATCCCGGCGCCGCGACCTTCTTCAGCTTTGTATTTGCCCGCCTGTTTGGCGCACCTAACCACTTGGCGAACGTGCTGCCCACGGCACTCGCTTCGGCGGGCGTGGTTGCTCTGATCTATCGCTTGCTGGCGCCGTCCGGTCGCCCTTGGGCGCTGCTCACCGTCTTGTTGACGTTGCTCACGACTCAACTGCTCGAAAAATCGCGCTCGGTGTGTCTGGATCAGATGGTCGCGCTGCTGTGTGTGGGCAGTTTCTACCTGCTGCACAGTGGTGAGCGCCTGGGTTCGCGCTTGAGGCAGTTGGCGGTGTTCCCGCTGTTTGTCCTGGCGTTTGCGATTCGCGGGCCGTTGGGGTTGATCGAGGTTTGCGGCGTGGTGTGTGTGTACTGGGCGTTGGGCAAGCCCGGGGAGCGGGTCAAGCAGGTGTTGATCCACGGGGTCGTCGGTTTGGCTTTGCTCGCGGCGTGTTGGTGGGCCTTGATGAAGCTGGCGCGCATCAGTGGCGGCGATGCCTTTGCCGATGCCGTGTACAAGATGCAGGTAGGAGGGCGCCTGGATGAAATTGGCGAGCCGTTCTACTTCTACTTCCAACTGAGCCTGTATCGCTATTTCCCGGTAGTGCCGCTGGCGTTGGCCACGTTGATTGCGCTGCGTCATCGTTGGCCTGAGCGGTGGGCAAATAATGATCTGCAACTGATGCTGCGCCTCGGCGCTTGCGGCCTGATGATTCTGCTCGGGCTGTCGGTGCCGCACTTCAAGCGCGCCTACTACATCCTGCCGATGGTCCCGATGTTTGCCGCTGTCGCCGCCTATGGGCTGCTCCAGGCGCAAGGCTGGTTGATTGGCGTGCGCCGATGCTATGAATGGCTTGTCGCCGCGCTACCGGCGTTGTGCGTGGTTGTGGTGTTTATCTGCCGTCATGGGTGGCAGAAGCATGGTTACTGGCCTGACGTTTCGTTGCCGCTGCTGATTGGGGTGTTGGTGGTCCTGCAAGTCGCGGCGTTGATTGCGTGGCGGCAGGTAGGCCGGTTGGTGTGGCTCAGCCTGATCGCACTGGCGGCGCAATGGTTGTTGTTGGTGACAGTGGTAGAGCCGTCCAAGGACCTGCAATTCGATACGCGACAGTTTGTCGGCCAGGTCGAAGCGCTTCGCGTATCGACACCCGGGCCGTTGGTGTTTGTCGACTTGGGTCGAGACACCTGGGCGGTGCGCTACATGATGAACCTGGATCACGATGAGCAGCCGCTGTTTGTCGGGCGTACTGAGCTTGAGAAGCTGGCGACGCTGCCTCGGCCATCGTGGGTCATTGTGTCGCGCAAGGAGGCCGCACTGTTGAGCGGGACGCCAATGGAGCAGCAGGCGCCGAACTTCGAGGGCCGGCTCAATGACAATCCGCTGATGGTGTTCTTACTCAAGTAGGCGCGTGGCATTGAGCGGTGTTGATCATCGCGGTTTGAAATTTCGGCCAACAAAAAAGCCTGTGATAAACAGGCTTTTTTGTTGGCGCGTGCGCCGCTCGGCTATGGATCAGGCCGCTGGGAGCACGGGGATCTGCATGCCGATTTTCGCCGAGGCGAAGTTGAAATCGCCACTGCCAATGGATTGTGCCTGGAAGCCTTGGCCAATCAGATCCTTGATGTAGAACGTGTTGTAGAGGAAGGCAAACACGATATTGCTCAGCCCCATCGTGAACATTGCAATCACGAACTGAATCAGGCCGTATTTCAGGTCGCCGCGAAACAGTGCCGGGAAACAACCGAAAAAGAAGGTTGTCCACGAAAAACCTACAGGAGCTTCTTTCATAGCGCCTGTGTTCGGGTTTTTGAAAATAATTGATGTGTATGCCATTTTTTCTCTCCATGTGCCCAAACGGGTAAGTGATACGTCGGGCCGCGTATCCCTGGGTGTTGTGAAACAATTGGTGTGGGGTTGCGCAGGTGTCAGTCGGCGATTTCCCAAATTAAATTGTCTTCGTCGACCATGACATCCACGCTCAAGGTCTCGTGACCGTCCGGGCCATCGACCTCAACCAAACCGCGATATTTGTTTTTGCCCCTGCTGATCAAGGTCAGGTCTTTGATCTTGTTTTCACCGGGTGACGTGTCCTTGTCCCACGTCTCCTGCATGCTCTCCTTCACCTCTTGGGCCAGCTCTTCATTGGCTGCGTGAGCAGTGCCAAGGCAAAACAGCGATGCGAGCAGTGTCAATGCCATTGTGAGGTGTGGGGGTGTGCGCTTCATCTCGGGCTCCTTGAGACGGCGTGCCGGGCGCAGACCCGCGCCCTGTGAAGTCTTAAGCCTGTTGGGTGTGGCCGCGCAGAATATTTTGCTTTCTCTGTTCTTCCGGCAGGTCGTTGATGCAGTAGTTGATGTAGAAAATATTCAGGAAGAAGGTGTAGAGCGCGTTCATCCGCAGGTCGATTTTATGTTCGCTGAGGGCGTATTCAGACAGTGCGTTTTTAGCCTTGAATGCCCACACGATGTACATCACGTTGGAGGCGATGAGCAGAATCAACGCAATAGCACTCAGCAACACGTTATCCGTTCCGGAGAGCGCACCACCCATGCCAAGACACACCGCGAGCCAGATGATGTAGGTGTTGTCGACTACCCGGGTTTTTGTGGTTTCGCTAAGAATCAGATTGCTTTTGTACAACCAGAGAAGTAGGTAGAGGCCCGCCGTGGCTACTGACAGCAAGACCATGTTGAGGGTCTTGGTGTCGATTTTGTCTTTCAATTCGTTGATGGTGGACATAACTCTTCCGTGTTTATGGCGTCGAGAGGCTTCGAAGTGGGTTCGCGAAGGGCTGCAGCTTTTTGAAGGGAGGGGGGAGGCATGAAAATGTCTAAACCCGTCGTTTTGCCTTCGCGAATAATATGCAGTGGCTGACGGTTACAGGAGGGGATGCATCCGCATAGTGTGACTCGCCGGCCTTGGCATATTTTGAATCATATCACGACGCCACTATTCGGCGGCATAGGTTGTGCCATTGAATGGCAGCAAATCGCAGGCAACAAAAAACCCGCACTAGGCGGGTTTTCTGTGTGCTTTCACGTGATGTTTACACCACCTGAAAGCTGAAGGTGGTGCCCAGAGACGGAATCGAACCGCCGACACGGGGATTTTCAATCCCCTGCTCTACCGACTGAGCTATCTGGGCAACGGGGCGCATTAAACGGGTTTTTCAGGGGGTCGTCAAGCAAGTTTTCGAAAAATATTTAATTATTACCGTCGCTTACGTGCTGACCCCGGTTTTTGATCAATTATTGAGCAGGTGGAACGTAGCCATCGGCCTTGGCGTAATCTTCGCCGGAAAAGAACTTGTCCATCTCGCCTGCCAGATATTTACGATCTTCGGCATTCATCATGTTCAGGCGTTTTTCGTTGATCAGCAGGGTCTGGTGTTTCAGCCAGTCGGCCCACGCCTGGGCGGAGACGTGATCGAACACATCCTGGCCCTTGGCGCCCGGATACGGAGGGCGTTCCAGGCCTGGCAATTCTTCTTTGTACTTGCGGCACATTACGGTGCGGGTCATGACGACTCTCCTGCATTCAATACATCGGCCGCGCGCTTCAGCAGTTTTTTCACCGGGGCGGCAAGGCCCAGGCGCGGCGGGGTGGCGAGGTTATACCAGAGCCAGTCGGCCTCGGCCACGTGATGGGCGCTTTCCTCCACCCGCACCAGCCAGGGCTCGATGGCCAGCTGGAAGTGGCTGAAGGTGTGGATGAGCCCCGGCAGTTCCTGTTGCGTGCCCAGTTCCAGCGCGTGCTGGTGGGCGAGGTGTTCCAGGTCTTGCAGGTCATCCAGCTCCGGTAAACTCCACAGGCCGCCCCACAGGCCGGTGGACGGGCGACGGTAAAGCAGGATCGCGCCCTCGGCATTGGCCAGCATCGGCATCAGTGTGCGTTTTTGCGGGATGGTCTTGCGCGGCTTGGGGATCGGGTAGCGCGTCTCCAGGCCGAGCATGTGGGCTTCGCAGCCTTTTTCCAGCGGGCACAGCAGGCAGCTGGGCTTGCTGCGGGTGCAGAGAGTGGCGCCCATGTCCATCATCGCCTGGGTGTAGGCGTTGACGCGATCATGGGGCGTGAAGCGCTCTGCGGTGGCCCACAGCTGCTTGGCCACCTTCGGCTCGCCTGGGTAACCCTCCTGCGCCGTAAAGCGCGCCAGCACGCGCTTGACGTTGCCGTCGAGGATCGGCGCCCGCAGGCCCATGCTCAGGCTGGCGATCGCGCCTGCCGTGGACAGGCCGATGCCAGGCAGCTCGGTAAGCTTCTCGACGTTCTTGGGAAACTCGCCGCCGTACTCGGCCACCACGATCTTGGCGGTCTTCTGCAGGTTGCGCGCCCGGGTGTAGTAACCCAGGCCGGTCCACAGGTGCAGCACTTCATCTTCCGGCGCGGCAGCCAGGGCTTCGACCGTCGGCAGCGAGGCCATGAAACGGTCGAAGTAATTGAGCACGGTGCTCACCTGGGTCTGTTGCAGCATGATCTCCGAGACCCACACCCGGTAGGGCGTGATGCCCTGTTGCCAGGGCAGGTCATGGCGACCGTGGCGGTCGTACCAGTCCAGCACCGCCGTTGAAAACTGCTCGTTTCTCATCGCTTGAACAGGCCCTTCAAAGCGTCTTTAAGTTGCGGGTTGACCTTGTCGAGCTTCTCTTCCAGCTTGTCGCTGAGCTTGTTGCCCGCGGCCTTGATGGCGACCTGCGTCAAGCCGTCCTTGTCCAGTCGGCAAGCCTTGGCGCCCAGTTCCAGCGGGCCGCGGCAGCGCAGCGGCACTTCGATGTTCTGGAAGTTGGAGCCTACCTGGCAAGCCGGGTCTGGCACGTCGCGCTGGTCGCCTTCGACGATGATGCCAACGCGGTAGTCCATGCCCAGCACGCGCAGGTCGACGTCGCCGTTGCCGTTGACAGTCAGGCCAGGGATGCGGACTTTCAGGTCCGGGTTGTTGGCCACGCCATTGCGGAACGTCAGGTTGCCGCGCAATTCCTGGAACGGGGTGTCCTTGCCTTGCGGCGTGGTGCTCAATGTCTTGCGGTTGAGCAGGGCGATGCCCGTGCACAGTTGCTGTTCAAGGTTGGCGTTGAGCAGCACGCCGTTGTTGATCACAAAGCTTGCCGTACCGTTGAGGCTGTCGATCAGTGCCTTCTGGCTGTTGCCACGGCCGGTCAGGTTGCTGTCGAGGGTGATCTGGCCCTTCACCGGCGGGTTCTGCCCTTGGGCCTGCAGGATGCGTTCAACCGGCACTTGCTTGATATGGCTTTGCAGCGCGAGTACCGGAATGTCCTGGCGTACATCGAGCGAACCGTTGGCCTGGAAGGTGCCGTTATAGAGCCCGCCACTGAGGGTGTCGAGCTTGAGCTGACCATCGATGCCGGAGGCTTTCAGTGCGGCGTTCTGGATCGGCAGTTTGCTCAGGGTCAGCTGGCCGAAGGACAAATCGGCGTTCACATCCAGGGTGCGCAAGCGTGTCAGGGGCAGCAGCTTGTCAGTGCTCCAGGCGCCTTTGGTCGGTGCGTCTGGCAACGGTGTGGTGCCACCGGCCGCCATGGCGCCGGCTTCACTGTTCTGCACTTCGGCCTGGCGTGCGGCGCTGGCGCCCTTGGCGGACTCGGACTTGGCCGGCAGGTAGTTGTCGGCGTTGAAGGTGTCGCCCTTGAGTTGCACGCGCAGGGACTGCTTGGCGAAATCATCCACAGCGACGCGGCCGGTGAAGGTGCTGCCATCGAGCTTAAGGTTCAAGTCTTCCAGGGCCACGCTGGTGGGCGTGCCCTTGAGGCGGCTGACCAGTTCGACTTTGCTCAGGCTGCCTTCGGCCATGGCCGGTAGCGGGTGGCCGATGCTGTCGAGGAACTTGGCCAGGTCGAACTGGGCAATGGACAGGGCGCCACTCACTTGCGGGGTTTTGTTCAGGTCATTGACCTTCACTTCGCCCAAGGCGCGCAGCTGGTTGGCCGACAGCTTGAGGTTGGTCCATTCGGCAATGTTGGCCGCCAGGTCTACCAGCAACTGGCCCTGGGTGGAGAAGGTCACAGTCTTGCCTTGCAGAGGCTCGCCGGTGGCTTCGCCGCTGAGCTTCATGTCTTCGAACTGGTAGCGCTTGAGGGCTCGCTGGATGCGCAAGTTGCCGTTCAGCTCGGTCTTGACGCGCATCAGCGGCTGGTTGGTGCCCAGGAAGGCGGTGAGCTTCAGCGGGATGCTGGCGCCTTCGTGTACGGCGCCGGCGCTCAACTGGATGCTTTCGGCGCTGTATTGCTTGCCGGTCTGCTCATCGTTGTATTCAACGCGGGCGTTGTTGATGGTCAGGCTGTCGATGTCCAGGCGGATCGGCTTCGGCGGTTTCTCCGGCTCGGCTTCGGCAGGTTTCTCAGCAGGCGTGGGCGCGCCGGCGGTGGTCTCGGTCACGTTCTTGCCGATGTCTTCCCAGTTGCCGTGGCCTTGCTTGTCGCGGCTCAGGCGCAGGTTCAGGCCCTCTACGCGGACGTCGCTCATCTGCACTTCGCGGCGCAACAGCGGCAGCACGCGCACGGACAGGCCGAGCATCTGCAGGTCGGCGAACGGTTGGGTCGGGTTGGTCATGGTCGCCACGCTGGCTTCATGCAACTCCAGGCCCAGCCAGGGGAACAGGCTCCAGCCGATATCGCCATTGAGCGTCAGCTCGATGTGGGCCTTGTCGCGGGCAATCTGGCGAATCTCGTCTTTGTAGTCGTTGGGATCGAAGAGGTGGGTCAGGGCAAAGCCCAGGGCCACAATGATCAGCAACAGCCCGAGAAGTACCAGACCCAGGATTTTGCCGAACGCTTTCATGGGCGAGTCCTTGTATGTCGAATTCAAAATTTAGCCGCAGAGTATAACGCCCGACGGCTCACGTCAGTGCCCGGATCGTTACATTGTATCCAGCGCCCGGGGAACGGGATTCTGGCGTCAAACAAAACAGATTTCCCGAAAAAGGTGATATCAGTTTGGTTTTTCTGTCATCCACTGGTGCTAATCTGCGCAGGTTCGTCTGTCGTCTGCGACATAGCGTCGCGTTTAAAAGGAGCTTTACTCAACAACAACGGCCAACGCTTTGCGTGCAAGGTCGAGGGAGAGAGCGCCTGACGGACACATACTAATAACTGGGGGAAACACCAATGAGCACTAGCACTGCGGCAGGCCATACTGCCGCACAGCCTGCGTTCCTGTCCAAGGAGCGCATCATCGCCAAGCCGGGCTTCAACCGCTGGCTGGTTCCACCGGCCGCCCTGGCCATTCACCTGTGCATCGGCATGGCCTATGGCTTCTCGGTGTTCTGGCTGCCGCTGTCCAAGGCACTGGGCATTACTGCGCCGGTCGCCTGTGCGCCGGACATGAGCTTCATCGCGCAAGTCTTCTCGTCCCAATGCGACTGGCCCATCTCCATGCTGGGCTGGATCTACACCCTGTTCTTCATCTTCCTGGGCTGCTCGGCAGCGATCTGGGGCGGCTGGCTGGAACATGCCGGGCCACGCAAGGCGGGCGTTGTATCGGCGCTGTGCTGGTGTGGCGGCCTGTTGATCTCGGCGCTGGGTATCTACACCCACCAGATCTGGCTGATGTGGATCGGCTCCGGCGTCATTGGCGGTATCGGTCTGGGCCTGGGCTACATTTCGCCGGTGTCGACCCTGATCAAGTGGTTCCCGGACAAGCGCGGCATGGCCACTGGCATGGCGATCATGGGCTTCGGCGGCGGTGCGATGGTCGGTGCTCCCCTGGCGGCAGCGCTGATGGGCCACTTCGCAACGCCAACCAGCGTCGGCGTTTGGCAGAGCTTTCTGGTGATGGCTGCGATCTACTTCGTGTTCATGATCGGTGGCGCGTTGTCCTACCGTGTTCCGCCGACTGGCTGGAAGCCTGAGGGCTGGACCGCTCCGGCGAAAAAAGCCAGCAACGCGATGATCACCCACCGCCACGTCCACGTGAACGTGGCCTGGAAAACCCCGCAGTTCCGCCTGGTATGGCTGGTGCTGTGCCTGAACGTTTCCGCCGGTATCGGTATCCTCGGCATGGCCTCGCCCCTGCTGCAGGAAGTGTTCGGCGGCAAGCTGCTGGGCGTGGATGTGCCGTTCGGCCAGCTGGACGCCGGTCAACTGGCGTCCATCGCGGCGATCGCGGCGGGCTTCACCGGTCTGTTGAGCCTGTTCAACATCGGTGGCCGGTTCTTCTGGGCGTCGTTCTCCGACTACCTGGGCCGTAAAAACACCTATTTCGTGTTCTTCGCCCTGGGCTTTGCCCTGTACGCGCTGATCCCGAACCTGGGGCACCTGGGCAACGTGGCGCTGTTCGTGGCGGCGTTCTGCATCATCCTGTCGATGTACGGCGGTGGTTTTGCGACCGTTCCGGCTTACCTGGCCGACCTGTTCGGCACCCAGATGGTGGGCGCGATCCACGGCCGCCTGCTGACGGCCTGGGCTGCTGCGGGCGTACTGGGCCCGGTGCTGGTGAACTACCTGCGTGAATATCAACTGAGCATCGGCGTTGAACGCGCCGCCGCCTACGACATCACCCTGTACATCCTGGCAGGCCTGCTGGTGCTGGGCTTCCTCTGCAACCTGCTGGTTCGCCCAGTGGCCGACAAGTACTTCATGACCGACGCCGAACTGGCCGCCGAACAGGCGCTGGGCCACGACAAAGGCGCGGATGCCACTACCTCCCTGGAGTGGAAAGCCGCATCCGGCAGCGTGCCATTGGCCATTGCGGCCTGGCTGGTGGTAGGTATCCCGTTGGCGTGGGGCGTGTGGGTCACCCTGCAGAAAACCGCCGTACTGTTCCACTGATGTAAACCCCTGTAGGAGCCGGCTTGCCGGCGATGCATTCGCGAGATTGTCATTGACCTCACGGACGCCATCGCCGGCAAGCCGGCTCCTACGGGGTCAGGTTGTACCTGTTGGGGGTTGTACGCACATGTCTATCCCCGACATTCCTCGCTTCAACTCGTCAGTCTTATCCCCTTCGATGTTTCTGTTTGGCGCCCGCGCCCCTATAATGGCTGCCTTTTTCGCCCAATGATTTTGCGGAGCTGGTGATGGCCGAACGTAAGGCGTCCGTCGAGCGCGACACTCTGGAAACCCAGATCAAAGCCTCGATCAACCTGGATGGCACCGGAAAGGCCCGATTTGATATCGGTGTACCTTTTCTTGAGCACATGCTGGACCAGATCGCCCGTCACGGGCTGATCGACCTGGATATCGTCAGCAAGGGCGACCTGCACATCGACGACCACCACACGGTGGAAGACGTGGGCATCACCCTCGGCCAGGCGTTTGCCAAGGCTATCGGCGACAAGAAAGGCATCCGCCGTTACGGCCACGCCTATGTCCCGCTGGACGAAGCGCTGTCGCGTGTGGTCATCGACTTCTCCGGCCGCCCAGGCCTGCAGATGCACGTGCCCTACACCCGCGCCACCGTGGGCGGCTTCGACGTCGACCTGTTCCAGGAATTCTTCCAGGGTTTCGTCAACCACGCACTCGTCAGCCTGCACATCGACAACCTGCGCGGCACCAACACCCACCACCAGATCGAAACCGTGTTCAAGGCTTTCGGCCGCGCGCTGCGCATGGCTGTGGAGCTGGATGAGCGCATGGCCGGGCAAATGCCTTCGACCAAGGGCGTCCTGTAATGCAGACGGTCGCGGTTATCGATTACGGCATGGGTAACCTGCACTCGGTGGCCAAGGCCCTCGAGCACGTAGGTGCCGGCAAGGTGCTGATCACCAGCGATGCCAACGTGATTCGCGAAGCCGACCGGGTGGTATTCCCCGGCGTTGGCGCGATTCGCGATTGCATGGCCGAGATCCGCCGCCTGGGCTTTGACAGCCTGGTGCGCGAAGTCAGCCAGGACCGTCCGTTCCTCGGCATCTGCGTGGGCATGCAAGCCTTGCTCGATCGCAGTGAAGAGAACGACGGCGTCGACTGCATCGGCCTGTTCCCGGGCCAGGTGAAGTTCTTCGGCAAGGACCTGCACGAAGACGGCGCCCACCTGAAAGTCCCACACATGGGCTGGAACGAAGTCAGCCAGACAGTGGATCACCCGCTGTGGCACGACATTCCAGACCTGGCGCGTTTCTACTTCGTGCACAGCTACTACATCGCCGCCGGTAACCCGCGCCAGGTAGTGGGTGGCGGGCATTACGGCGTCGATTTTGCCGCCGCACTGGCCGAAGGTTCGCGCTTTGCCGTGCAGTTCCACCCGGAGAAGAGCCATACCCATGGCCTGCAATTGCTGCAGAACTTCGCGGCTTGGGACGGTCGCTGGTAGATGGCCAGGAAGCCGAAGCTGCCGATCCTGAACCTCACGCCCGAACAGGAGCGTGAGGCTACGCAGAAGATCAAGCGCTTCATGGAAGACCGCTTCGAGCTCAGCCTGGGCTCGTTCGAGGTCGCCGAGATTCTTGAGCTGTTTACCACCGAAGTTGCGCCGCACTATTACAACAGGGCGATTTTCGACACGCAGACGCTCCTTAAAGAAAGGTTCGAAAGCATCGAAAGCGACCTGTGGTCGCTTGAGAAACCCTGATTTCCCAAGCATTGCTGAATATCGAATAAGGTTTGCCAGATGCTGATTATCCCCGCTATCGATCTCAAGGACGGCGCTTGTGTACGCCTGCGCCAAGGCCGCATGGAAGATTCCACCGTGTTCTCCGATGACCCGGTGAGCATGGCTGCCAAATGGGTAGAAGGGGGCTGCCGTCGCCTGCATCTGGTGGACTTGAACGGCGCCTTCGAAGGCCAGCCAGTCAATGGCGAAGTGGTCACCGCTATCGCCAAGCGCTACCCGAACCTGCCGATCCAGATCGGCGGCGGTATCCGCTCCCTGGAAACCATCGAACACTACGTCAAGGCGGGCGTGAGCTACGTGATCATCGGCACCAAGGCGGTCAAAGACCCGGCCTTCGTCGCCGAAGCCTGCCGCGCGTTTCCGGGCAAGGTCATCGTTGGCCTGGACGCCAAGGACGGTTTTGTCGCCACCGACGGCTGGGCTGAGATCAGCACCGTGCAGGTGATCGACCTGGCCAAGCAGTTCGAAGCCGATGGCGTCTCGGCCATCGTTTATACCGACATCGCCAAAGACGGCATGATGCAGGGCTGCAACGTACCGTTCACCGCTGCCCTGGCGGCCGCGACCAGGATTCCGGTGATCGCTTCCGGTGGTATTCACAACTTGGGTGACATCAAGTCGCTGCTGGACGCCAAGGCGCCCGGCATCATCGGCGCCATCACCGGCCGCGCGATCTACGAAGGCACCCTGGACGTCGCCGAAGCCCAGGCTTACTGCGACGCCTACAACGGCTGAGGACTGACCATGGCGCTGGCCAAACGCATCATCCCTTGCCTGGACGTCGACAACGGTCGCGTGGTCAAGGGCGTCAAGTTCGAGAATATCCGCGATGCCGGTGACCCGGTGGAAATCGCCCGTCGCTACGATGAGCAAGGTGCCGACGAGATTACCTTTCTCGACATCACCGCCAGCGTCGACGGTCGCGACACCACGCTGCATACCGTGGAGCGCATGGCCAGCCAGGTCTTCATTCCGCTGACCGTGGGCGGTGGCGTGCGCACCGTGCAAGACATCCGCAACCTGCTCAATGCCGGCGCGGACAAGGTCTCGATCAACACGGCGGCAGTATTCAACCCGGAGTTTGTCGGCGAAGCCGCGCAGCACTTCGGCTCCCAATGCATCGTCGTTGCCATTGACGCCAAGAAGGTTTCCGGCCCGGGCGAAACCCCGCGCTGGGAGATCTTCACCCACGGCGGTCGCAAGCCGACCGGCCTGGACGCGGTGGAGTGGGCGATGAAGATGGAAGGTTTGGGCGCCGGTGAAATCCTGCTGACCAGCATGGACCAGGACGGCATGAAAAACGGCTTCGACCTGGGCGTGACCCGCGCCATCAGCGACGCGCTGGGCATCCCGGTGATCGCCTCCGGTGGCGTCGGCAACCTGCAGCACCTGGCCGACGGCGTGACCGAAGGCCATGCCAGCGCCGTACTGGCTGCGAGCATTTTCCACTTTGGCGAATACACCGTGCCCGAGGCCAAGGCCTACATGGCGGCACGCGGTATCGTCGTTCGCTAAACGCTGCTGGACACCATGGCAGGCGCGGGGCACTCTCTGCGCTTGCCATGGATTTCGGTAACCTTCATGTTCAAACACCTGCTGCTTGCCCTCGCCAGTACCTCCCTGCTTTTGGCGGGTTCAGCCCATGCCGAAGAACCGTCTGACGCCGCCCTGGTGTTGCTGACGGAAAACTTCCCGCCTTACAACATGGCGAAAAACGGCAAGAACTTCGCCAAGGAAGAGAACATCGAAGGCATCGCCGTGGACATCGTGCGCGAGACCTTCAAGCGCGCCGGCGTTTCCTACAACCTCACCCTGCGCTTCCCTTGGGAGCGAATCTATAAGCTCGCCTTGGAAAAACCGGGTTACGGCGTGTTCGTGATGGCCCGCCTGCCGGACCGTGAAGCCCTGTTCAAATGGGTCGGCCCCATTGGCCCGGACGATTGGGTGATGTTGGCCAAGGCCGACAGCAAGATCCAGCTGGCGGACCTGGAGCACGCCCGCCGCTACAAGATTGGCGCCTATAAAGGTGACGCTATCGCCGAGACCCTGGAAAAGCAGGGCCTCAACCCGATCGTCGCACTGCGCGACCAGGACAACGCGCAAAAGCTGGTGGACGGTCAGATCGACCTGTGGGCTACCGGTGATCCGGCAGGCCGTTACCTGGCCCGTCAGGTTGGGGTGACCGAACTGAAAACCGTGTTGCGTTTCAACAGTGCCCAGTTGTACCTCGCGCTGAACAAAGACGTGCCGGATGACCTGGTCGCGAAGCTGCAGGCGGCGCTCGATCAGTTACGGGGCGAGGGGGTTGTCGATCAGATCATGGCCCGTTACCTCTAGCTCCGGCACTGCCTGAGGCATCTCAATCGGTGGCGTTACCTCTTCGGGCATTGGCTCAACGTTGGAGGATTCGCTCATGTACACATGGTCGCCATTGGTGTAGCTGACGGTGCCTGATACCTGGCTGCCATCCTGACGCAGCAAGCGATACTCACTGTGCAGAAGGTAAGCCGCAACGGCTTTTTTCGGCGGCACGTACGTGATGATTTCCAGTGGCGCTGCATGGCTCCAGCCTTTTGCCGAGCGCAGTGTATGGGTGAACTCTCGACCCAGATGCGCCGAAAAACTCAATTCAAAGACATGCTCGCCAGCAGGCCATTCCTTGCCAAGTTCCACGCTGGTGTTGGCTGCCAATGCTTTTACATTCCCACCCAGCTCACCTTTGGTGGCTGTCCACATGAACGGCTGGCTGGTTGCATCGGTGTTATGCCCAAACCCTGCGAGCAAGTGCCGATCGATACGCTCCAGCCGATAACTCGGCGACGACTCGAGCTGTTCAATCGCGGTCAGCTCCGGGTCTTTTACGCAGAACCACGGCAGTTCGCACACTTGAGGCGCGTAGGTGCTTTCTTCCTGCGCAGGGCTTTCATGCCCGAGGAGCGCGGGCGGCGGTGGTAAGTCGCTGAGCTGCGCAGTGAGCGCCAGGCGCAGCGAATAGGCGGCAAGGCCCGTCTTGGCATAACTGTCTGTGCCGATGAATGTACCCGGCGCCAGGTAGAGTTCGCCGGTGGGGGCGTCAGGAAGGGCGGTCGACCAGAGGCTCAAGTCGTTGGTGGAACCGCTGCCTTTGTCGTTCCAGATCAGATCGCCTGCTTGAGCCGCTATCACCAGGTCTTCCCTGATACAACGCACGGCGTGACGTGAAGGCTTGTCGTAATCGACCCCGAACACCAGCCCCATCGCCACGTAGCCTTCGGGCGGCAGTGGGCGCCAGATGGACGCATTGTTTCGCGCACCGGTTCCCTCGTCATGCCATACCAGTTGGTAATCGACTGGCGGACGCAGGGCGGTGCCGTCGGTTTTGTTGGCATCGCTGACCAGCGCGACGACTTTGTTCTGATTGATATTGCGGTAATGACCGACCGCAACATCCCCCAGGGAGAAGAACGAGCTCAGCGCGTCGGATGTTGCGCTGGGCCGCCAAAGGCTGACGGCATTGTGCGCATTCGACCCTTTGTCATTCCACAGGGGCAGAAACTCGCTGGTGAAGCTGATGAGCAGGTCGTTGAATTGCAGAGGCTTCATGGAGGGCTCTCCAGTTGATTGAAGCCTCAACTATCGAGCAGGGCGGGTGTCGCCGAGTGGTATCTATCTACGCGCCGGAAGGTAGGTGCCGTTTTTTCCATGTGCCGCCATCGCCTGGTTGCTGCGCACGCTGATCATTAACTTGATGTCGATCCAGTCAACGCCCTGGTCCTTGAGTTTGGGCAGCTCACGCTCCAGCACTGCGAGGGTCTGGGGGTAGGGATGGCCGATCATGACGGCTGAACCCTGTTTGTGGGCCAGCTTGATAGCCGTCTGCAGTTGCGTGGTGATCGCTGCTTCCGTGCGTTCGTCATCCAGGAACACGTCCCGTGAGACGTGCGCCAGGCCAATTTTCTGGGCCTCGGCGGCCGCGACGGTCTGCGCGCTGGTACGGCTGTCGACAAAGAACTTGTTGCGCCGTTGCAGCTCGGCCATCAACCACGCCATCGCCTCGGGTTGCGCAGTCATGCGGCTGCCCATGTGGTTGTTGATGCCAGCGGTGTAGGGCACTGCCTTGAACGCGGCGTCCAGGCGTTTGCCAAGCTCTTCGATGGGCAGGTCGGGGTGCCAGGCGAACGGGCCGGTAGCCGGGTCCATGGGCATGTGCAGGATCACGATCTTGCCGGCCTTGTGCGCTTCGCGGGCAAATTCGGCGGCGTGGGGTGTGTCGGGCATGATCGCCGTGGTCACCGGCCCAGGCAGGGCCAGCACGCGCCGATCCCGGGGCAGGTTCTGCCCCAGGTCGTCGATGATCAGGGTGAGGTAGGCTTTGTGAGGCTCGCCGGCCGGGGTCGCATGGGCGACTCCGGCCAGGCTGCACAGCACAGCGATGATCAGGGCAAAACGCATATCAACGGCTGCGGGTGATGCTCAAGCCCTTGAGCAGGCTCAGCGCCTGGGCCAGTTGGTAGTCATCGTCCTGCGGCATCGGCTTGGCTTTGGTACCGCTGCCGGTCGGCTGGTCGGCGCCGCCGTTGCCATTGCCCAAGTGGCCTTGCAGGTCGGCTTCTTTGTAGAACTCGCTGTCGGCCTCGTTGGTGATCTTGGCCTTGCGCACTTCGATGTCCGGGACGATGCCCTGGGCCTGGATCGAGCGACCGTTCGGCGTGTAGTACAGCGCTGTGGTGATCTTCAGCGCGCGATCGTTGTTCAGCGGCAACACGGTTTGTACCGAGCCTTTACCGAAGCTGGTGGTGCCCATCAATACGCCGCGTTTCTGGTCTTGCAGGGCGCCGGCAACGATTTCCGAAGCCGAGGCGCTGCCGCCGTTGATCAGCACGGCCAGTGGCACGCCTTCACTGAGGTCATTGCCGGTGGCCGAGAAGCGCAGCTCGGAATTGGCGATACGGCCCTTGGTGTACACGATCAGGCCTTTGGTGATGAAGTGGTCGACCACTTCCACCGCGGCCTGCAGCACGCCGCCTGGGTTGTTACGCAGGTCGAGCACGATGCCGTTGAGCTTCTTGCCGTTGTCCTTGCGCAGCTTGGCCAGGGCCTTGGCCACTTCGTCGCCGGTCTTGACCTGGAACTGGGTGATGCGGATGTAGCCGTAGCCCGACTCCAGCAGCTGGCTCTTCACGCTCTTGACCGTGATGGTTGCGCGGGCAAGGGTCACGTCAAACGGGTTGCCGCCGTCGCGAACCAGGGTCAGGGTGATTTTCTGGCCGATCTTGCCGCGCATCTTGTCGACGGCTTCGGTCATGGTCTGGCCACGGGTCGGCTGGCCGTTGATCTTGACGATGAAGTCGCCGGCCTGGATGCCCGCCTTGGACGCCGGGGTGTCATCGATCGGCGAGACGACTTTGATGTTGCCGTCTTCGGAGCCCACTTCAATGCCCAGGCCACCGAATTCGCCGCTGGTGCTTTCCTGCAACTCGGCGAAGTCTTCAGGCCCCAGGTAGGCGGAGTGCGGGTCAAGGTTGCTGAGCATGCCCTTGATGGCGTTTTCCAGCAGGGTCTTGTCATCTACAGGGTCGACATAGGCTGCCTTGATCCGGTCCATGACCTCGGCGAAGGTGCGCAACTCGTCCAGCGGCAGCGGCGCCTTGGTGGTCGCAGCCGTGGCGGCAGGCGCAGCCGGTGCGGCCTGGTCGGCGAAAGCCAGAGGCGCGCCGATCACGAGGGCGATCGTCAGGGCCAGCGAAGTGAGGCGGGACAAATGCAGCATGTCGAACGAACTCCTAATGTAGATGCGGCCCTATCCTTGGGAACGGCACCATTGTGCAGGATCGCTCGGGCGACCCTGCTGACGAATAGCGAAGTACAGCGCCGGGGTGTCCTGGCCACCACTGTTACCCACAGTGGAGATGGATTCACCGGCTTTTACAACATCACCTGCCGACTTGAGTAAAGTCTGATTGTGGCCGTAAAGGCTCAAATAGCCATTACCGTGGTCAAGAATCACCAACAAACCGGCCCCGCGCAGCCAATCGGCAAACACCACGCGCCCACCGTGCACCGCATGAACCTGGCTGCCGGCAGCGGCGCTGATCATCACGCCGTCCCACTTGGCTCGGGTGTCATCGCCACGGGTTTCACCAAAGCGTGCCAGTAATCGACCATCAACTGGCCATGGAAGTTTGCCGCGAGCTGAAGCAAAAGGGCCGCCGAAGGACTCGCCGCTGCTTGAAACCAGCGGGCCGGGCGCTGCATGTGCCGGTTTGCGGGGCGCCGGGGCGTCCGAGTTGGCTGCCAGCTCGGCCTCACGCTGGCGCTTTTTTTCGGCTTCCTGCTGGGCGATCAGCGCTTTTTGCCGCGCTTCTTCGGCCTCGCGTGCCTGGCGAGCCAGGGTTTCTTCGATGGTCTTGAGCACTTTGGCCAGGTCGGCCTGGTCTTGCTCGCGAGCCTGCAGCTTGGCGTCGCGGGCTTTTACGTCGTCGTTGAGCTTGGCCAGGGCCAGCTGGCGTTCCTTGCGCACTTTGTCGAGCTGATCGCGCTGGGTGTCGAGGGCGGTTTTCTGATCCAGCAGTTGCGACTGCTGGTCAGCGATTTCCTGCTCGACGTTGGCCAGTTGGCGCAGGGTTTCGTTAAAACCCTTCAATTGCGCCAGGCGTGCCTGGCTCAGGTAGTCGTAATAGGTGAGGGTACGGGCGAATTTTTCCGGGTTCTGCTGGTTGAGCAGCAGCTTGAGGTATTCCTGGCGGCCGCTCTGGTACGCTGCACGGGCCTGGATTGCGATCAGGCGTTGCTGTTCAACGCGTGCGCTCTGGAGTTTTTTTTTCTCAGCGTCGAGTCGCTCCAGTTCCGACTCGCTCTTCTTTAGTTCTTTTTGTAGCTCCTGGACCTGCTTCTCCAGCTTGCCCATCTCGGTTTCCGTGCCGCGCAGGTCTTTTTGTACCCCGGATTTCTCTTCCTGGAGTTTGCCGAGCAGCTTTTTCAGCTCGGTAATGTCCTGACGCGTAGCGTCCAACTGTTGTTGGGTTTGTGCGCGCTCGTCGGCAAACGCCGGTTGGAGCAGGCAGACAAGAGAGAGGGTAATCAAGGCGCGAAGCATAAAGGCGGGCGACACCAGGGAAAAGGACGGCCTAGTATGCCCGCCAAGCGCGGCAAAAAAAATGCCCAATTCGGGCTGGGCCGCAAGATAGGTGCCGAACGGCGCTCATCCTCTGTAGGCGCTGGCTTGCCAGCGATGCGGACACCTCGGTGTTTCAGTGGTACCGAGTTGACGCTATCGCAGGCAAGCCAGCTCCCACAGAGGCTCGCGGCGCTTGTGAGGGTTAAACCAGGATCGAAGTCCCCGTCATCTCGGCCGGCTTCTCCAGGCCCATCAGCTTCAGCATGGTCGGCGCCACATCTGCCAGCACGCCGCCTTCGCGCACTTTCAAATCACGTTTGCCGACATAGATGAACGGTACTGGCTCGGTGGTGTGAGCCGTGTGGGCCTGGCCGGTGGATTCGTCGGACATCTGCTCGCAGTTGCCGTGGTCGGCGGTGATCAGCGCTTCGCCGCCGACTTTTTCCAGGGCATCGACGATACGGCCGACGCACGTGTCCAGGCATTCTACGGCCTTGACCGCAGCTTCAAGGTTGCCGCTATGGCCCACCATGTCGCCGTTGGCGTAGTTGACCACAATCACGTCATAACGCTGGTTGTCGATGGCGTCGACGATCTTGTCAGTCACTTCCGGCGCGCTCATTTCCGGCTGCAGGTCGTAGGTGGCGACTTTTGGCGACGGGATCAGGATGCGCTCTTCGCCCGGGAACGGTTCTTCGCGCCCGCCGGAGAAGAAAAAGGTCACGTGGGCGTATTTCTCGGTTTCGGCGATGCGCAGCTGGGTCTTGCCGTTTTTCGCCAGGTAGTCGCCCAGTACGTTTTCCAGACTGCCCGGGGCAAACGCCGACGGGGCCGGGATGTTGGCGGCGTATTGGGTGAGCATCACGAACTCGACTTTCGGCTGGCGCGAGCGCTCGAAGTCCTTGAAACCGTCATCGACAAACACATGGCTCAGCTCGCGGGCGCGGTCGGCGCGGAAGTTCATGAACACCACGGCGTCGCCATCTTCGACCTTTACCGGCTCGCCGATGGTGGTGGCTTTGACGAACTCATCGCTCTCGCCACGGGCGTAGGCAGCTTCCAGGCCTTGCTGGGCGGTGGCGGCGTTGAATTCGGCCTGGCCATTGACGATCAGGTTGTAGGCCTGGGACACGCGGTCCCAGCGGTTGTCGCGGTCCATAGCGAAGTAGCGGCCGACCAGGCTGGCGATGCGGCCTTTGCCCAGCGCGGCGAACGTGGCGTCCAGCAGTTCGATGGACGATTGCGCGCTTTTTGGCGGCGTGTCGCGACCGTCGAGGAAGGCGTGCAGGTAGATCTTGTCGGCGCCGCGCTTGAAGGCCAGTTCGGCCATGGCGACCAGGTGGTCCTGGTGGCTGTGAACGCCGCCGTCGGACAGCAGGCCCATGAAGTGCACGGCCTTGCCCGCTGCAACTGCTTTATCCACCGCCGCGCAGATGGTCGGGTTCTCGAAGAACTCGCCGTCGCGGATCGCTTTGGTCACGCGGGTGAAGTCTTGGTATACCACTCGTCCGGCGCCGAGGTTCATGTGGCCGACTTCCGAGTTGCCCATCTGGCCGTCCGGCAGGCCCACGTCCATGCCGGAACCGGAGATCAAACCGTTGGGTACGGTGGCGGTCAGGCGGTCCAGTACCGGCTTGTTGGCCGAGTACACGGCGTTGTCGTGGTGGCTTTCACTGTGTCCAAAGCCATCGAGAATTATCAGGACCAAAGGTTTAGGCGTAGTAGTCATAGATCCTCTCGCGGCGGTAATAAAGGAAGACAATTGAAAAGGGAGTGGCAGTTTAAAGCGAAGTTCCGACGACGTCACCGCTTTACGGGGGTTGGCCCCCCCTGACGGCTGTGTATACTTACCGCCATTTTAACGCCCTGGAACCTCCTTGATGGTTGATCACCTGATTGCATTTGCCACTGCCCACTACCTGCTCGTGGGTGCCTTCGTCATCCTGCTGGCGCTGCTGATCGCTCATGAATTGAGCCGCGGTGGCCGCAGCCTGAGCACGGCGGAGCTGACCGCGCTGGTCAACAAGGATGAGGCCGTTGTCGTGGATATCCGTCCGGCCAAGGAATTCGCCACCGGCCATATCGTCGGTGCCCTGAACATTCCACAGGACAAGCTGATCGCGCGCCTGGCCGAGCTTGAAAAGCACAAGGCCAAGACCATCATCCTGGTCGATGCCCAAGGCCAGCACGCCGGCACCCACGCCCGCGAAATGCTCAAGACCGGTTTCACCGCCGCCAAACTGTCTGGTGGTATCAGCAGCTGGCGCGCCGATAACCTGCCGCTGGTGAAGTGATATGAGCCAGGTTGTCGTGTATTCCAGCGATTGGTGCCCTTACTGCATGCGGGCCAAGGCCCTGCTTGAGAAAAAGGGCGTTGCCTTCGAAGAGATCAAGGTCGATGGCAAACCCCAGGTGCGTGCCGAAATGGCCCAGAAGGCGGGGCGCACGTCCGTGCCGCAGATCTGGATTGGCGCCAGGCACATCGGTGGTTGCGACGACCTGTTCGCCCTGGAGCGAGCCGGTAAACTCGATGCGCTGCTGCTCGTCTGACTCCTAAACCCTAAAAGACCCCAAGATCAAGAAGGATCTGCGATGACTGACCAACAGAACACCGAAGCAGCAGAAGCTCAAGGCCCACAGTTTTCGCTGCAGCGGATCTACGTGCGTGACCTGTCGTTCGAAGCGCCGAAAAGCCCGGCGATCTTCCGTCAGGAATGGACCCCAAGCGTTGCGCTGGACCTGAACACCCGTCAGAAAGCCCTGGAAGGTGACTTCCATGAAGTCGTGCTGACCCTGTCGGTGACCGTCAAGAACGGCGAAGAAGTGGCCTTCATCGCTGAAGTGCAACAGGCTGGTATCTTCCTGATCCAGGGCCTGGACGAAGCGTCCATGAGCCACACCCTGGGCGCGTTCTGCCCGAACATCCTGTTCCCGTATGCCCGTGAGACCCTGGACAGCCTGGTCACCCGCGGCTCGTTCCCTGCGCTGATGCTGGCTCCGGTGAACTTCGATGCCCTGTACGCTCAAGAGCTGCAGCGCATGCAACAGGAAGGTTCGTCGACGGTTCAGTAAGCCGACGATGTAAAAAAGCGCCATAACCGGCGCTTTTTTTATGCCCTGTAGGAGCCGGCTTGCCGGCGATGAGGCCCTTGAAGTCGATGCACTATTCAAGGTCGCCATCGCCGGCAAGCCGGCTCCTACAAAGGGTGATGTGTGTTATTTGAAGCCCAGTTGGCGCCAGCCCTCGTAGACGGCAACCGCCACGGTGTTGGACAGGTTCAGGCTGCGGCAGCCCTCGCGCATCGGCAAGCGCAGGCGATGGCCGTCGGGCAGGGCGTCCAGTACCTCGGCCGGCAGGCCACGGCTTTCAGGCCCGAAGAGGAAGGCGTCGCCTTCGGCAAAGCTGACATCATGGAACGGCTGCGAGCCCTTGGTGGTGAACGCGAACAGCCGTGGCTGCCCCAGGCTTTCCAGGCAACTGGCCAGGTCGGCATGGCGCTGGAGGGTGGCGTACTCGTGGTAGTCCAGCCCGGCGCGGCGCAGGCGCTTGTCGTCCATGTCGAAGCCCAGGGGCTCGATCAAATGCAGGTGGCAGCCACTGTTGGCGCACAGCCTGATAACGTTGCCGGTGTTCGGCGGAATTTCTGGTTGAAAAAGGATGACGTGAAACATGCACGGCTCCGAAGGTAAAGATGCGCTGCATTCTACCCCTGAAGACGATCCAAGACCGAAGCTATTGCCGCGGGTGATGGGCTCTTTGGCGATTGTGGGGCTGATGATCGGCTTGATGATCGGCCGCCTGACCACGCCCGACCCCGTCGAACTGCAGCAGGTGGAGACGGCGGCGGATGGCGTGGTGGTGTGGTTCAACAGCGAACCCAAGCTGCACGGCGAGCCTATCGACGGCACCGTGGCCTTGCTGTTCGACGCCCAGGGCAAGGCGGCCAGCGGGCAACTCAAGGTCAATGACAAGGATGTGAACTGGCGCGTGCGCAAGACCGATGGCGGCCTGCTGCTGAACTTGGTGGCGGCCCGGCCGTTGCGTGGAGAGTGGAGGGGGGAGAAGGTCGATGGCCGCTGGCGGCTGGAGATCCATCTCCAGGAGCAATAAAAGAGGGAATCCCCGGCCTGCCTGTACCAAGGTTCCCGAAACGGGCTGGGGCTATGGGCGCTGTGCCACATAAGCCCCGGGTGTAAAGAAGGGAGTTCCCGGCCTGCCTGTACCAGGGCTCCCAAAACGGGGTGAAGCCTTCAAGGCTTCGGTGTTAAAGAGGGAATCCACGGCCTGCCTGTACCGAGGTTCCCCAAAGCGGTGTGGAGCGCGACGCGGTTCGCATCAAGCACCCCGGGTGTAAAGAGGGGATTCTCGGCCTGCCTGTACCAAGGTCCCCGAAACTGGGTTGTACAAGGGTTATTGCAGGGCGCGTGCCAGAGTGGCCGAGTTGTGCCAAAAAATTTCTACAGAAAGCGCAAAGCCCCGGAATACGGGGCTTTGGTGTTTTTGGTCTTTGGATTCTTTTCAGCAAGGCTGAAGTTTCAGGCATTGGATCCGTGCCCGATGCTAGTTCATGGTGCATTGAAGCGGTGCACGGTATTCGGTCCAACACAAAACAACTGTGGGAGCTGGCTTGCCTGCGATGGCGGTATTTCAGTCGACATATTCGGTGACTGACACACCGCCATCGCGGGCAAGCCCGGCTCCCACATTAGATTTTCAGCGATTCAGAAATGGGGTTCAGGCTTCATCGCCCTCGTCATCGTCACCACCATCAACCTTCATCCCCAACTCCTTGATCTTGCGCGTCAAGGTGTTGCGACCCCAGCCCAGCAGCACGGCGGCGTCGCGGCGGCGACCTGCGGTGTGCTTGAGCGCGGTTTCGATCATGATCCGCTCGAACGCCGGCACGGCGCTGTCCAGCAGGTTCGACTGGCCGCGTGCCAGGGCCTGGTCGGCCCATTGGCGCAGGGCCTGCTCCCAGTTGGTCACCGGTGCCGAATCCTGCGGCAGGCTCAGCAGCTCGGGCGGCAGGTCACTGATGTGCACTTCGCGCCCGGACGCCATCACCGTGATCCAGCGGCAAGTGTTCTCCAGCTGGCGCACGTTGCCCGGCCATGGCAGGTTCTTCAGGTACTCCTCGGTCTCGCTTTTCAGCAGCTTCGGCTCCACGGCCAGCTCCTGGGCGGCGCGGCTGAGGAAGTGGCGGGCGAGGGTCGGGATGTCTTCGCGACGGTCCGACATGCGCGGAATATGGATGCGGATCACGTTGAGGCGGTGGAACAAGTCCTCACGGAACTTGCCGGCGTGCACCAGGGTTTCCAGGTTCTGGTGGGTCGCGGCGATGATGCGCACGTCCACCTTGACCGGCGTGTGCCCGCCGACGCGATAGAACTCGCCGTCGGCCAGTACACGCAGCAGGCGCGTCTGGGTGTCGGCAGGCATGTCGCCGATTTCGTCGAGGAACAAGGTGCCGCCATCGGCCTGTTCAAAACGGCCGCGACGCAGGTTGGCCGCGCCGGTGAAGGCGCCTTTTTCATGGCCGAACAGCTCGGACTCCATCAAGTCCTTGGGAATGGCCGCCATGTTCAGCGCGATGAACGGCGAGGCCGCACGTGGGCTGTGGCGGTGCAGGGCGTGGGCCACCAGTTCTTTACCGGTGCCCGACTCGCCGTTGATCAGCACGGTGATGTTGGAGTGGCTCAAACGCCCAATGGCGCGAAACACTTCCTGCATCGCCGGCGCTTCACCGATGATTTCCGGGGTGCGGGTCAGGGTGGGTGGGGCTTCCTGGCTCTGCTGTTCCTGGGCGTGCTGGTTGGCGCGCTTGACCAGCGCCACCGCCTCGTCCACGTCGAACGGCTTGGGCAGGTATTCAAAGGCGCCGCCCTGGTAGGACGCGACAGCGCTGTCCAGGTCCGAGTGCGCGGTCATGATGATCACCGGCAGGCGCGGGTGCTGCTCGCGAATGCGGGCCAGCAAGTCCAGGCCACTGGCGCCGGGCATGCGGATATCCGAGATGATCACATCCGGCTGCTGACGGGCCAGGCGGCTCATCACCCCATCGGCGCTGTCGAAGCTCTGGGTGGTCATGCCTTCCTGTTGCAAGGCTTTCTCGAGGACCCAGCGGATAGAACGGTCGTCATCGACGATCCAGACAGTTTCACTACGGCTCATGTCGATGGGGCTCCTTGTTCCAGAGGCAGAAAGATCGAGAAAGTGGTGTGGCCAGGATGGCTCTCACATTCGATCAGACCCTGGTGCTGGCTGATGATGTTCTGGGTAATGGCCAGGCCCAGCCCGGTGCCATCCGGGCGGCCGCTGACCATGGGAAAGAAGATGGTTTCCTGAAGTTCCGCAGGAATGCCCGGGCCGTTGTCGATGATCTCGACCTTGGTCACCAGGCGATGGCGCACATGGCCGATGGTGAACTGGCGCAGGGCGCGGGTGCGCAGGCTGATGCGGCCCAGGCGCAGCTCGTTCTGGCTGCTGATGGCCTGCATGGCGTTGCGCACGATGTTGAGCACCGCCTGGATCATCTGTTCGCGGTCGATCAAGACGTCGGGAATGCTCGGGTCATAGTCGCGCACCAAGGTGATGCAGCCCTGGCTTTCGGCCTCGACCAATTGGCAGACGCGCTCCAGCACCTCGTGCACGTTGGTCATCGCCAGCGACGGCAACTTGTTGGAACCGAGCATGCGGTCCACCAGGTTACGCAGGCGGTCGGCTTCTTCGATGATGACGTTGGTGTAGTCCTTGAGATTCTCGTCGGGCAGCTCGCGGGCCAGCAATTGCGCCGCGCCGCGAATCCCGCCCAGGGGGTTCTTGATCTCATGGGCCAGGCCGCGCACCAGCATCTTGCTGGTTTCCTGCTTGGACAGCTGGGCTTCTTCCTTGGTGATACGCAGCAGGCGGTCGCGGGGGTGTACCTCAAGCAGCAGCAGGGTCGCGCCGTTGCTCAGGATCGGGGTCACGGCGTA
This sequence comes from Pseudomonas sp. GW821-FHT09A09, assembly GCF_059418405.1. Classification (NCBI taxonomy): domain Bacteria; kingdom Pseudomonadati; phylum Pseudomonadota; class Gammaproteobacteria; order Pseudomonadales; family Pseudomonadaceae; genus Pseudomonas; species Pseudomonas sp. GW821-FHT09A09. Next base: position 262,781 of record NZ_JBWKPU010000001.1, read on the forward strand.
GTCGACGGTCAGGGTCTGGCCGGTGAGCGCCGTGAGCATCGCCTCACGCTTGGTAAAGGGGTGTGCCTGCTCCACTGCCTGGCGCAACGAGCTCAGGGCTTCGGCCGACTCGGTGAACAATTCGCTGATGAACTGCCCATGGCTGCGCTGGCCGCTGATGGCCAGGAGCATCTCCGCCGCCGGGTTCATGTACTCCAGACGCAAATCGTCATTGAGCAGGATGGTCGCGGTGGTCAGGTTATCGAGTAGCAAACGGTGCAGTGCATCGCTGATGGTCATCAGGACCTCTTTTGGAGCAAGGCGCGGGCTTCGGGCACACGCTGATACAAGGAAAATGCAAAAACCAAACCAAGGCTCCGAAAAGAAGCGCGAAACCCCTGAAATGGGGGTTTTAGGCGCGAAACTGTGGCGTTCTGCCAGCTTGCTCGGGAAGTTTCGAACCAAAATGGGCTGAGTCGATGGGAAGGGTGCAGCCTATCGCACCAATATAGTGCGGTTTTGTGAAGGTTGTTCAGGAAGTGAAGGTTGGCGATGAGTTGACCGCGAGACTGGGTAAGTGTGGGAGCTGGGGGGGGGGGGGGGGGGGGGGGGGGGGGGGGGGGGGGGGGGGGGGAGGGCGTAGGNNNNGCCTGCGATAGCGGTCTTGAATGTACCGACGCTATCGCAGGCAAGCCAGCTCCCACATTTTGATGGGGTTTGCAGGTTCTAGCCTTTGTGGATGCACAGCTCGGCAGTGGCGCGGATCATCGCCAGTTGTTGCATCGGCTCGTTCAGCGGCTCGTGGACGGCCTGTGCCAACCACTGCGGGCACTGAGGGTCGGTGCGTTGCGGGGTGAAGTCCGCCAGTTGCTGGAGCAGGCGTTTCTGCAATTCGTCGAGGCGGGGGCGAATCTGCTTCACCAGGTCCGGGCGTGGGTCGTCGGGCGCCTTGCCCTGGAACTGCCAGTCGGACAGCAGGGTGTATTGCACCAGTTTGTTGGCCTCGATCTGTGCCGAGAAAAACTGCTCGGCGGCGGCAGGGCTCAGTTTGTAGCCCGGCGCTTGGGCGGCAACGCTGGCGATCACCTCTTGTTCGCGCGTCTTGTCCTCCACGGGCTTGTGGCTGTCCCATTTGCTCAGGGCGACCTGTTCGGCGATCTGCAGGCGTTCGGCAATGCTGTTGAGCAGGGGTTCCAGCGTAGGCGGCGCAGCCTGGGCACTGGCGCTCGCGAATAACAGGGCAACTAAGAGTCGACGTTTCAACGGTGATCTCCTGATGGGAGGGCGCCAGCCCTCTTTTATAGGGTTCAAAATGCCTGGGCAAAAAAAAGACCTCCCGAAGGAGGCCTTTCTTGTCACGCTACGTCAAGTAGCGCTACTGGATTAGCAGCTGTAGTACAGCTCGTATTCCAGTGGGTGTACGAAGGTGCGTACTTTGATTTCTTCTTCGCTTTTCAGCTCGATGTAGGCATCGATGAAGTCGTCGCTGAATACGCCGCCTTTGGTCAGGAACGCACGGCCCTTGTCCAGCTCTTCCAGGGCTTCTTTCAGGCTGCCGCACACTTGTGGGATCTCTTTGGCCTCTTCAGGCGGCAGGTCGTACAAGTTTTTGTCGGCGGCATCGCCAGGGTGGATCTTGTTCTGGATACCGTCCAGGCCCGCCATTACCAGGGCAGCGAAGGCCAGGTATGGGTTGGCTGCTGGATCCGGGAAGCGGGCTTCGATACGGCGAGCGCGAGGGCTGGACACGTAAGGAATACGGATCGAGGCGGAACGGTTGCGAGCCGAGTAGGCCAGCATTACCGGAGCTTCGAAACCTGGGACCAGACGCTTGTAGGAGTTGGTCGACGGGTTGGTGAAGCCGTTCAGGGCCTTACCGTGCTTGATGATACCGCCGATGAAGTACAGGGCAGTGTCGGACAGGCCGGCATAACCTTCGCCAGCGAAGGTGTTCTTGCCTTCTTTAGCGATGGACAGGTGAACGTGCATACCCGAACCGTTATCGCCGTACAGAGGCTTAGGCATGAAGGTAGCGGTACGGCCGTAGGCATCAGCCACGTTGTGTACGCAGTACTTCAGGGTCTGAACTTCGTCAGCCTTGGCAACCAGGGTGTTGAACTTCACGCCGATTTCGTTCTGGCCGGCAGTCGCCACTTCGTGGTGGTGAACTTCAATGACCAGGCCCATTTCTTCCATGGCGTTGCACATGGAGGTACGGATTTCGTGGTCGTGGTCGAACGGCGGAACTGGGAAGTAGCCACCTTTGATACCTGGACGGTGGCCTTTGTTGCCGCCTTCCACGTCCTGGTCGGACATCCACGAACCTTGCTCGGAGAAGATCTTGAACATGGAACCGGAGATGTCGGACTTGAACTTGACCGAATCAAAGATGAAGAATTCTGGCTCTGGGCCTACGAATACGGTGTCGCCAATACCGGTCGACTTCAGGTATTCCTCGGCACGCTTGGCGATCGCACGTGGGTCGCGGTCGTAGCCTTGCATGGTCGAAGGCTCGATCACGTCGCAGACGATGATCAGGGTTGGGTCTTCGGTGAACGGGTCGAGAACGGCAGTGCTGTCGTCCGGCATCAGGATCATGTCGGAAGCTTCAATGCCTTTCCAGCCAGCGATGGAGGAACCGTCGAACATTTTGCCTTCTTCGAAGAAAGCATCATCCAGCGCGTCGCGAGCCGGCATGGTCACGTGGTGCTGAGTACCTTTGGTGTCCGTGAAGCGCAGATCAATCCATTTAACGTCATGATCTTTGATGAGTTGAACCGACTTCGACATGGTGTCCTCCGGGTGGCTTCGGGCTGGGGTAGTGGAGTTAGCCCTTAGAATGTGGGTGATGCCGGCGCGGATACTCCGCCAAGGCAACCTGCCTCACAAGAGAGCAAATTGCATGCCAGTGCGCCAACATGGCCTTTTTGCCTCAAAATGGCCCCTATAACGGTGCAATCCGCTGAAACGGAAAAAATAACGCACTGCAATGTAGCGTTAATTCTCGTAAATGACCCGTTTTGGTGCGCGAAGCGTGTTGTGCATATTAACTGGTTAAACCTTGAGCGATTTCCGCTATAATCCGCGCCCCCCTTTTTCAGCAGGCCCGGCGCGCGCTGTTTCCATGAAATTAATCGTTAAAGTCTTCCCCGAGATCACCATCAAGAGCCGACCGGTACGGACGCGTTTCATCCGTCAATTGGCCAAGAACATCCGTGCCGTGCTCCGAGACCTGGACCCGGCTGTGGTGGTGAACGGCGTGTGGGACAACCTCGAGCTGGAAACCCGCATCACCGACGCCAAAGCCTTGAAGGACATGACCGAGCGCCTGAGCTGCATGCCGGGCATCGCGCATTTCCTGCAGGTGGATGAGTACCCGCTGGGCGACTTCGACGACATCACCGAGAAGTGCAAGCAGCACTACGGCGATTCGCTGACCGGCAAGATCTTTTCGGTGCGCTGCAAGCGTGCCGGCAAGCACCCGTTCAGCTCCATGGACGTCGAGAAATACGTCGGCAGCAAGCTGCGTCGCGAGTGCGGCGCGGCAGGAATCTCGCTGAAAACACCGGAAATCGAAGTCCGTATCGAAATTCGCGACCAACGGTTGTTTGTGATCCACAGCCAGCACAACAGCATCGGCGGCTACCCGCTGGGCGCCCTGGAACAGACCCTGGTCCTCATGTCCGGCGGTTTCGATTCCACGGTGGCGGCCTACCAGATCATGCGCCGTGGCCTGATGAGCCACTTCTGCTTCTTTAATCTGGGCGGGCGTGCACACGAATTGGGCGTGATGGAAGTTGCGCACTTTATCTGGAAGAAATACGGCAGCTCCCAACGCGTGCTATTTGTGAGCGTACCGTTCGAGGAAGTGCTGGGAGAAATTCTCGGTAAAGTCGATAACGGTCATATGGGCGTAGTATTGAAGCGTATGATGTTGCGCGCTGCGTCGAGCATTGCCGACCGCCTGCACATTGATGCGCTGGTGACCGGTGAAGCGATCTCCCAGGTGTCCAGCCAGACGCTGCCCAACCTGTCGATCATCGATTGCGTCACCGAGAAGCTGGTATTGCGCCCGCTGATCGCCAGCCACAAGCAGGACATCATCGACCTGGCAGAAGAAATCGGCACCGCCGACTTTGCCAAGCACATGCCTGAGTACTGCGGGGTCATTTCGGTGAACCCCAAGACCCATGCCAAGCGTTACCGCGTGGAGCATGAAGAGAAAGAGTTCGACATGGCGATCCTGGAGCGTGCGCTCGAGAACGCCAAGCTGGTCCCGATCGATCGCGTGATCGACGAGTTGGGCCAGGATGTGAAGATCGAAGAAGTCAGCGAAGCCCTGGCCGGCCAGATCGTCATCGACATCCGTCACCCGGATGCCGCTGAAGATGAGCCACTGGAAATCGCTGGCATCGACGTGCAAACGCTGCCGTTCTACGCACTGAACGCGCGTTTCAAGGAACTGGATAACAGCCGTCAGTACCTGCTGTATTGCGACAAAGGCGTGATGAGTCGCCTGCATGCCCACCATTTGCTCAGTGAGGGGCATGCCAATGTGCGCGTTTATCGACCGAGCTAAGAGCCCGGGGCTGTTTGCCTGTGGCCTGCGTCACCGGCCCCCCGACTCTGCCGTCAAGCTGTAACGGCAAGGCCTGACTCTACTGTTAATCGCTGCCACGACCTGTCAGCACACCGAATCCTCTGATCGAGATACACAAGTGATCGAAAATCTACGTAACATCGCCATCATTGCTCACGTTGACCATGGTAAAACCACCCTGGTAGACAAACTCCTGCGTCAATCCGGCACCCTGGAGCGCAACGAGCTCAACGACGAGCGCGTGATGGACTCCAACGACCAGGAAAAAGAGCGCGGTATTACCATCCTGGCAAAAAACACCGCCATCAACTGGAACGGCTACCACATCAACATCGTGGACACCCCGGGCCACGCCGACTTCGGCGGCGAAGTAGAACGCGTAATGTCGATGGTTGACTCCGTTCTGCTGCTGGTTGATGCCCAGGACGGCCCTATGCCGCAAACCCGTTTTGTGACCAAGAAGGCGTTCGAAGCCGGCCTGCGTCCGATCGTGTGCATCAACAAGGTTGACCGTCCAGGCGCGCGTCCGGACTGGGTTCTGGACCAGATCTTCGACCTGTTCGACAACCTGGGTGCCACCGAAGAACAGCTGGACTTCAAAGTCGTCTACGCCTCGGCCCTGAACGGTATTGCCGGTCTGGACCACACCGACATGGCTGAAGACATGACCCCGCTGTACCAGTCGATCGTCGACAACGTACCAGCACCGGCTGTTGACCGTGACGGCGCGTTCCAGATGCAGATCTCCGCTCTGGACTACAACAGCTTCCTGGGTGTTATCGGCGTTGGCCGTATCGCTCGTGGTCGCGTCAAGCCGAACACCCCGGTTGTCGCTATCGGCGCCGACGGCAAGAAGCGCAACGGTCGTATCCTGAAGCTGATGGGTCACCACGGTCTGCACCGTGTAGACGTTGAAGAAGCCGCTGCCGGCGACATCGTGTGCATCAGCGGTATGGACTCGCTGTTCATCTCCGACACCCTGTGCCACCCGGACACCGTCGAGGCGATGAAGCCTCTGACCGTTGACGAGCCAACCGTTTCCATGACCTTCCAGGTAAACGACTCGCCTTTCTGCGGTAAAGAAGGCAAGTTCGTGACCTCCCGTAACATCAAGGAGCGTCTGGACAAAGAGCTGCTGTACAACGTTGCTCTGCGCGTTGAAGAAGGCGACTCGGCTGACAAGTTCAAGGTTTCCGGCCGTGGTGAGCTGCACCTCTCGGTACTGATCGAAACCATGCGTCGCGAAGGCTTCGAAATGGGCGTTGGTCGTCCGGAAGTGATCATCCGTCAGGTTGACGGCGTGAAGCAGGAACCGTTCGAAAACGTCACCATCGACACCCCGGAAGAATCCCAGGGCAAGGTGATGGAAGAAATGGGTCTGCGTAAAGGCGACCTGACCAACATGGTGCCGGATGGCAAAGGCCGTGTACGTCTGGAATACAACATCCCTGCTCGTGGTCTGATCGGTTTCCGTAACCAGTTCCTGACCCTGACCAACGGTGCTGGCATCCTGACCTCGATCTTCGATCGCTACGACACCATGAAGTCCGGCGACATGTCCGGCCGTCAGAACGGTGTTCTGGTATCGGTAGAAACCGGCAAGGCACTGACCTACTCCCTGGAAACCCTCCAGGCGCGTGGCAAGCTGTTCGTTGAACACGGTCAAGAAATCTACAACGGCCAGATCGTTGGTCTGAACAGCCGTGACAACGACATGGGCGTCAACCCAACCAAAGGCAAGAAGCTCGACAACATGCGTGCTTCGGGTAAAGACGAAACCATCGCCCTGGTTCCACCTGTTCGCTTCACCCTGGAACAGGCTCTGGAATTCATCCAGGACGACGAGCTGTGCGAAGTGACACCTAAGTCGATCCGCCTGCGTAAGAAGATCCTGGACGAAGGCGAGCGTACCCGCGCTGCCAAGAAAGCCAAGAACTGAGTTAACTCAGGCTGAATGAAAAACGCCCCCGGTCGAAAGGCCGGGGGCGTTTTTTTATGCCTGTGATGAGTGTGTTGTTTGTACCGGCCTCATCGCGGGCAAGCCCGCTCCCACAGGGGAATGCATTCCAAGTGTGGGAGCTGGCTTGCCTGCGATGGGGGCCGCACAGTCGCCAAAGACGTTGGATCAGAATTTATCGAGTGTGCGCAAATTGGTCTCGCGCACCACTTCTTTCGGCTTGTACGCGCAATACCCCGGGCGTGGCCCGATTTTCGGGTGGTTGCGGCACGTGTCCGGGCGCTTGTCATAAATAGTGCAGAAGCGCGTCTTACGATCCAGGTACAGGCAATCGTTGTTGCTCATGCGCTGCAGGGTAAAGATCTCGGACTTGGAATTGAAACGCTCGACGATGCCTTCCTTCTGCAAACGCTTGGCGATGTTCTTCGGCGGGTCGCCACGCTCGAACTCATCGACGATGCCAATGCGGATCAGGTCTTTGATCTTCACTTCCACCGGCAGCGTGCAGCAGCTGGACACGCAGCCCCCACACATGTGGGCGGAGTATTTCTGCCAAGTCTCGAGACGGTCGAGTTCCGCGGCGGCGATCAGTTGAGGCTTCATCAGGGTTCCAAGGTGGGGCGTTATCCGGGCGCGCGATCATACCGGGATTGGTGGTTTTTTGAACAATATTTTGCGGATTTCCGCTGCAAGGCGGCGCGAACGGTGATCGGGCACGAGCCCTGCATCTAAAACCCCAAAGGTAAATGCGTTAAAAAAGTGCCGAACCAGAGCGTCTACCGTCTGTCAGACCGACTAGGCTCTAGCCACTCCTTCTATCTCGCCCGAGGTCGCACCGATGTCTCAGGAACCGCTTGCACGAGAAGCAGAGGTAGCCGCATTTCGCGATGCCGTCTTGACCAAACTCACCTACGCGGTGGGCAAGGACCCGGATCACGCCTTCGACCACGACTGGTTCGAAGCCATTGCCCTGGCCGCGCGCGACCAGATGGTCGATCACTGGATGGACCACACGCGGCGCATCTACCGCAAAGGCCAGAAGCGGGTTTACTACCTTTCTCTGGAATTCCTCATCGGCCGCTTGCTCTACGACAGCCTGAGCAACCTTGGCGTGCTGGAGATTGCGCGCGAAGCGCTGTCGGAGCTTGGCGTCGACCTGGAGCGCATTCGCCTGCTGGAGCCCGATGCGGCGCTCGGCAACGGTGGCCTGGGTCGCCTGGCAGCGTGTTTCATGGAAAGCATGTCGACCTTGGGCGTCGCCGGCCACGGTTATGGCATCCGCTATGAACACGGCCTGTTCCGTCAGGCGATTGTCGATGGTTGGCAACAGGAGCAGACCGAACACTGGCTGGACTTCGGCAACCCCTGGGAATTCGAACGCCCTGAAGTGGTGTACCCGATCGGCTTTGGTGGCAGTGTTGAAACCCTGGATGACGGCACCGGCAAGATGATTCAGCGGTGGACGCCGAACGAAACGGTGCGCGCCATTGCCTATGACACGCCGGTCGTCGGCTGGCGCGGCGCCAGCGTCAACACCTTGCGCCTGTGGCGTGCCCGTGCCGTGGAAGACCTGCACCTGGAGCGCTTCAACGCCGGTGACCACCTGGGCGCCGTCGCCGAAGTGGCCCGTGCCGAAAGCATCTCCCGGGTGCTTTACCCGGCCGACAGCACCGAAGCAGGGCAGGAACTGCGCCTGCGCCAGGAGTACTTCTTCGTCGCCGCCTCCCTGCAAGACCTGCTGCGCCGCCACAAAAATATGCACGGTTCGGTGCTGAGCCTGGGCGAGCACGCCGCGATCCAGCTCAACGACACCCACCCGTCCATTGCCGTGGCCGAGTTGATGCGCCAGCTGGTCGACTTGCACGACATCCCGTGGGAGGCCGCGTGGGATGTCACCGTTGAAACCCTGTCGTACACCAACCACACGCTGCTGCCCGAAGCCCTGGAAACCTGGCCGGTCGGCTTGATGGAGCGCATGTTGCCCCGGCACATGCAGATCATTTACCTGATCAACGCCCAGCACATCGACTCGCTGCGCGCCAAGGGCATCCACGACTTTGACGTGCTGCGCGCCGTGTCGCTGATCGAAGAAGACAACGGCCGTCGCGTGCGCATGGGCAACCTGGCGTTTCTTGGCTCCCATAGCGTCAACGGCGTATCTGGGTTGCACACCCAGTTGATGCGCAGCACGGTGTTCTCCGAACTGCACAAGCTGTACCCGGAGCGCATCAACAACAAAACCAACGGCATCACCTTCCGCCGTTGGCTGTACCAGGCCAACCCCAAGCTCACCGACATGCTGGTGGAAGCGTTGGGCCCGGATATCCTCGACAAACCCGAGCAGCGCCTGGTGGAGCTGGAACCGTTCGCCGAAAAGCAGGCGTTCCGCAAAGCCTTCGCCGAGCAGCGCCTGCACAGCAAGCGTGCCCTGGCAGACATTATCCACGAGCGTTTGGGCATTTCCGTCAACCCGGCGGCGATGTTCGACGTGCAGGTCAAGCGTATCCACGAGTACAAACGCCAACTGCTCAACCTGTTGCACACCGTGGCGCTGTACCAGGCGATCCGCGCCGAGCCTGGCACCGACTGGGTGCCACGGGTGAAGATTTTTGCCGGCAAGGCTGCGGCCAGTTATCACCAGGCCAAGTTGATCATCAAGCTGACCAACGACATCGCCCGCACCGTCAACAACGACCCGACCGTGCGCGGGTTGCTCAAGGTGGTGTTCCTGCCCAACTACAACGTCAGCCTGGCGGAAAGCATCATCCCTGCCGCCGACTTGTCGGAGCAGATCTCCACCGCAGGCTTTGAGGCCTCGGGCACCAGCAACATGAAGTTCGGCCTCAACGGCGCGCTGACCATCGGCACCATGGACGGCGCCAACGTGGAGATGCACGAGCGCGTCGGTGCCGAGCACATGTTCATCTTCGGCCTGAGCGCCCAGCAGGTGGAGGCGCGCAAACATGCCGGCGAGTTCAACGCCGGGCCGGACATCGCCGCCTCCCATCGCCTCAATGATGTGCTGCAGGCGATTCGGGGTGGAGTGTTCTCGCCGGATGATCCGGGCCGCTACGTGGGCTTGATCGACGGGCTGATCGACTACGACCGCTTCCTGGTGTGTGCCGACTTCGATTCTTATTGGGACGCCCAGGCACGGGTCGAGGCGCATTGGCACGACTCCAAAGCCTGGTGGCGTTCGGCGGTGTTGAATACGGCGCGGATGGGCTGGTTCAGCTCGGACCGCACGATCCGCGAATACGCAACCGAGATCTGGAAAGCCCTCGACTAACCACCGAGTCCCCCTGTGGGAGCGGGCTTGCCCGCGATAGCGCAGTGTCAGTTTGCAGATTTGTCGACTGGCACACCGCAATCGCGGGCAAGCCCGCTCCCACATTGGTCTTGCGTCGATATACTAGGCCTCGGTTTGCTTAGGGATATCGACCATGCAATGGATTTTCATGCTGATTGGCCTGGCACTCGGCTGGACACTCGATGAGTCGTTCACCGATGCCGGTTTTGGTGCGCTGCTGGGGTTGGGGATCGGCCAGGCGATTCGCCTGTCGATGCTGTCGTCCCAGGCAGACCAGCAGGCACGTCAGTTGGAAACCACGCAGAAGGCGCTGATCGCATTGGGCGAACGCCTGCGGCAACTGGAAGTGCCTGCCCCGGCGAGCAGTATTGCTGCCGAGCCCGTCGCCCCTGAACCCGAACCCCAACCCACCCCTGTCGCCGAGGCGCCCGAGCTTGTATGGGAATTGCCGGCCGAACTGGCACCCGTCGCGATGGCGGCCGAGCCCAGCCAACCGCTGCCGGATGACGTCTGGGCACCCGCTCCCGCCCCACGTCCCGCTGAGCCCGTGACCCCCCGTGGCCCCAACCTGATCGAACGCGCCATCAGCGGTGCTCGCAATTGGCTGTTCGGTGGCAACACCGTGCTGCGGGTTGGCGTGGTGCTGTTGTTCCTCGGCCTGGCCTTCCTGCTGCGCTACGCCACCGAAGGCATGGTGGTGCCGATCGAGTTGCGCTATGCCGGTGTTGCCGCAGCTGCCGTTGGCCTGCTGGGCCTGGGCTGGTGGCTGCGCCTGCGCAACAGCAATTACGGGTTGATGCTGCAAGGCACCGGGATCGCGGTGCTGTACCTGACGGTGTTTGCCGCGATGCGCTTGCACCCGCTCATCGACCCGGGCGCCGCGCTGGGCCTACTGGTGGCGGTGACGGTGTTCTCGGCGATCCTGGCGATTACCCAGGACGCGCTGGGCCTGGCCTGCGCGGCGGCGCTGGGCGGGTTTGCGGCGCCAATCCTCACCTCTACCGGCGCCGGCAACCATGTGGCGCTGTTCAGCTATTTCGCGTTGCTCAATGCCGGCATCCTGGCCATCGCCTGGTTCAAGGCCTGGCGCCTGCTCAACCTGATCGGCTTTGTCGGCACCTTCGGCATCGGCTTCGCGTGGGGTATGCGTTCCTACACGCCGGAACTGTTGTGGAGCACCGAACCGTTCCTGATCCTGTTTTTCCTGATGTACCTGGCCATCGGCCTGCTGTTCGCCCGGCGTAAGTTGCTGGAGATGAGCGATGCCCCCGAGGACGACAGCCGTGGCGCCGTGCTGCGCTGGTCGGCGGCCAAGGGTGACTATGTGGACGGCAGCCTGTTGTTTGGCCCGCCGCTGGTGGGCTTTGGCTTGCAGTTTGCGCTGGTGCAGCACCTGGAATTCGCGGCGGCGTTCAGTGCCCTCGGCCTGGGCATTATCTACATGGCCCTGGCTCGCATGCTCAGTGGCGGGCGCGCCTTGCTGCTGGCGGAGACCTGCCTGGCTCTGGGCGTGATCTTCGCCAGCCTGGCGATTCCCCTGGGCCTGGATGCGCGCTGGACCGCTGCAGCGTGGGCCGTGGAAGGCGCCGGGATTCTCTGGCTGGGTGTGCGCCAGCAACGGCCGTTGGCACGGGCCTTCGGCTTGCTGCTGCAACTGGGCTCTGCTGTCGCCTTCCTCAGCGAGTTGCGCATGGGTGAGCACAGCCTGCTCGACGGCGCGCCGTTGGGCACGTTGCTGCTGGGCGCGGCGCTGCTGTTCAGTTTTGATCAACTGCGCAAAGCCTCTACCGAGCAGGCGTCGGGGTGGGAGCGCAAAGGCTTGCCGGTGCTGGCGAGCCTGGGCTTGGGTTTCCTTTACCTGCTGGCGCCGTTGCTGTTGCAAACCCAAGGCACGGCCATCAGTTGGGCGCTCGCCGGCCTGGTGACATTGTTTGTCGGCCTGCGCATCGGCTCGCGCACCTTCCTGTTCACCGCGTTTGCCGTGCAGTTGCTGGGCGGCGCGTTGTTCCTGTTGCGCTTGCAGGGTGGCGATGGCGCTGCTGTGTTCAGCGCGGGTTGGGGCGGTTTGCTGACGGCATCGCTGATCGGCCTGGCCTTGGTCGGCGGCATGCTGCTGGCGGCGCGTAACGACATGGTACGCGGCGATGTGCGCTTGCTGCGCGGGCTGTCGGTGGTGCTGCTGGCGGGGCTGGTGCTGATCAACCTCGCGGTGCTGTTCGTGCTGCCGTGGGAAAGCGCCAGCGGTGTGTGGGCGGCCAGTGGGTTGTTGATCATCTGGCTGAGCCTGTACCTGCAACAGCGCGTAAGCTTTGTGTTCGGCTTGCTGCTGCAAGTGGTCGGCGGTGCTTCGTTCCTGCTTTCGGTGCCGCAACTGCTGGGGCCGCTGACGAGCGAAGGATTGCGCCCGCTGGCCCACAGCGGTTTCTGGACGCCGATGGTGCTGGGCCTGGCGGCGCTCGTGGGGGCCTGGCGCCTGCAACGCGAACCCCATGCGCCGGTGTTTGACGTACTGAAACTGCAACGGCTGTCTGACTTGCTGCTGGTGTGGGGCGCGGGCTGGTGGACACTGGCGCTGACCGGCGAAGTGCTGCGGTTTGTCCCGCTGGAACTGCAAGGCGCGTTCTTGCTGGGCATCGCCGCGATCAGCGTGGCGATCTGGGCAGTGCTGGCCGAGCGTCTGCGCTGGGCGTCGCTGGGCATGCTGTGCACGTTGCTGATGCCGGCTGCCGGCGTGGTGTTGCTGGTGTCTGCCCATGCCTACTATCACCCGGCTGCGCAGTTCGGCTGGCTGGCTTGGTTCGCCGTATTTGTGGTGCATTTCATTTCGCTGCGGCGCCTGGCGGCCATCGTGCCAGGCAAGGTGCTGAGCGTGGCCCATGTGGTGGGCTGCTGGATGCTCATCGGCGTGCTGGCGCTGGAGCTGCGTTACGGTCTGCTGTCTCTGTCGGCCGAATACAACGCCTGGCGCTGGTTGGGTTGGGCAATTTTGCCAAGCCTGTACCTGGTACTGGCGGCCGCACCACGCAGTTGGCCGTGGCCGGTGTCGGCCTACCCGCATGAATACCGTGTGCTGGCGGCATTGCCGCTGGCGGTGCTGATGCTCGGCTGGTTCTGGCTGGCAAACACCTTCAGCGATGGCGTGGCCAAGCCGCTGCCCTATGTGCCGTTGCTCAACCCGCTGGACCTGGGCCTGCTGTTTGCGCTGTTGGGTGTGTACCTGTGGTCACGCAGCGTGGCGCCGCAACGCGGGCCGAGGGTGGAGCTGATCGCCCAAGGCGTTGCCGGTATTTCGTTGTTTGCGTTCTTTACGGCCCTGGTGATGCGCACCGCTCATCATTGGGGTGATGTGCCGTTCCAGCTGGATGCGTTGCTCGAATCCATGCTGGTGCAGGCCGGCCTGTCGATCGTGTGGACCCTGATCGCCCTCGGCCTGATGATCGGCGGCCACCTGCGTCATCGTCGCGAGGTGTGGCTGATCGGCGCGGCCTTGATTGCGCTGGTGGTGGCCAAGCTGTTCTTTGTCGAGCTGAGCAACCGGGGCGGCCTGGCGCGGATTGTGTCGTTTATCGGCGTGGGCGGGTTGCTGCTGGTGGTGGGCTACTTTGCGCCGCTGCCTCCTAAACGTGTCGAACCTGTGATTGAAACCGAAGGAGCGTCTTCTTGATGGGCAAGTTGAGTCTGGGCGGGTTGGCGGTATGGATGGTGTGCGCGGCGGCGGTTGCCCAGGAAGGGCCGGCCGATTTCACCACGCACGTGCCGCTGGCGGTGAGCGGCAATAGCCCCTGGTATCGCCTGGAGCTGCCGCTGGCGGTGCAGTTGAGCGCACGCCAGGCCGATCTCAGCGATGTGCGGGTGTTCAACGCGGCGGGCGAGGCCCAGGCGTATGCGTTGTCCCGTCAATCGTCACAGCACACCGAAAGCCGCACGGTGACCGACGTGAAGTGGTTCCCGCTGTACGCCGCCGATACCCAACAGGCGTTGCCGGGCGTGGTGATGAAGGCCACCACCGAAGGCACCCTGGTGGAGATCAAGCCGGCCACCGAGCCCAAGCCCGGCAAGCAGGTGCTGCGCGGCTGGGTGTTGGACGCCAGTGCGATCAAGGCGCCGTTGCAGCAAATGAGCCTGGATTGGAGCCGGGAGCAGGACGGGTTTCAGCGTTTCAGCATCGAAGCCAGCGACGACTTGCAGCACTGGGCGTCGTGGGGCGACGGCCAGGTGGCGCGCCTGTCGTTTGCCGACGAACGGGTCGAGCAGCATGACGTCAGTTTGCCGGGACAGTCGGCGCGTTATCTGCGATTGGTCTGGCAGGGGCAGACTGCGCCGGTGCTGACGTCGGCCAAGCTGACCAGCGCCACCCGCAGCAGCCTGCCAATGCCATTGGTGTGGTCGCAGCCGTTGTCGGGCACGCGGCTCAAGGCCGGGGAGTACAGTTGGCAGCTGCCGACGGGGCTGAATGTCGAGCGCCTGCGCATCGAGTTGAAACAGCCCAACACGCTGGCGCCGGTGACACTGGCGGGGCGGCGCGACGCCAATCAAGCCTGGCAGCCCCTGAGCAATGGCCTGCTGTATCGCCTTACCCAGAATGGCCAGGAGGTGGTGCAGGATGAGTTGCCGTTGCCGGGCCAGGCTGTGACCGAGCTCAAGTTGCAGGTGGACGAGCGCGGCGGCGGCCTGGGCGTCGACGCACCGGCCGTGCGATTTGCCGTGCGCTCCACGCAGTTGGTGTTCCTGGCGCGGGGTGAGCCGCCGTTCACCCTGGCGCTGGGCAATGGCGCCGTGAAGGCGGCGAACCTGCCGCTATCGACCCTGATTCCCGACTACAGCGCCGAGCGCCTGAAGACCCTGGGGCAGGCCAAGACCGTGGGCGATGGGGTGGTCAGTGCGCCGGTCGCGGCGGTGTCGCCCGCAGTCGGTGCCGACTGGAAGAAGCTGGGCCTGTGGGCTGTACTTCTGCTCGGCGTGGCGGCGCTGGGAGGCATGGCCTACAGTCTGTTGCGCAAGCCCGTGGCCAAACCGTGAACTCTATTGGTGTTAAATCCTCTGATGAGAGGAAATAAGCCCCGACTCGCGTTAAACTGCGCGGGTTTTTAGCCCCCCATTCTCCGGAGCCTTACATGTCCCGCGTTACCTTGAGTCGCTATTTGATTGAGCAGACCCGCAGCAACAACACGCCTGCCGATCTGCGCTTCCTTATCGAAGTGGTGGCGCGTGCTTGCAAGGAAATCAGCCACGCCGTGTCCAAAGGCGCACTGGGTGGTGTCCTGGGCAGCATGGGCACTGAAAACGTGCAGGGCGAAGTGCAGAAGAAGTTGGACGTGCTGTCCAACGAGATCCTGCTCGAAGCCAACGAATGGGGCGGTCACCTGGCCGGCATGGCGTCCGAAGAAATGGACAACGCCTACCAGATCCCGGGTAAATACCCGAAAGGCGCCTACCTGTTGGTATTCGACCCACTGGACGGCTCGTCCAACATCGACATCAACGCACCGGTCGGCACCATCTTCTCGGTACTGCGCTGCCCGAATGAATACCTGAGCCAGAACGAAGCCCTGAACGAAAAGGCCTTCCTGCAGCCAGGCACCGAGCAGGTCGCTGCCGGCTACGCGATCTACGGCCCGCAGACCATGCTGGTGCTAACCCTGGGCGACGGCGTCAAAGGCTTCACCCTGGACCGTGAAATGGGCAGCTTCGTGCTGACCCACGAAGACATCTCCATTCCTGCTTCCACCCAGGAATTTGCCATCAACATGTCCAACCAGCGCCACTGGGAAGCCCCGGTACAGCGCTACGTGAACGAGTTGATGGAAGGCGAGGAAGGCCCGTTGAAGAAGAACTTCAACATGCGCTGGGTCGCTGCGATGGTGGCCGACGTGCACCGTATCCTGACCCGTGGTGGCCTGTTCATGTACCCACGTGACAGCCGCGAGCCATCCAAGCCGGGCAAGCTGCGCTTGATGTATGAAGCCAACCCGATGTCCTTCCTGGTTGAGCAAGCGGGCGGCGCGTCCACCGACGGCCACCAGCGTATCCTCGACATCCAGCCTGAAGGCCTGCACCAGCGTGTGGCGGTGTTCCTGGGTTCGAAGGAAGAAGTTGAGCGCGTGACCGCTTACCACAAGCAGTAAGTGGCGGCGACCGGTCATCCGCGTTGTTGTGAGCCGGATCACCCTTGAAGAAGCCCCGAAACGTTTCAGCGTTTCGGGGCTTTTTTTGTTTTTGCTCATCGGGAACCAGACACCCCTTTTCCCTTCTAAGCTTCTGGCAGATACCCACGCTGCTTCGTCTCTCCAGGAGTTATCCCATGTCGTTACGCCGTCTCGCCCTGCTGACTTTTTGCGTGCTATTGGCCGCTTGCAGCAAGGTCAACCAGGAAAATTACGCGAAGCTGTCGGCTGGCATGGCCAAGGCTGAGGTGGAGTCGTTGCTGGGCAAGCCTGCCGATTGTTCCGGCGCACTGGGCATGTCCAGCTGCACGTGGGGCGATAAAAACAGCTTTATCAGCGTGCAATACGCCGGTGACAAAGTTCTGATGTTTTCCGGGCAAGGCCTGAAGTAAACCGGGGCGCGAGCCTGCGGGAGAAAAAGAATGATGCGTTTTGTTTTATACCTTTGTGCCAGCCTGTTTTTGGCGGGCTGCGCCAGCCATTCTGGCGACGATCTGCAACCCAAGACAGCGAGCAACGTCAACCTCAAGCGTTACCAGGGCACCTGGTATGAGTTGGCTCGATTGCCGATGTACTTCCAGCGCAACTGCGCCCAGTCCGAAGCCCGTTACACGCTGTTGCCCGATGGCGACATGTCGGTGTTCAACCGCTGCCTGACGACCGAATGGAAGTGGGAAGAAGCCAAAGGCACGGCCACGCCGCAAGTACCGGGCAAGACCGACAAGCTCTGGGTGGAATTCAACAACTGGTTCACGTCGTTGCTGCCGGGCGTCGCCAAGGGCGATTATTGGGTGCTGTACGTCAGTGATGACTACAAGACCGCGATTGTGGGCAGCCCGAGCCGGCGCTATATGTGGATCCTGTCGCGCACGCCAACTGTGAATGCCGACACCCGCGAGGACCTGCTGAGCAGGGCTCGACAGCAGGGGTACGACACCACACGTTTGATCTGGCGCACGTCGGATAAGCAGATGGCCAAGACCTCGCAATAAACCTGAATCAACGCCGATCAAAAAATGTGGGAGCTGGCTTGCCTGCGATAGCATCACCGCGGTGTAACTGATACACCGCGGTGCCTGTATCGCAGGCAAGCCAGCTCCCACATTTGTTATGTGTCGCCAGTTAACCGAGCAAATCCTTCAAAACCTGGGTAAACGCCCGGCTGCTGTCTTCTTCGCCCGCATGCCGCCCATCGCGCACCACCCACTTGCCGTTCACCAGCACATCCCGCACCTGCCGGTCGCCCCCGGCGAACAACCAGCGATTGAGAATCCCGTCCTCTGTCGCCGTCGCCAGATACGGATCACTGCCGTCCAGCACAATCCAATCCGCACGTTTACCCACTTCCAGGCGACCAATCGGTTGCCCCAATGCTTGGGCGCCACCGTCCAGCGCAGCATCAAACAGCGTGCGGCCGACCATCGGCTGATCACTGCGATACAACCGGTTGCGCCGCTGATCGCGCAGGCGCTGGCCGTATTCCAGCCACCGCAATTCTTCCACCACGCTCAGCGAGACATGGCTGTCGGAACCGATGCCCATGCGCCCGCCCTGGGCGAGGAAATCCACGGCCGGGAAAATGCCGTCACCCAGGTTGGCCTCAGTCGTCAGGCACAAACCGGCAATCGCACGGCTCTTGGCCATGCGCGTCACTTCTTCGGTATCGGCGTGGGTGGCGTGCACCAGGCACCAACGCTCATCGACCTCGACGTTGTCATACAGCCATTGCAGAGGTCGCTTGCCGCTCCAGGCCAGGCAGTCGTCGACTTCCTTCTGCTGTTCGGCGATGTGGATATGCACCGGGCAGGCTTTGTCGCTGGCCGCCAGTACTTCGCTGATCTGCTGGGGCGTGACGGCGCGCAGGGAGTGAAAGCATAGGCCCAACTGCTGCGCCGGTTGTGCGGCGAGGATAGGCTTCAAGCGGGCCTGCAGGTCCAGGTAATGTTCGGTGCTGTTGATAAAGCGTCGCTGGCCTTCATTCGGCGCCTGACCCCCAAACCCGGAATGTGTATAAAGCACTGGCAACAACGTCAGGCCAATCCCGCTGCTGGCTGCCGCCAGGCTGATCTGGCGCGACAGCTCGGTGCGGTCGGCGTACGGCTGGCCGCTGACGTCATGGTGCACGTAGTGGAATTCGGCGACCGAGGTGTAGCCGGCCTTGAGCATCTCGATGTATAGCTGGCGTGCGATGACCTGCAATTGCTCCGGGCTGATCTTGCCGACCATCCGGTACATCAGGTCGCGCCAGGTCCAGAAACTGTCATTCGGGTTGCCGGCCACTTCGGCCAAACCGGCCATGGCGCGCTGGAATGCATGGGAGTGCAAGTTCGGCATGCCCGCCAGCAACGGGCCTCTCAGCCGTTCGGCGCCCTCTGCACTGGCATTGGCCTCAACCTTAGTCAGCAGGCCATCGGCGCTGATTTCAAGACGTACATCATTGGCCCATCCATTAGGCAGCAGCGCGCGTTCGGCAAAGAAAGCGGACATGATCAAGGCACCCCGGTCGTGTGTTTATTTGTATATACATATACAGACGTTTGCCTGCTCGGTAAACTCCGGCAATCTATGCATCTTTTCCCCCTGCAAGGATTCCCTGTGCCGACTCCGCCCGCCAACTCTTCGCTGGCTGCCCACATGGACGAAAGTCCGGCGCCCTTGTATGCCCGCGTCAAACAGATGATCAGCCAGCAGATTCTCACCGGCAACTGGCCGCCGCATTACCGCGTGCCGTCCGAGAGCGAGCTGGTCAGTGAACTGGGCTTCAGCCGCATGACCATCAACCGTGCCCTGCGCGAGCTCACCGCCGAAGGGTTGCTGGTGCGCATGCAAGGCGTCGGCACATTCGTCGCCGAGCCCAAGAGCCAGTCAGCGCTGTTTGAAGTGCACAACATTGCCGATGAGATCGCCTCCCGCGGTCATCGGCACACCTGCCAGGTCATCCATCTGGGCGAAGAGGCTGCGGGCTCCGAGCGCGCCGTTGCCTTGGAGATGCGTGAAGGCGGGCGCGTATTCCACTCGCTGATCGTGCACTTCGAAAACGATATTCCCGTGCAAATCGAAGACCGTTTCGTCAACGCCCTGGTGGCACCGGAATACCTGCAGCAGGATTTCACCCAGCAAACCCCTTACGCCTATTTGAACCAGGTGGCGCCGCTCACCGAAGGCGAGCACGTGGTTGAAGCGATCCTCGCCGACGCCGCCGAGTGCAAGCTGCTGCAGATCGAGCCGAGTGAGCCCTGCCTGTTGATCCGCCGACGCACCTGGTCGGGCCGCCAGCCGGTGACCGCCGCGCGTTTGATCCACCCCGGTTCCCGTCATAGCCTGGAAGGACGTTTCAGTAAATGAGTGCAGTGAAAGTCTGGCGCGCCACCGATTACGTGCGCATGCCGTGGAAAAACGGCGGTGGCAGCACCGAAGAAATCACCCGTGATGCAGGCGCAGGTCTCGATGGCTTTGGCTGGCGCCTGTCGATTGCCGACATTGGCGAGTCGGGCGGGTTCTCGACCTTCGCTGGTTACCAGCGCGTGATCACCGTGATCCAGGGTGCAGGCATGGTGTTGACGGTCGACGGTGAGGAGCAGCGCGGTTTGTTACCGCTGCAACCGTTCGCGTTCAAAGGTGACAGCCAAGTGTCTTGCCGCCTGATCACCGGGCCGATTCGCGACTTCAACCTGATCTATTCGCCCCAGCGTTACCACGCGCGGTTGCAGTGGGTGGACGGCGTGCAGCAATTCTTCACGACCGCGCAGACCGTGCTGGTGTTCAGTGTGGCGGATGAAGTGAAGGTGCTGGACCACAAGCTCGGTCACCACGACTGCCTGCAAGTGGACGGTAACACCGGCCTACTGGATATCTCCGTAGCCGGCCGCAGCTGCATCATCGAACTGACCCCACGCGATTAACCCTGTAGGAGCCGGCTTGCCGGCGATAGCGGTCTATCTGAAACACCGTCATCGCCGGCAAGCCGGCTCCTACAGTGGTTTTGTGGTGTAGATAAAATCTGTTTCCAACCCTCGCACCAATTTGTTACCGAATGCCCCAGCGTGGCGCAAAACCACGCCGACACGCCAAACCTCTCTCGCTGTAAAAACCCTCCGTAAGAAATTTCATCAAGCCCCGAAGCCTTAATTTCCAAGGCTCGCGCGCGCTTTCCAAAAAAATCTCGACAACCCGCTCGCCAAGTTGGCCGCTTGATTGCATATGCTTGTATGTACAAGTAAAGATGTGTGCGTAAGACTCTCCTTCGCACCATCCATGTTCGCGCATCGATCGCCGAGGAGTTCTTGTTGTGACCAAGCCTACAAAATACCGTGACGTCGAAATCCGTGCCGCCCACGGTAACAAGCTCACCGCCAAAAGCTGGCTGACTGAAGCGCCGCTGCGCATGCTGATGAACAACCTCGACCCGCAAGTGGCCGAGAACCCGAAAGAATTGGTGGTGTACGGCGGTATCGGCCGTGCGGCGCGCAACTGGGAGTGCTACGACCAGATCGTCGAGAGCCTCACTAACCTGAACGACGACGAAACCCTGCTGGTGCAATCCGGCAAGCCGGTTGGCGTGTTCAAGACCCACAGCAACGCTCCGCGTGTACTGATCGCCAACTCCAACCTGGTACCGCACTGGGCCAGCTGGGAACACTTCAACGAACTGGATGCCAAGGGCCTGGCCATGTACGGCCAGATGACGGCCGGCAGCTGGATCTACATCGGCAGCCAAGGCATCGTCCAGGGCACCTACGAAACCTTCGTCGAAGCCGGCCGCCAACACTACAACAGCGACCTGACCGGCCGCTGGGTCCTTACCGCCGGCCTCGGCGGCATGGGCGGCGCCCAGCCTCTGGCCGCTACTTTGGCTGGCGCCTGCTCGCTGAACATTGAATGCCAGCAGGTCAGCATCGACTTCCGCCTGAACAGCCGTTATGTCGACGAACAAGCCACCGACCTCGACGACGCCCTGGCCCGTATCGCCAAATACACCAAGGAAGGCAAGGCCATCTCCATCGCCCTGTTGGGTAACGCGGCGGAAATCCTGCCGGAACTGGTCAAGCGTGGCGTGCGCCCGGACATGGTCACCGACCAAACCAGCGCCCACGACCCACTCAACGGCTACCTGCCAGCCGGCTGGACCTGGGACGAATACCGCGCCCGCGCCAAGACCGAGCCGGCTGCCGTGATCAAGGCCGCCAAGCAGTCGATGGCCGTGCACGTCAAAGCCATGCTGGAATTCCAGAAGCAAGGCATCCCGACCTTCGACTACGGCAACAACATCCGCCAGATGGCCCAGGAAGAAGGCGTGGAAAATGCCTTCGACTTCCCGGGTTTCGTACCGGCCTACATCCGCCCACTGTTCTGCCGAGGCATTGGCCCGTTCCGTTGGGCGGCGCTGTCGGGCGACCCGCAAGACATCTACAAGACCGACGCCAAAGTCAAAGAGCTGATCCCGGACGACGCCCACCTGCACAACTGGCTGGACATGGCGCGCGAGCGCATCAGCTTCCAGGGCCTGCCGGCGCGTATCTGCTGGGTCGGCCTGGGCCAGCGCGCCAAGCTGGGCCTGGCGTTCAACGAAATGGTACGCAGCGGCGAGCTGTCGGCGCCGGTGGTGATCGGCCGCGACCACCTCGACTCCGGCTCGGTCTCCAGCCCGAACCGTGAAACCGAAGCCATGCAGGACGGTTCCGACGCCGTGTCCGACTGGCCACTGCTCAACGCCTTGCTCAACACCGCGAGCGGCGCGACCTGGGTGTCGCTGCACCACGGTGGCGGCGTCGGCATGGGCTTCTCCCAGCACTCCGGCATGGTCATCGTCTGCGACGGTACCGACGAAGCCGCCGAGCGTATCGCCCGCGTACTGCACAACGACCCGGCCACCGGCGTGATGCGTCACGCAGACGCCGGCTACCAGATCGCGATCGACTGCGCCAAAGAACAGGGCCTCAACCTCCCGATGATCAAAGGCTGACCCTTGTAGGAGCCGGCTTGTGTGGGAGCTGGCTTGCCTGCGATGGCATCACCTCGGTTTGACTGACAGACCGAGTCGCCTGCATCGCAGGCAAGCCTGCTCCCACAGAACAGCAATGCACACAAAAACAATCCATCAGAGGTTGAACAACATGGCTGCAAATGACACCACCCCGTTGATCGAAAGGCGCTCGATCGACTACATCCCGGAAGCGGAAAGACATGGTCGTCTATTGAGTCAGTTCACCCTGTGGCTGGGTGCCAACCTGCAGATCACCGCGATTGTCACCGGGGCCCTGGCCGTGGTGCTGGGCGGTGATGTGTTCTGGTCGTTGATCGGTCTGTTGATCGGCCAACTGCTGGGCGGTGGCGTGATGGCGTTGCATGCGGCACAAGGCCCGCAACTGGGCCTGCCGCAGATGATTTCCAGCCGTGTGCAGTTTGGTGTGTATGGGGCGGTGATCCCGCTGGTGCTGGTGTGCCTGATGTACATCGGCTTCTCGGCCAGCGGCTCGTTGCTGGCGGGGCAGGCGGTGGCGCAGTTGCTGCACGTGGAAGACTGGGTCGGCATCGTGCTGTTTGCCGGGCTGATCATGGTGTTCACCATTTTCGGCTACCGCGTCATCCACGGCATTGGCCGCGTGGCCAGCGTGCTCGGCGTGATTGCGTTCGTGTACCTGTTCTACAAACTGTTGGCGGGTAACGACGTGGCTGCGTTGCTGGGCAACAAGCACTTTTCCCTGAGCAGTTTCCTGTTGGCGATTTCGTTGTCGGCGTCCTGGCAGATCGCGTTCGGCCCGTATGTGGCGGACTACTCGCGCTATTTGCCGCGCAGCACCAGCGCGTCGAAAACCTTCTGGGCCGTTGGTCTGGGTTCGGTGATCGGAGCGCAGGCGTCGATGGTGTTTGGTGTGTTCGCGGCAGCCCTGGCCGGCGCGCAATTCGCCCACCACGAAGTCTCGTTTATCGTCGGCCTGGGCGGCACCGGCATTGTCGCGGCGCTGCTGTATTTCAGCATCGCCTTCGGCAAGGTCACCGTGACCACCCTCAACGCCTACGGCAGCTTCATGTCCATCGCGACGATCATCAGCGGCTTTCGTGGCAGCCGGCACATCTCCAGTGCGGTACGCCTGCTGTACATCTTCCTGATGGTCTCGATTGCCGCCGCGCTGGCACTTTTGGGAAAAGACTCATTCCTCAAGGATTTCTCCGCGTTCATCCTGTTCCTGCTGGCGTTTTTCACGCCCTGGAGCGCGATCAACCTGGTGGACTTCTACTGCATCACCAAAGAGCGCTATGACATCCCGGCG
The DNA here is from genome assembly GCF_059418405.1 of Pseudomonas sp. GW821-FHT09A09. Lineage (NCBI taxonomy): Bacteria > Pseudomonadati > Pseudomonadota > Gammaproteobacteria > Pseudomonadales > Pseudomonadaceae > Pseudomonas > Pseudomonas sp. GW821-FHT09A09. The sequence goes on from NZ_JBWKPU010000001.1 coordinate 286,062, forward strand.
CTGTCAGACCCCAACGGTCGCTACGGCCGCTGGAACCTGATGGGCATCAGCATCTATGTGTTCGGCGTGCTGATCCAGATGCCGTTCATTTCGACGCACTTCTACACCGGCCCCCTCGTCGCCAGCCTCGGCGACACCGATATCTCCTGGATCATCGGCTTGGTGGTGCCCGCTGCACTGTATTACTGGGCCGCCAAAAAGTGGCACAGCGCAATTCCTGAACACCTGATCCTGCCAGCAGAGCAGGGCGCTGCACCAACGACGACAAACGGGCTGGCGGTACAAGCCTGATGGGACGTGGACAGGGCAGGATGCCTACTGACTGCCGTAATCCATTTCAAGATTGGGAGCGTCACAACAATGAAGATGAATAAAACCCTGTTGGCCACTGTGTTCTCTGCGGGCGTGTTGGCCAGTGCTGGCGCCCAGGCGGCCGGCTGGTGCGAATCCGGCAAGCCGGTGAAGTTCGCCGGCCTTAACTGGGAAAGTGGCATGTTGCTCACCGACATCCTGCAAACCGTGCTGGAAAAAGGCTACGACTGCAAAACCGACAGCCTGCCGGGCAACTCCATCACCATGGAAAACGCCCTGAGCAGCAACGACATCCAGATCTTCGCCGAAGAATGGGTGGGCCGCAGTGAAGTTTGGAACAAGGCCGAGAAGGCCGGCAAAGTCGTGGGCGTCGGTGCCCCGGTGGTCGGTGCCATCGAAGGCTGGTACGTGCCGCGCTATGTGATCGAGGGCGATGCCAAGCGCAAGCTGGAACCCAAGGCGCCGGACCTGAAAAACATCGCCGACCTGGCCAAGTACGCCTCGGTGTTCAAGGACCAGGAAGAGCCGTCCAAGGGCCGTTTCTACAACTGCCCGGCCGGCTGGACCTGCGAGCTGGACAACAGCGAAATGCTGAAAAGCTATGGCTTGGAAAATTCCTACACCAACTTCCGTCCTGGCACCGGCCCGGCGCTGGATGCGGCGGTGCTGTCGAGCTACAAGCGTGGCGAGCCGATCCTGTTCTACTACTGGTCGCCGACGCCGCTGATGGGCCAGGTCGACCTGGTCAAGCTGGAAGAAAAGCCCGGCGTGGATAAAAGCGTGAGCATCAAGGTCGGCCTGTCCAAGACCTTCCACGAGCAGGCGCCAGAGCTGGTGGCCGTGCTGGAAAAGGTCAACCTGCCCATCGACCTGCTGAACCAGAACCTCGGTCGCATGGCCAAAGAGCGAATTGAATCGCCAAAACTGGCGAAAATTTTCCTCAAGGAACATCCTGAAGTCTGGCACGCATGGGTGAGCGACGACGCAGCCAAGAAAATCGACGCGGCCTTGTAGGTCAAGTGTGCCCGGCTACCCTGAGGGGCTGGCCGGGCACTTGGCCACAACCCACTGGATCGAGAGCACGATATGTTTCCTGAGAGTTTTACGTTTTCCATTGCCGACTGGGTCAACGGTTGGGTGGATTCACTGGTCACCAACTACGGCGATGTGTTCCGGCACATCTCCGACACCCTGCTGTGGGCCATCGTCAACCTGGAAGGCTTGCTGCGCGCAGCACCGTGGTGGCTGATGCTGGCCATCGTTGCCGGCGTTGCCTGGCATGCCACCCGCAAGGTGGTGACCACGGCGGTGATCGTCGGTTTGTTGTTCCTGGTGGGCGCGGTTGGCCTGTGGGACAAGCTGATGCAGACCCTGGCCTTGATGATGGTCGCCACGGTGATCTCGGTGCTGATCGGTATCCCGCTGGGCATTCTGTCGGCGCGCAGCAATCGCCTGCGTTCGGTGCTGATGCCGTTGCTCGACATCATGCAGACCATGCCGAGCTTCGTGTACCTGATCCCGGTGTTGATGCTGTTCGGCCTGGGCAAAGTCCCGGCGATCTTCGCCACGGTGATCTACGCCGCGCCGCCGCTGATTCGCCTGACCGACTTGGGCATTCGCCAGGTCGACGGCGAAGTCATGGAAGCCATCAACGCCTTCGGTGCCAACCGCTGGCAGCAACTGTTCGGCGTGCAACTGCCGCTGGCGCTGCCGAGCATCATGGCCGGTATCAACCAGACCACCATGATGGCGCTGTCGATGGTGGTGATCGCCTCGATGATCGGCGCCCGTGGCTTGGGTGAAGACGTGCTCGTTGGCATCCAGACCCTCAACGTCGGTCGCGGCCTCGAAGCCGGGCTGGCGATCGTGATTCTCGCAGTGGTCATCGACCGCATTACCCAGGCCTATGGTCGTCCACGGCATGAGGCGAGCAAATGACTACTGTCAGCAAAATTGAAGTTAAAAACGTCTTCAAGATCTTCGGCGCCCGTTCCAAGGACGCGCTGTCGCTGATCGGCCAAGGCAAGACCAAGGACCAGGTGCTGGCCGAGACCGGCTGTGTGGTCGGCGTGAACGATTTGTCCCTGAGCATCGGCACCGGTGAGATCTTCGTGATCATGGGCCTGTCGGGTTCCGGCAAATCCACCTTGGTGCGCCACTTCAACCGCCTGATCGACCCCACCAGCGGTGCGATCCTGGTGGACGGCGAAGACATCCTGCAACTGGACATGGAAGCCCTGCGCCAATTCCGTCGGCACAAGATCAGCATGGTGTTCCAGAGCTTCGGCCTGTTGCCCCACAAGAGCGTGCTCGACAACGTCGCCTACGGCTTGAAAGTGCGTGGCGAAACCAAGCAGGTCTGCGCCGAGCGCGCCCTGCACTGGATCGAAACCGTGGGCCTGAAGGGCTACGAAAACAAATACCCGCACCAGCTCTCTGGCGGCATGCGCCAGCGCGTTGGCCTGGCCCGCGCCTTAGCGGCCGACACCGACATCATCCTGATGGACGAAGCCTTCAGCGCCCTCGACCCGCTGATCCGCGCCGAGATGCAGGACCAGTTGCTCGAGCTGCAGAAGACCCTGCACAAGACCATCGTGTTCATTACCCACGACCTCGACGAGGCCGTACGCATCGGCAACCGCATTGCGATCCTCAAGGATGGCAAGCTGATCCAGGTCGGCACACCTCGGGAGATCCTGCACTCGCCGGCGGATGAGTATGTGGACCGGTTCGTACAGCGGCGGGCGGCGGTGGTCTGAAGGACGCCATCGCTGGCAAGCCAGCTCCTACATGGAGCGCGCAATCCCCCTGTAGGAGCTCGGCTTGCCGGCGATAGGGCCGGCAAAGCTGCACAAGAATTCAAGAAGGTATAAAGATGTCCCAGCCAACAAAAATCACCATCGCGGACACGCCATTGCGCTGGCAGGACGTGGTCGCCGTCGCCCGTCACGGCGCGGTCCTCGAACTCTCGGGCCAGGCCTGGGCACGCATCGACAATGCACAAGCCATCGTGCAACGCATCGTCACCAGCGGCGAACGCGCCTACGGCGTGAACACTGGCCTGGGCGCGCTGTGCAATGTGTCGCTCAAGGGCGAGCAGCTCAGCCAACTGTCGCGCAATACGCTGCTGAGCCACGCCTGCGGCGTCGGCCCGGTGCTCAGCGACGAGCAGACCCGCGCAATCATCTGCGCCGCCATCATCAACTACAGCCACGGTAAATCCGGCCTGCACCCGCAGGTGGTGCATTCGCTGCTGGCGCTGCTCAACCACGGTATCACGCCGCAAGTGCCGTCCCAGGGTTCGGTGGGTTACCTGACCCACATGGCCCATGTCGGCGTGGCCTTGCTGGGCGTCGGCAATGTGAGCTACCGAGGCAAGATTGTTCCGGCGCAAGAGGCATTAAGCGCAGAAGGGTTGCAACCGGTGGTGCTCGGCGCCAAAGACGGCTTGTGCCTGGTCAACGGTACCCCGTGCATGACCGGCCTGAGCTGCCTGGCCCTGGCCGATGCTCACCATTTGCTGCAATGGGCCGACGTGATCGGCGCCATGAGTTTCGAGGCCCAGCGCGGGCAGATCGACGCCTTCGATGAAGAAATCATTGCGCTCAAGCCACACCCTGGCATGCAGCAAGTGGGCATCAACCTGCGCGCCTTGCTCGACGGCAGCGAAGTGATCGCCAGCAGCAAAGGCATCCGCACCCAGGACGCCTTGAGCATCCGTTCGATCCCGCAGATTCACGGCGCCGCGCGTGATCAAGTGGAGCACGCCACCCGCCAGGTCGAGACCGAACTCAACAGCGCCACCGACAACCCGCTGGTGCTCGGCACGCCGGACAACTACCGCGTGGTGTCCCAGGCCAACCCCCACGGGCAGTCCGTGGCGCTGGCCGCCGACATGCTCGCCATCGCCATGGCCGAGATCGGCTCCGTGGCCGAGCGCCGCCTGGACCGCCTGATCAACCCGCACGTCAGCGGCTTGCCGGCGTTCCTGGTGAGCAACCCCGGGGTCAACTCCGGGATGATGATCGTGCAGTACGTCGCCGCCTCCCTGTGCGGGCAAAACCGCCAGCTGGCGCAACCGGCCGTGCTCGATAACTTTGTCACCTCGGGCCTGCAGGAAGATCACCTGAGCATGGGCACCAATGCCGCGCTCAAGCTGCACCAGGTGTTGGCCAACGTGACGCAGATCCTCGCCATCGAGTACTTGCTGGCGGCCCAGGCGTTCGAGTTCCTGAAGGACCAGCGTTTCGGCGCCGGCACTGACAGCGCCTGGCGCTTGCTGCGTGAAGGGGTGCCAGCGTATGAGCAGGACCGTTGGCTTGCGCCGGACATCGCCACCGCCGCCGCCTTGCTCAAGGACGCCGCGTTGCTGCAGCGCACCTTGCCGAATTTGCACTGACGTTTTTTCCAACAATAACCAGCGTGCCAAGCCGCGTGTCGCTCTAAAAGAGGGCCGCGGCGGATAACGGAAGCATCCGGAGCGACTGGTAGTTAACAACACTCTCAAAAGGAGCATGAATGTGACTGCGCTAAACCTGATTCCAGGCCAACTGAGCCTCGCCCAACTGCGGGCCATCTACCAGCAGCCGGTAACCCTCAGTCTGGATGACAGCGCCACGGCGCAGATCGACGCCAGTGTGGCCTGCGTGGAGCAGATTCTCGCCGAGAACCGCACCGCCTACGGCATCAACACCGGTTTCGGCCTGCTGGCCTCGACCCGCATCGCCAGCGAAGACCTGGAAAACCTCCAGCGTTCCCTGGTGCTGTCCCACGCCGCCGGCGTCGGTGAGCCGATCAGCGATGCGCTGGTGCGGCTGGTCATGGTGCTCAAGGTCAACAGCCTCAGCCGTGGGTTCTCCGGGATTCGCCGCCAGGTAATCGACGCGCTGATCGCGCTGATCAATGCCGAGGTGTACCCGCATATACCTCTGAAAGGTTCGGTCGGTGCCTCCGGCGACCTGGCGCCCTTGGCGCACATGTCCCTGGTGCTGCTGGGCGAAGGCAAGGCGCGCCACAAAGGCGAATGGCTGGAAGCCACCGAAGCGCTGAAAGTCGCCGGCCTCACGCCGCTGACCCTCGCCGCCAAAGAAGGCCTGGCGCTGCTCAATGGCACCCAGGTGTCCACCGCTTACGCACTGCGCGGGTTGTTCGAAGGCGAAGACCTGTTCGCTGGCGCCCTGGCGTGCGGCGCGCTCACCGTGGAAGCGGTGCTGGGTTCGCGCTCGCCGTTCGACGCACGCATTCATGCTGCGCGTGGTCAGCGTGGGCAGATCGATGCAGCGGCCGCCTATCGCGACCTGCTCGGCGACAGCAGCCAGGTGTCGCAGTCGCACCAGAACTGCGACAAGGTGCAAGACCCGTACTCCCTGCGTTGCCAGCCACAAGTCATGGGCGCGTGCCTGACCCAGTTCCGCCAGGCCGCTGAAGTGCTGGTGGTCGAAGCCAACGCCGTGTCGGATAACCCGCTGGTGTTTGCCGCCGAAGGCGACGTGATCTCCGGTGGTAACTTCCACGCCGAACCCGTGGCCATGGCCGCGGACAACATGGCCCTGGCCATCGCCGAAATCGGTTCCCTGAGCGAGCGCCGTATCTCGCTGATGATGGACAAGCACATGTCGCAACTGCCGCCGTTTTTGGTGGGCAATGGCGGGGTGAACTCCGGCTTCATGATCGCCCAGGTGACCGCCGCCGCGCTCGCCAGCGAGAACAAGGCTCTGGCCCACCCGCACAGCGTGGACAGCCTGCCGACGTCGGCCAACCAGGAAGACCACGTGTCGATGGCCCCGGCCGCAGGCAAGCGCCTGTGGGAAATGGCTGAAAACACCCGTGGCGTGTTGGCTGTCGAGTGGCTGGCCGCGTGCCAGGGCCTGGACCTGCGTGACGGCCTCAAGACCTCGGCCAAGCTTGAGAAAGCGCGCGGCATCCTGCGCGACAAAGTGGCGTTCTATGAGAAGGACCGTTTCTTCGCCCCGGACATCAACGCCGCCAGCGAACTGCTCGCCAGCCGCTGCCTGAATGAACTGGTGCCGGCCAAGCTGCTGCCAAGTTTGTAAGAGCGACACCTCCCTCTGTAGGAGCCGGCTTGCCGGCGATAGCGGTCTATCTGATACGCCGCTATCGCTGGCAAGCCAGCTCCTACAGGGATTAGGCGCAAGATTTGGATTTTCTCGGGATAAAAATAACTAGGGAAGAGAAATGCTCCAGCAAGAAAAGGGTTTGAAACGCGGGCTAAGTGCCCGACATATTCGCTTCATGGCACTCGGTTCCGCGATCGGCACCGGGCTGTTCTACGGCTCCGCCTCCGCCATCCAGATGGCCGGCCCGGCCGTGCTGCTCGCCTACCTGATCGGTGGCGCCGCGGTGTTCATGGTGATGCGCGCCCTCGGCGAGATGGCCGTGCACAACCCGGTGGCTGGCTCCTTCGGCCAGTACGCCAGCACCTACCTGGGCCCCATGGCCGGCTTCATCCTCGGCTGGACCTACGCGTTCGAGATGATCATCGTCTGCCTGGCTGACGTCACCGCGTTCGGCATCTACATGGGCTTCTGGTTTCCCGAAGTCGCGCGTTGGGTCTGGGTGCTCGGCATCGTGTTTTTGATCGGCGGCCTGAACCTGTGCAACGTCAAAGTGTTTGGCGAAATGGAGTTCTGGCTGTCGCTGCTCAAGGTCGGCGCCATCGTCGCGATGATCCTTGGCGGTTTCGGCATCATGCTGTTCGGCATCCATTCGGCAGGTGAAACCCAAGCCAGTGGCCTCAGCAACCTGTGGGCCCACGGCGGCTTCATGCCCAACGGCATCGGCGGCCTGATCGCCTCGTTCGCGGTGGTGATGTTTGCCTTTGGTGGCATCGAGATCATCGGTATCACCGCCGGCGAGGCCAAGGACCCGCAACGTGTGATCCCCAAGGCGATCAACGCCGTGCCGCTGCGCATCCTGTTGTTCTACGTGCTGACCTTGTTCGTGCTGATGGCCATCTACCCATGGCCGCAGATCGGCAGCCAGGGCAGCCCGTTCGTGCAGATCTTCAGCAACCTGGGGATTGGCTCGGCGGCGACCATCCTCAATATCGTGGTGATCTCGGCGGCCGTGTCGGCCATCAACAGCGACATCTTCGGCGCCGGCCGCATGATGTATGGCCTGGCCCAACAAGGGCAGGCACCCAAGGGGTTTGCGCAGCTGTCCAAACAGGGCGTGCCGTGGATGACCGTAGTGGTCATGGGCGCAGCGCTGCTGGGCGGCGTGGTGCTCAACTACCTGATCCCGGAAAACGTGTTCCTGCTGATCGCCTCGATTGCCACCTTCGCCACCGTGTGGGTGTGGTTGATGATCCTGTTCACCCAGGTCGCCATGCGCCGCTCCATGACAGAGGAGCAGGTCGCCGAGCTGAAATTCCCGGTGCCGTTCTGGCCCTATGCGCCGGCCGCCGCCATCGTGTTCATGCTGTTCGTGTTTGGTGTGCTGGGTTACTTCCCGGATACCCAGGCTGCCTTGCTGGTCGGCGCCGTATGGATCGTGCTGCTGGTCGTGGCCTACCTGCTGTGGGTCAAGCCTGCGGCCGGGCAAGCGGCCAAGGTCCATCACGACCCGGCTTTGTCTCATCGTTAATCTAGGGAGGCGTTGATGAAAACGCTTTGGCAACACTGCCACGTCGCAACCATGGCCCAGGGCAAGTACTCGATTATCGAGGATGCCGCCATGGTCACCGCCGGTTCGCTCATCGAGTGGATCGGCCCCCGCAGCCAAGTGCCCACGGCGGATTACGTCCAGGTGCATGACCTGCAAGGCGCGTGGGTCACCCCCGGGCTGATCGACTGCCACACCCACACGGTGTTCGGTGGCAATCGCAGTGGCGAGTTCGAGCAACGCCTCGAAGGCGTCAGCTACGCCGAGATCGCAGCCAAGGGTGGCGGCATTGCCAGCACTGTACGCGCAACCCGCGCCGCGACCGAGGATGAACTGTTTGCCAGCGCGGAGAAACGCCTGCGCAGCCTGCTGCGTGACGGCGTGACCACGGTGGAGATCAAGTCCGGCTACGGCCTGGACCTGGTCAACGAACGCAAGATGCTGCGCGTAGCCCGTCGCCTGGGTGAAGCGCTGCCGGTCAGCGTGCGTGCCACGTGCTTGGCCGCCCATGCATTGCCACCCGAGTACAAGGACCGCGCTGACGACTACATCGACCACATCTGCACCGAGATGCTGCCCGCCCTCGCGGCGGAAGGGCTGGTGGACGCGGTGGATGCGTTCTGCGAATACCTGGCGTTTTCCACCGAGCAGGTGGAGCGTGTGTTCAAGGTGGCCCAGCAGCTCGGCCTGCCGGTGAAGCTGCACGCCGAGCAACTGTCGTCGCTGCACGGCTCCAGCCTGGCGGCGCGTTACCACGCGCTGTCGGCGGATCATCTGGAGTTCATGACTGAAGAAGATGCCATCGCCATGGCCGCATCCGGCACCGTCGCGGTCCTGTTGCCGGGGGCTTTCTACTTCCTGCGCGAAACCCAATTGCCGCCGATGGACGCTCTGCGCAAGCACGCTGTGAAAATCGCCCTCGCCAGCGACCTCAACCCTGGCACCTCGCCGGCGTTGTCAGTGCGCTTGATGCTGAACATGGCCTGCACCCTGTTCCGCATGACCCCGGAAGAAGCCTTGGCCGGCGCCACCACTCATGCGGCGACCGCGCTGGGTATGGGCGATACCCATGGTTCCCTGGAAGTGGGCAAGGTGGCCGATTTTGTCGCCTGGCAGATTGATCGCCCCGCTGACCTGGCCTACTGGCTGGGTGGCGAGCTGGATAAACGCGTCGTGCGCCATGGCGTCGACGTCACTGTATGAAGGAGTGCTGCTGTGGATAAGGTTCTGACGTTCAAAAAAGGCCGCGTGCCGCTGCTGATCAGCATGCCCCACGCCGGTCTGCGCCTCACGCCTGCGGTCGAAGCCGGGTTGATCCCCGAGGCCCAAAGCCTGCCTGACACCGACTGGCACATCCCTGTGCTGTACGACTTCGCCGAAGCACTGGGCGCCAGCACCCTGGCGGCGGAGTATTCGCGCTTCGTGATCGACCTGAACCGGCCGTCGGACGACAAACCGCTCTATGCCGGTGCCACCACCGGGCTTTACCCGGCGACCCTGTTCGATGGTGTGCCATTGTTCCTTGAGGGGCAGGTACCGTCCGAAGAAGAGCGCGTGACCTACCTGCAAAAGATCTGGGGCCCGTACCACCGCACGCTGCAGGAAGAACTTGCCCGGCTCAAGGCCGAGTTCGGCTACGCCTTGCTGTTTGATGCGCACTCGATCCGCTCGGTGATCCCGCACCTGTTCGACGGCAAGTTGCCGGACTTCAACCTCGGCACCTTCAACGGTGCCGCGTGCGACCCGGAACTGGCCAGCCAGTTGGAAGGCATCTGCGCCCAGCACGCGCAGTACACCCATGTGCTCAATGGGCGTTTCAAGGGTGGGCATATCACTCGCCACTACGGCGACCCGGCGCAGGATATTCATGCGGTGCAGTTGGAGTTGTGCCAGAGCACGTATATGGAAGAGGTTGAGCCGTTCCGGTATCGGCCGGACCTGGCGGAGCCGACGCAGGTGGTGTTGAAGCAGTTGCTGGAAGGGTTGTTGGCCTGGGGGCAGAAGCGTTACGGCTGATATCGCCATCGCAGGCAAGCCAGCTCCCACATTTTTAACCCCATTCTCATGTTGAAACTCGGTCAAATGTGGGAGCTGGCTTGCCTGCGATGAGGCCCTCACGGTCGCCTCTGTGCAACTGCCGGTCGCCACAGGTCGTGTTTATCGAGATCCTGCTGGGTAAGGTTGTGGATACGGCGCACCAGACGCCACTCCCCACAATAAAAGCTGCCGAGTGAGACCTCATCCATGAAAAGACTGTTGTTGACCCTCACCTGCGCCGCGCTGATCAGCGCCAACGCCCTGGCTGCCGAGCCGGCCTCCTGCAAAAGCATCCGCATGGGCGTGGTCAGCTGGACTGACGTGATCGCCACCTCCGGCATGGCTGACGTGCTGCTCAATGGCCTGGGCTACGACAGCAAACAAACCAGCGCCGTGCAGCAGATCATCTTTGCCGGCATTCGCGACAAGCGCCTGGATATCTTCCTCGGCTACTGGAAACCGGCGATGGACAACAACATCGCGCCATTCCTGGCCGCCAAGCAGGTCAAGGTCTTCGACAAACCCAGCCTGGCCGATGCCCAGGCCACCCTGGCTGTGCCTCAGTACGTCGCCGACGCAGGCCTGAAGACCTTCGCGGACATCGCCCGCTTCAAGGACAAACTGGGCGGCAAGATCTACGGTATCGAGCCCGGCAGCGGCGCCAACACCGATATCCAGAAGATGATCGACACCAACCACTTCGGCCTCGGCGGCTTCAAGCTGGTAGCTTCCGGTGAGGCGGGCATGCTGGCAGCGGTGCAGCGTGCGGTGAACCGCAAGGAGTTCGTGGTGTTTGTTGGCTGGACCCCGCACCCGATGAACATCAACATGAAAATGACCTACCTCACCGGCAGTGAAGACGTGTTCGGCGCCGATGAAGGCCGGGCTACCGTGTCCACCGTCACCGCGCCGGATTTTGCCGAGCGTTGCCCGAACGCCAACCGTCTGCTGGAAAACCTCACCTTCACCGCCGCCCAGGAAAGCCAGCTGATGGTGCCGATCATGGAGCGCCAATCGCCGCAGGATGTGGCCAAGCAATGGTTGCGTGATCACCCTGAGGATTTGCAGCGCTGGCTGGCCGGCGTTCAAGCGTTTGATGGCGGTGATGGCGCGGCGGCGGTACGGGCCAGCCTGAAACCCTGAACCCCACACCGGACAACCTGTAGGAGCTGGCTTGCCAGCGATGGCGGTCTATCAGGCAATGATTAGTTGCCTGGCACACAGCTATCGCCGGCAAGCCGGCTCCTACATTTGACCTCAATGGTCAGGGAGACTGATGCATGGCTGAATACCTTGTTTCTTCGCAGATGCGCACCTTCATCGCCAAAACTGAATCCTTCACCAGCGACGATTCATCCCTGGCCGGCTTGCGCCAGAACTACGACCGCATGTGCCGCGCATTCACCCCGCCACGGCCAGAAGGCCTGCTCATCGAGGACTTCTGCCTCGGCGGTGTCGGCGTACGCAGCTACCAGCCCGCTGGCCCCGCGCCGGCCGAAGGCCGGCCCTGCCTCCTTTATATGCACGGCGGCGGCTGGGCCGTCGGTGGCCTGGATTCCCACGATTTCATCTGCTTCGAACTGGCCACAGCCCTGCACGTGCAGGTGATCGCCATCGATTACCGGCTGGCGCCTGAACATCCGTTTCCGGCCGCCTACGAGGATTGCCGGGCCGTGTGGCAAGCGATCCAGGCAGGGGAGGCGCCATGCCGCATTAACCTGCAGCGCCTGGCAGTGATGGGTGACAGTGCCGGCGGCAACCTGGCGGCGGCGTTGTGCCTGGGCTTGCGCGATGACGGCCAGCCGCTGCCCTGCGCCCAAGTGCTGATTTATCCAGGATTAGGCGGCTCGGCTGATTTGCCGTCGCGCCGTGATTGCAGGGATGCGCCCCTGCTCAGCAGCGCCGACACCGAGTCTTACCTGGCGCTTTACCTGCAGGGGACCGGTCAGCCCACGCCCTACGCCATGCCACTGCTGGCCAAGGATTTCGGCGGGCTGCCCAAGGCGTTGATCGCCGTGGCCCAGTTCGACCCGTTGCGCGATGACGGCATGCTGTATGCCGAGCGTTTGCAAGGGGCAGGGGGGCAGGCGGTGTTGTATCCCGGCAAGGGATTGGTCCACGGCTGCCTGCGCGCGCGCGGGCAGGTGCCGGAAGTGGATCAGCTCTACGACTACTTGTTGTATTACCTGAGGAGCGAAGGGCTGACACAGGTCTAAGTGCTCAAGGACATGCTCATTGCACAATTCGGGTTTATAGTGCCAGACGGCAAAATAATAGACGTCCCCCCAGGGATGAACCCGACACCCTACGGAGCGCGCAATGCAGACTTGGTACCCGCAGATCAAACCCTACGCCCGGCACGATCTGGCCGTCGATGACATCCACACCCTGTACGTCGATGAAAGTGGCTCCCCCGAAGGCTTGCCCGTCGTATTCATCCATGGTGGCCCTGGCTCCGGTTGCGACGCCAACAGCCGCTGCTATTTCGACCCGAACCTTTACCACATCGTCACCTTTGACCAGCGTGGCTGCGGGCGCTCCACCCCCCGCGCCAACCTGGAAAACAACACCACCTGGGACCTGGTCGCCGACATGGAGCGCATCCGCGAGCACCTGGGCATCGACAAATGGGTACTGTTTGGCGGTTCCTGGGGCTCGACCCTGGCCCTGGCCTACGCGCAAACCCACCCGGAGCGTGTACTCGGCCTGATCGTGCGCGGCATTTTCCTCGCCCGGCCCCAAGACATTGAGTGGTTCTACCAGACCGGTGCCAGCCGCATGTTCCCGGACTACTGGCAGGACTACCTGGCGCCGATCCCGCAGGATGAGCGGCACGACCTGCTCGGCGCCTACCACAAGCGCCTGATCGGCAACGACCAGATCGCCCAGATGCACGCGGCCAAGGCGTGGTCGACCTGGGAAGGTCGCATGCTGGGCCTGTGCCCGAACCAGGCGCAGGTGGAGCGTTTTGCCGAGCCCCAGCGTGCGCTGTCCATCGCACGCATCGAGTGCCACTACTTCACCAACAATTCCTTCCTGGAGCCGAACCAGCTGATTCGCGACATGCACAAGATCGCCCATCTGCCTGGCGTCATCATCCACGGGCGCTACGATATGATCTGCGCGCTGGATAACGCCTGGGAATTGCACCAGGCCTGGCCCAACAGTGAGCTGCAGGTGATCCGCGAGGCCGGCCATGCCGCGTCCGAGCCGGGCATCACCGATGCGCTGGTGCGCGCCACCGGCGAAATGGCACGGCGCCTGCTTGATCTGCCGCCAGAAGAAGCATGAAGGGTTTGTTACAAAGGGTGCGCGGCGCCCGGGTCGAAGTCGCGGGCGAAGTGGTTGGGGCAATCGACCAGGGTTTACTGGTGCTGGTGGCCGTGGAGCCGAGCGATACACCCGAGAGCGCCGACAAACTTCTGCACAAGCTGCTTAACTATCGGGTGTTCAGCGATGACGAGGGCAAGATGAACCTGTCCTTGAAGGACATCGGCGGCGGTTTGCTGCTGGTGTCGCAGTTCACCCTGGCGGCGGATACCAAGAGCGGGCTACGGCCGAGCTTCTCCACGGCGGCCCCTCCGGCCCTGGGAGCAGCGCTTTTTGATCACCTGCTGTTACAAGCGCAACAATTGCATGGCAAGGTGGCGTCGGGGCGTTTTGGCGCTGATATGCAGGTGCATTTGGTCAATGATGGCCCTGTGACCTTCCTCTTGCAGACGTGAATGTATTAAAAACGACTTTTAATGCCTAAAAACGCAGGGTTTCGCTACAAATACTTCGTTGTCCCTGATGCGTTGTTTCGCGGGCTACTAGATAATCGCGCGCTACGGGGATCAGCGTTGTTTGGTCCATTTTTGACTTAGGTAGAGACTTGTCCGACAACCAATGGGGAATCATTTTGCCCCAGGGGAGTCGGAACAATGCTCGCCAACCTGGCATATAGATAGCTGGCCGTTGGTTTTTTGATCTGTTTTCGGCGAGGGTTGCTCGTGATTGTTAGTCCCTGTAATGCACCAAAATTGTCTGCCAAACGGTTACGAAACGCACTGGTGACGGGCTCCGCCCTGTTTTGCCTGTTCGGCGCGGGTCAACTGTGGGCATTCAGTCTGGACGATGTGTCGGCCAAGGCAAAAGAGCTGGCCGGGCAGAAATACGAAGCTCCGCGCAGCAATCTGCCGAACGAATTCCGCGAAATGAAATTCGCTGACTACCAGAAGATTCGTTTCCGCAACGAAAAAGCCGAGTGGGCCGATCAGAACACGCCGTTCAAGCTGTCCTTCTATCACCAGGGCATGCACTTCGACACGCCGGTGAAGATCAACGAAGTCACTGCCGACAGCGTCCAGGAAATCAAGTACGACCCGACTCGTTTCGATTTCGGCGACGTGAAGTTCGACCCTAAAGCCACCGAGCAGCTGGGTTACGCGGGCTTCCGTGTGCTGTACCCGATCAACAAGGCCGACAAGCAAGACGAAATCATGACCATGCTCGGCGCCAGCTACTTCCGCGTCGTGGGCAAGGGCCAATCCTATGGCCTGTCCGCCCGTGGCATGGCGATCGACACTGCATTGCCGTCCGGCGAAGAATTCCCGCGTTTCACCGAGTTCTGGATCGAACGTCCGAAACCGGGTGAGAAACAGCTGGTGATCTTCGCCCTGCTGGATTCGCCACGGGCCACCGGCGCTTATCGCCTGACCCTGCGCCCTGGCACTGACACCATCGTCGACGTCAAATCCCAGATGTACCTGCGCGACAAGGTCAGCAAGCTGGGCGTTGCCCCGTTGACCAGCATGTACCTGTTCGGCGCGAACCAGCCGTCCAAGGTCCTCAACTACCGTCGCGAGCTGCATGACTCCAGCGGCCTGTCGATCCATGCCGGCAACGGCGAGTGGATCTGGCGCCCACTGAACAACCCTAAACACCTGTCGGTCAGCAACTTCAGCGTTGAAAACCCGCGTGGTTTCGGCCTGCTGCAACGTGGCCGCGACTTCAGCCACTATGAAGACCTGGACGACAACTACGACAAGCGCCCAAGCGCCTGGATCGAGCCTGAGGGCGACTGGGGCAAAGGCACCGTCAACCTGGTAGAGATTCCGACCGCCGACGAAACCAACGACAACATCGTTGCGTTCTGGAGCCCGGCCGAGTTGCCGGAAGTCGGCAAGCCGCTGGATGTCAGCTATCGCCTGCACTGGACCATGGACGAAAAATCGCTGCACCCGGCCGACAGCGCCTGGGTCAAGCAGACCCTGCGTTCCACCGGTGACGTGAAACAATCCAACCTGATCCGCCAGCCTGACGGCAGCGTGGCCTACCTGGTGGACTTCGAGGGCCCGTCCCTCAAGGCCTTGCCATCGGACGCCCCGGTGCGCAGCCAGGTCAGCGTGGGTGAAAACGCCGAAGTCGTTGAAAACAGCGTGCGCTACAACGAGCACACCAAAGGCTGGCGCCTGACCCTGCGCATGAAGATCAAGGACGCCGGCAAGCCGACCGAGATGCGTGCGGCCCTGGTCCAGGACATCGTGAAGCCGGAACCTGAGAAGGTGTCGACCCAAGTGCTCAAGGCCGACAAGGTCCTGGCCAAGCAACACGAGAAACAGGCCAAGAAAGACGCCAAAGATGCAAAAGACAAGGAAGCCAAGCAGCCAGAAGCTGCCCCAGCCACACCGGAGCCGGAAAAGACCGAACAAGTCCTGACCGAGACCTGGAGCTATCAGTTGCCTGCCGATGAGTAATTCTCAAGCCACGCCAGAGACGCTGTCCGAGTACCTGGCGCACCTCCCGATGACCGCTGAGCAGCGCGCCGAACTGGCGGGCTGCACGTCCTTCAGCGAGTTGCATGAACGCCTGTCGTCGTCGACGTTCGACGCCCCGATCGATGCCGCCCAGGCCTCGGTCGGCCGTCGGTTGACCCTCAACACCGCCGAAGAGCTGCAAGACGCTGAAATGCTTGCGCTCGACGCCGGTGGCCGGGTGTGCCTGAAGGCCACGCCGCCGATCCGTCGGACCAAGGTGGTGCCCGAGCCGTGGCGCACCAATATCCTGGTGCGTGGCTGGCGCCGGCTGACCGGTCGTACCAACCCGCCCAAACCGCCGAAAGACGAGCGCGTGCTGCCTGCTGCACGCTGGCGCACCGTGGGTTCGATCCGTCGCTACATCCTGCTGATCCTGATGCTCGGCCAGACCATCGTGGCCGGCTGGTACATGAAAGGCATCATGCCGTACCAGGGCTGGTCGCTGGTCGACTTCGACGAAATTCGCAACCAGACCCTGCTGCAAACCGCCACCCAGGTGCTGCCTTACGCCCTGCAAACCAGCATTCTGATCATGTTCGGGATTCTGTTCTGCTGGGTGTCGGCCGGTTTCTGGACCGCGCTGATGGGCTTCCTGGAACTGCTGACCGGTCACGATAAATACCGCATCTCCGGTAAAAGTGCCGGTGACGAGCCGATTCCGAAAGACGCCCGTACCGCGTTGGTGATGCCGATCTGCAACGAAGACGTGCCCCGGGTATTCGCCGGTTTGCGTGCAACCTTCGAATCGGTGGTCGCCACAGGCGACCTGGACCGCTTCGACTTCTTCGTGCTCAGTGACAGTAACGACGCCGATATCTGTATCGCCGAACAGCAAGCCTGGCTCGACGTGTGCCGCGAAGCCGGTGGCTTCGGCAAGATTTTCTATCGCCGCCGTCGCCGCCGTGTGAAGCGCAAGAGCGGCAACCTCGACGACTTCTGCCGTCGTTGGGGCGGTGAATACAAGTACATGGTGGTGCTCGACGCCGACAGCGTGATGAGCGGCGAATGCCTCACCAGCCTGGTGCGCCTGATGGAAGCCACGCCGGATGCCGGGATTATCCAGACCGCGCCGCGTGCGTCGGGCATGGACACCCTGTATGCGCGCATGCAGCAGTTTGCCACCCGTGTGTATGGCCCACTGTTCACCGCCGGCCTGCACTTCTGGCAACTGGGTGAATCCCATTACTGGGGTCACAACGCAATCATCCGCATGAAGCCGTTCATCGAGCACTGCGCCCTGGCGCCATTGCCGGGCAAGGGTGCGTTTGCCGGTGCGATCCTTTCCCACGACTTCGTTGAAGCCGCGCTGATGCGCCGTGCTGGCTGGGGCGTGTGGATTGCCTACGACCTGCCGGGCAGCTACGAAGAACTGCCGCCGAACCTGCTGGACGAACTCAAGCGTGACCGTCGCTGGTGCCACGGCAACTTGATGAACTTCCGCCTGTTCCTGGTAAAAGGCATGCACCCGGTACACCGTGCGGTGTTCCTGACCGGCGTGATGTCCTACCTGTCGGCACCGTTGTGGTTCTTCTTCCTGGTGTTGTCCACCGCGCTGCTGGCGGTGAACACCTTGATGGAGCCGCAGTACTTCATGGCGCCGCGCCAGTTGTACCCGCTGTGGCCACAATGGCACCCGGACAAGGCAGTGGCGCTGTTCTCCACCACCATCGTGCTGCTGTTCCTGCCCAAGTTGCTGAGCATCATCCTGATCTGGGCCAAGGGCGCCAAAGAGTTCGGCGGCAAGTTCAAGGTCACCCTGTCGATGCTGCTGGAGATGCTGTTCTCCATGCTGCTGGCGCCGGTGCGAATGATCTTCCACACCCGTTTCGTACTCGCCGCGTTCCTCGGCTGGGCCGCCACCTGGAACTCGCCGCAGCGTGACGACGACTCCACCCCGTGGGGCGAGGCGGTCAAGCGCCACGGGCCGCAAACCGTGCTGGGCTTCCTCTGGGCGCTGCTGGTGGTGTGGTTGAACCCGAGCTTCCTGTGGTGGCTGATCCCGATCGTCGGTTCGCTGATGCTGTCGATCCCGGTGTCGGTGATTTCCAGCCGGGTCAAGCTGGGCCTCAAGTCCCGCGACGAGAGCCTGTTCCTGATTCCTGAGGAATACAACCCGCCGCAAGCCTTGCTGTCGACCGAGAAGTACACCCACGAGAACCGTTGGCATGCGCTCAATGACGGTTTCATTCGTTCGGTGGTCGACCCGCAGCAGAACGCCCTGGCCTGTGCCTTGGCGACTTCGCGTCACCGCGAGGCGGAGCCGATCGAGTACCTGCGTCAGGAGCGTGTTCGCCACGCGTTGAAAGTCGGCCCGGCCGGCCTCAACAACGGTGAACGCCTGGCCTTGCTCAGCGATCCGGTCGCCTTGGCCCGACTTCACGAGCAGGTCTGGAGCGAAGGGCATGCCGAGTGGCTGGGTGCATGGCGCCAGTCGATCAAGGCTGATCCGCACGCGCCGTTGCTGCCGTTGCAACCGCAGTCGTCCCAGGCCCAACCGGCCTGATTCAGACGCCCCCGAGGTTCTTCTCGGGGGCGCCTCGAACGCTGGTCCTACAGCGTTTTCCGCCGCTTCCTTTCGGCACTAACTCCTTGTTATTTCGAAACAAAAGTCCAAGGTGCTGGGCGTATTGCTGTGCCTGTGGCTGGGTTAGGATCGCCCCCGAAATTTGATTCGGTGACAGGGGGATTCATGATCAACAGGTATTGTTCGGCATGGCTGATCGGCGCTATTGCGCTGATTCAGGTTAGCCTGGGGCAGGCAGGCGCCATCGATGATGCCGTTCGGCGCGGTGTGCTGAAAGTCGGTACCTCACCTACCTACATGCCTTTCGAAATGACCGATAAACACGGGCAGATCGTGGGTTTCGAGATCGACTTGCTCCAGGCCATGAGCCAGGCGCTGGGCGTAGAGCTTGAGTTGGTGGCCGTACCTTATGGCGACCTGCTGCCGGGGTTGGCGGCGAAGAAGTTCGACCTGATCGGCAGCGGCATGACCGTTACCCAGGAGCGCAACCTGAAGCTGAACTTCAGCGACTCCTTTATCGTGGTGGGCCAGACTGTGCTGCTGCACCCCAGCCTTGCCGGCCGGGTCGGCAGCGTGGAAGACCTGGATGAAGCCGGTTATCGCATCGCTGTCAGCGAAGGCACCACGGGGGAGCTGGCAGCACGACGATTCCTGGGGGCCGCACAAGTGACCCGTTTTGCGAACCCGCAAGACGGGGTCAGGCAGGTGGTGGAGGGCAAAGCCGATGCTTTTATCCACGATGCTCCCTACAACCTGATCGCGCTGGCCAGGCCGGAAAACAGTACGCTGCTGTCCCTTGAACAGCCCTTTACTTTCGAGCCGCTGGCCTTTGGTTTGAAAAAAGGCGATTACGACAGCGTCAACTGGATCAACCATTTCCTCAATCAGATCGCCCAGGATGGGACCTACGATCGGTTGCACGACAAGTGGTTCAGGGACACCGACTGGATGGTGGAAATCGACTGAAGTCATAACTACTTACACATCAATTGCTTGCCTGCGTGACTCGCCGACGTGTCTACACCTGCGCTGTGCTGCACCGTTGTGGGGCTTTTCCGACATACGCGGATAACAAATACCTGTGAAACCTTTGTGACGGGCATCGAGTGGGTTAGGATCGCACCCCGAAATGGTGCAGCCCTTTTTATGCGCCGACCTTACAAGAATCGTTCAGGGGACTTGATGATGAAAAAGTATCTTTCGATGCTGATGCTCGGCGTCACCGCACTGGTTGCCGCCACTGCGGCCCAGGCCGGCGCCATCGATGATGCGGTCAAGCGCGGCACGCTGAAAGTGGGCATGGACCCGACCTACATGCCGTTCGAAATGACAGACAAGCGCGGTGAAATCATCGGCTTCGAAGTCGACATCCTCAAGGCCATGGCCAAGTCCATGGGCGTCAAGCTGGAGCTGGTGTCCACCGGTTACGACGGGATCATCCCGGCCTTCTTGACCGGCAAGTTCGACATGATCGGCAGCGGCATGACCCTGACCCAGGAACGCAACCTGCGCCTGAACTTCAGCGAACCCTTCATCGTGGTGGGCCAGACCCTGCTGATCCGCAAGGACCTGGAAGGCACCATCAAGTCCTACAAAGACCTGAACGACGAGAAATACCGCCTCACCTCCAAGCTGGGTACCACCGGTGAAATGGTCGCCAAGAAGCTGATCTCCAAGGCCAAGTACCACGGCTACGACAACGAACAGGAAGGCGTGCTGGACGTGGTCAACGGCAAGGCGGACGCCTTTGTGTATGACGCGCCTTACAACGTGGTTGCCGAGAAGAAAGTCGGTAATGGCAAGCTGGTGTTCCTTGAAGAACCCTTCACCTTCGAACCCCTGGCGTTCGGCCTGAAAAAAGGCGATTACGACAGCATCAACTTCATCAACAACTTCCTGCACCAGATCCGTAACGACGGCACCTACGATCGCATCCATGACAAGTGGTTCAAGAGCTCCGAGTGGCT
This sequence comes from Pseudomonas sp. GW821-FHT09A09, assembly GCF_059418405.1. Taxonomy (NCBI): domain Bacteria; kingdom Pseudomonadati; phylum Pseudomonadota; class Gammaproteobacteria; order Pseudomonadales; family Pseudomonadaceae; genus Pseudomonas; species Pseudomonas sp. GW821-FHT09A09. The sequence goes on from NZ_JBWKPU010000001.1 coordinate 306,323, forward strand.
CAAGGACATGGAATAAAGGCTTTAGACCGAGTTGCCTGTATCGCAGGCAAGCCAGCTCCCACAGTTGACGGTGTTCACACATCACAATGTGGGAGCGGGCTTGCCCGCGATGGCGGCCTCACAGGCAACACACATCCCGGAACGTGAAATGAAACAGAAAAAAGCCCAATGGCCCTGGCACCTGCTCACCGTGGTCGTGCTGGTCGGCCTGGCTGGCGCCTTGTACTACGCCACCTCGTTGATGTCCTACGAGTGGCGCTGGAACCGCGTACCGCAGTACTTCGCCTACCAGGCTGAAACGTCCCAACGCGCTGCCGACATCTCCACGGTGGTCGAGTTGGTACGCAAAGGCGACGTCGCCGAAGTCACCCTGCGCAACGACGCGGGCGCCGAGCAGAAGCTGACCGTTGCCGACAACAGCCTGCAAGTGGCTCGCGGCGATGACGTGGCCGAAGGCGATGTCGTCGGCGTGACCCGGCAGTGGGCGTTGGGGCCGTTGATGTGGGGCTTGTGGACCACGCTGTGGTTGTCGGTGGTGTCCGGCATTCTGGGCCTGGTGATCGGCTTGGCGACCGGCCTGTGCCGCTTGTCCAGCAACCCAACGTTGCGCGATCTGTCGACGATCTACGTCGAACTGGTGCGGGGTACGCCGCTGCTGGTGCAGATCTTCATTTTCTATTTCTTTATCGGCACGGTGCTCAACCTGTCCCGGGAGTTTGCCGGCATCGCGGCGCTGTCGCTGTTCACCGGTGCCTATGTGGCGGAAATCGTCCGGGCCGGCGTGCAGTCCATCACCCGTGGCCAGAACGAAGCCGCCCGTTCCCTGGGCCTGAGTGCCAGCCAGTCGATGCGCCATGTGGTGTTGCCGCAAGCCTTTAAGCGCGTGCTGCCACCCTTGGCCGGGCAGTTCATTAGCCTGGTGAAAGACACTTCGCTGGTGTCGGTGATCGCGATTACCGAACTGCTCAAGAGTGGCCGCGAAGTGATCACCACCTCGTTTTCGCCGTTTGAAATCCTGTTCTGTGTGGCAGGCCTGTACCTGCTGATCAACCTGCCGCTGTCGAAAATGGCCAGCCGGCTTGAGCGGAGGCTCGCGCAAAGTGATTGAAGTCCGCGATCTGGTAAAAGTCTTCGACACCCGTGGGCAGGTGGTGCGCGCGGTGGACAACGTGACCACCCAGGTGGCCAAGGGCGAAGTGCTGGTGGTGATCGGCCCGTCGGGTTCCGGCAAGTCCACCTTCCTGCGCTGCCTCAATGGCCTGGAAGAATTCGACTCGGGCTCGGTGAGCATCGACGGCCTGCAACTGGCCGACCCGAAGACCGATGTGAATGCCTACCGCCGCGAAGTCGGCATGGTGTTCCAGCATTTCAACCTGTTCCCCCACATGACCGTGCTGGAAAACCTGTGCCTGGCGCAAAAGGTCGTGCGCAAGCGCAGCAAGAAAGAACGCGAAGCCAAGGCGCTGGCCCTGCTGGAAAAGGTCGGTATCGCGCAAAAGGCCAACGAATTTCCGTCGCGCCTCTCCGGCGGTCAGCAACAACGGGTGGCAATTGCCCGGGCCCTGGCGATGGACCCCAAGGTGATGCTGTTTGACGAACCCACCTCGGCGCTGGACCCGGAAATGGTCGGTGAAGTCCTGGACGTGATGAAGACCCTGGCCCTGGAGGGCATGACCATGGTCTGCGTCACCCACGAAATGGGCTTCGCCCGCGAAGTGGCTGACCGGGTGCTGTTCTTCGATCACGGCAAGCTGCTCGAGGACGCCGCCCCGGCCGAGTTTTTCGACGCGCCGAAAGACCCACGCGCCCAGGCATTTTTGCGCCAGGTGTTGTGATCTTCAGAGCCTGAACTTGCCGACCAGGGTCTGCAGGTCCAGGCTCAATTTTGTCAGCTGAGCACTGGCTGTCGCGGTTTCCTCACTGGCGGCGGCTGCCTGTTCCGACACGTGCTTGACCTTCAATACGCTGCGATTGATCTCCTCTGCCACCAGGCTTTGCTCTTCGGCGGCAGCGGCGATCTGCGGGTTCATGTCCTGGATGACCGACACCGTGCGGGCGATGGCTGCCAGTGCCTCCCCTGCATCACGGGTCAGGCCTACACTGTTGTCAGTCAGGCTGCGGCTGCTGCTGATCATGTCGGCGACTTGCTGGGTGCCGGCGTGCAGGCTTTGGATCAACCCTTCGATTTCTTCGGCGGATTCCTGGGTGCGTTGGGCCAGGCTGCGCACTTCGTCGGCGACCACGGCAAACCCTTCGCCGGCCCGACCTGCACGCGCTGCTTCGATGGCTGCATTCAAGGCCAACAGGTTGGTCTGCTGGGACACGGACTTGATCACGTCCAGCACGCTGCCGATCTTCTGGCTTTCCTGCTGCAACGCGAGCATTGCCTGGCTCGAGCGCGTCATTTCGCTGGCTAACTGGCCGATTTGCTCTATGGCCAGGGTCACCACCTTATCGCCGGTGCTGGCTAGTTGGTCAGCCTCGGTTGCCGCCGCCGACGCCTGTTCGGCATGCCGGGCGACTTCCTGAGCAGTGGCGAGCATTTCGTTCATCGCCGTGGCGACCTGATCGGTTTCATCTCTCTGGTGGCTGATGCCGGCACGCGCCTGCTCGGCCGCCGTCGACAACTGCGTGGCAGCACTGGCGACTTGCTGGGCACTGCCACCTATGCCACTGATCAGGTTGCGCAGGTTCTGGGTCATCTGGGCGATGCTTTGCTGCAGTTGGCCCAGTTCGTCACGGCGTTCGACCCGGGTGGTGTGGCTCAGATCGCCATTGGCGATGCGGTTGGCAGTGGCGAGGGTTTTTCGTAGCGGTACTACGATTTGCCGGGCGATCCACCACGCGGCAACGCTACCCAGCACCAAGGCCGCGAGGGTGATGCCTACCAGCAGCGTACGTTTCCGGCGTGCTTCATCGTCACCCTTGAGCACTTGGTCCTGGCTCAATTGCTCGCTTTGCTCAAGCAGTCTGTTGAGTTGTTGCTCGAAGCGGTTTTGCACTGTTTCGGTGTTCAGCTGGGCGTCCTTGAGTGCCGTAAGTTGAGTGCGATACGCCGCCAGGTCCTCCTTGAGCACGCTGGAGTCGACGGGAAGCGCGGTCACCGCAGCCAGCGCCGTTTCGAGTGCATCGAGTGTCTGGCTGATGCTCTGTGCGTAGGCTTGCAACGAGTCGGCGGACCAGGCCGGGCGTTGAGTGCGGTTCTCGGCCTGGCTGATGGCTTGACGCAGGTTCTCGATGGCCTCCAAGGCGTTCTGGTCGTGTTGGTCAGGCAATTCGCTGGCCAGTTGGGCCAGTGTGTCGCCCGCCTGGAGCGCGGTTTTTTGCACCGGGGTACGCGTGCTCTCCCGGTGTTCGATCAAGGGTGGCAATTGTGCCAGCGCCGCTTTGAATGCATTCACCAGTTGGGTTGCTTGTTGCGCACGCGACAGGTCGTCCGGGTCTTTCAATCGGCTGGAGAGGTAGGCCAGTTGCTGCTCGATCTCTTCGATCTGGGTGCTCATCTTGCCCAGGCTGGCCGTGTCAGTGAGGGTGCGATACACAATGCGATCAGCTCGCATGGCCTGCGCTACAACGGTCAGCTTGCCCAGCACCGTCAGGTTGCCTGAGCGGTCCAGCGCAGCGCTCAACGCCTGCCAACCGGTGACCGCAATGATAAGGCTGAGGATCAGCACCTGGCCAAAGCCCAGGGCCAGTTTGAGCGTGACACTGGCATTGCCCAGCAGGCGGGTCAGCCGACGAAACATGGGGAGCCTCCGAATCAGAGAAAGCGTTCAGTGCTGACGCTAATTCGATTCAAAGGCGAGCGGGGAAATGGCGGGATGATAAGCGTGTAGGAGATTTCACAAGTTGCTGGCACACGGCGACCGGAGGCGGTCGCCGCGTACAGTGGATCAGACGCGAAAACGCCCGACCAGGGTTTGCAGGTAGATGCCCAGGCGCGCCAGCTCGGCGCTCGATGCCGCGGTTTCCTCGCTGGCCGACGAGGTTTGCTCAGACACATCACGCACATTCAGCACGCTGCGGTTGATCTCTTCGGCCACCGCGCTTTGTTGCTCGGCAGCCGTAGCAATCTGCGAGTTCATCGCCTGGATGGTCGAGACCGTGCGGGTGATATTGCCCAGCGCATCGCCGGCACGACGGGTCAGCTCGACGCTGCTGTCAGTGAGACCACGGCTGTTGTCCATGATCGTCGCGACCTGCTGGGTGCCGTTTTGCAGGCCGACGATCAGCTCTTCGATCTCTTCGGTGGACTTTTGGGTGCGCTGTGCCAGGCTGCGCACTTCATCAGCCACCACGGCGAAGCCACGCCCGGCCTCACCGGCACGTGCCGCTTCAATCGCCGCATTGAGGGCCAGCAGGTTGGTTTGCTGGGCCACCGACTTGATCACGTCGAGCACGCTGCCGATCTTGTCGCTTTCACGCTTTAGATGACCCATGGCCTCGGTGGAGTTGCCCACCTCGGTGGCCAGGCGTTCGATCTGGGCGATGGCTTCGCCGACCACCTTGTCGCCTTCACGGGCCTGCTGGTCGGCGGCCACGGCAGCTTCGGAGGCTTCCTCGGCGTTACGCGCCACTTCTTGCACGGTAGCGGCCATTTCGTTCATGGCGGTGGCCACCTGGTCGGTCTCGACCTTCTGGCTGTTGACCCCGGCGCTGGTCTGTTCCGTCACGGCCGACAGTTGCTCGGCGGCGCTGGCGATCTGAGTGACACCGTCGCTGATGCCGCCGATCAACTCGCGCAGGCCCACAGTCATGCTCTGCATGGCGCGTTGCAGCTGGCCCAGTTCGTCCTGGCGCAGCGAGTCGAGGTTGTGGCTCAGGTCGCCGGAGGCGACGCGCTCGGCGACCTTGAGGGTCTGGTTCAGCGGGATGACGATCTGGCGGGTGATGGCCCAGGCGGCGACCAGGCCGAAGATCAGCGCCAGAGCGGTCGCCAACAGCAAGAGATTCTTGGCCTGCGCAGCATCGGTATCACGCACCACGGTTTGAGAGACGGTGAGTTTGTCGCTGTTGCCCAACAGGATATCGCCCTGGGCGGTCATGATGACCAGGGCGGCTGCACTGGCGGTTTGAGAGTCACGGTATTGGCTGACGGCGGCACGGTAGGCCTGCAACGACACGCTGGCCTCCTGCAGGTTGGCCTGGTACTGCTCTGGCAGTTGGCCTTGCAGCTCGGTGATTTTCTTCAGGGCGTTGTCGATGGCGTCGAGTGCGGGCTGTTCGGCGTCGGTCTTGCCGCTGTAGGTGTAGCCGCGCACCTGGAAGCGCGATTGCTGGATCAGCTTGCTCAGGTCGACCACGCTATTGAACTGGGTGACGCTGTCGCCTTGCAGCAGGGCTTTTTCAATTTCGTTGATCTTGGCCACGGCGTTGTCGGCGGTGTCGCCGAGCTTGCTGCGCGCCCCTTCACGCTTGAGGCCGGCCTGCACCATGGCGCCGAAGGCTTTTTTGTATTGGTTGAGGGCGTCCAGTTGCTGTTCGACCAGGGCCTTGTCGTCGGGTTGCTCGATCAGGGTTTCGGCGGTTTTCAGGCCGCTGTCCAGCTTGGCGATCAGGTCGTTGACGGCGCCCGTGCCTTGTTCGCCACGACGGGTCTCGAAGTCCAGGCGCGCCAGGCGCAGGTCCTTGGTCAGGCCGTTGAGGCTGGAGATAAAGCCCAGCTTATCGCCGCGACTGGTCACATCGCCCAGGCCGGTCCAGCCGGTGAAGGTGATCAACAGCGTCAGGATCAACACCAAGCCAAAGCCAATGGCCAGCTTTCGATTGACGCTCACATTCCCCAGTTTTTCGGCTAACCAACGATACATGCTGCGATCTCCTTTGGAACAAGGCTTGGACTTATTCAAAGGTTATCGGCTGCGCAGGAAGATTCTGTAGCGACACTGATCCCCTGTGGGAGCGGGCTTGCCCGCGATGGCATCAACCGGGTTTGCCTGAGATACCGAGGTGTCTGCATCGCAGGCAAGCCAGCTCCCACACAAGCCGGCTCCTACAGGGGGTTGAAGTGGTTAGAAGAGGCGGGCGAGCAGGGCGGTGACGGCGGTTTCGACGCGCAGGATGCGTGCGCCAAGCTGTACCGGCTGCAGGCCGGCCTTGGCCAGCAGGTCGACTTCGTAGGGGATCCAGCCGCCTTCCGGGCCGATGGCCAGGGTGACCGGCTCGTCCAGCCCACGCGGGCACGCCGGGTAATCGCCCGGATGGCCGATCAGCCCCAGGGTGCCTTCGGCCATGGCCGGCAGGCGGTCCTCGACGAACGGCTTGAAACGCTTTTCGATGATGATTTCGGGCAGCACCGTGTCGCGCGCCTGTTCCAGGCCGAGGATCAGCTGCTCGCGAATCGCCTCAGGCTCCAGGAACGGGGTCTGCCAGAAACTCTTTTCGACCCGATAGCTGTTGAGCAGCACCACTTTCGGCACGCCCATGGCGGCTACGGTTTGCAGCACCCGACGCAGCATCTTCGGGCGCGGCAAGGCCAGCAGCAGGGTCAAAGGCAGTTTGGCGGGCGGCGGTTGGTCGAAGCTCACGTGCAGTTCGGCTTCGCCGGCGTCCAGGCGCAGCAACTGGGCGTTGCCCATCAACCCGCCAATACGGCCGACGCGCAGGCTGTCACCGACGGCCGCACGGTGGACGTCCTGCATGTGCACCAGGCGCCGGTCACGCAGCACCACACGGTCGGCCGCAATGAAGTCGGCCTCTTCCAGTAACAGCAGGTTCACGGCTGGGTCGCTGGCGGCTGGTCGTCGTCGGCGGGCTGGTCATCCGGGTGATCGCCACGCTTGCTGATCAGGCTGCCGAACAGAATGCCGATCTCGAACAACATCCACATCGGCACGGCCAGCAACGTCTGCGAGAAGATGTCCGGCGGCGTGAGGATCATGCCGACCACGAAGCAGCCGATGATCACGTACGGGCGGATCTTCTTCAGGTACTTGACGTCGACCACGCCGATCCACACCAGCAGCACCACGGCCACCGGGATTTCGAAGGCCACGCCAAAGGCGAAGAACAGCGTCATCACGAAGTCGAGGTAGCTGGTGATGTCGGTCATCATCTCCACGCCGGCCGGGGTGGCCGCGGCGAAGAACTTGAAGATCAGCGGGAACACCAGGAAATAGGCGAACGCCATGCCGGTGTAGAACAGCAGGATGCTCGACACCAGCAGCGGCACCGCGATGCGCTTCTCATGCTTGTACAGGCCCGGCGCGATAAAGCCCCAGATCTGGTGCAGGATCACCGGGATCGCCAGGAACAGCGAGACCATCATCGTCAGCTTCAACGGCGTGAGGAACGGCGAGGACACGTCGGTGGCGATCATCGTCGCGCCGGCCGGCAGGTACTGGCGCAAAGGCGTAGAGACGAAGGTGTAGATCTGCTGGGTAAAGGCGAACAGCCCGGCAAAGATGATGAAGATCGCCGCTACGCAGCGCAGCAGGCGGGTACGCAGCTCGGTGAGGTGCGAAACCAGCGGCATGTGCTGGTCGTTTTCCGGTTTATCAGCGCTCATGGGGCTCGCGGCGGCAATGTAGGGTCATGGGGAGCGGGCGACGCAACGGGCGCCGGCGCAGGCTCTGTGGGGCTGTGGACGGCCGGTGCCGGGGCGGGTTCCGCCACGGGTGGCACCTGGGCCACGGGCGGCGGCGCGATGCTCTGCTCGGCCACAGGTTCGGCCGGCTTGGCAGGCTCCTGCACCGGGGAGAGGATCTTGCGCGCTTCCTGCTCCAACGAAAGGATGTGCTCGTTGTGCAGTTGGCGACGAATCTCGTCGGCGCCGATTTCCCGTTCAACTTCCTGTTTGATGGCGTTGAAACTGCGTTTCAGGCGCCCGATCCACAGGCCGGCCGTGCGCGCGGCACCGGGCAGGCGTTCCGGCCCCAGTACCAGCAGGGCAACAAGGCCGACGAGGAGCAGTTCAGAGAAGCTGATACCAAACATTAGTCAGTGCTCACGAGTCTTTGCGGGTCGGCTCTTCGACTTTCTCAGCCTGCACGTCGAAGGTACGACGCTCGGTGATCGGCTGGGTGGCCTGCGGGTGCACAGGCTGGGCTGGCGGCACAGGGTTGGCCACCGGGTCGGCCGGCTTTTCGTCATCGTTCATGGCTTTACGGAAGCCCTTGATCGATTCGCCCACGTCAGTGCCCAGGTTCTTGAGTTTCTTGGTGCCGAACACCAGTACCACTACCACCAGAATGACGATCCAGTGTTTCCAGTCAAAAATGCCCATGCTGCAATTCCTCTGTAAAAGTTATTCAGGCGGACGGGCGCGAGGCCTTTTCGGCATGCCCGGACAAGCCGAAGCGACGGTCCAGTTCATCCAGCACAGCCTGCGGATGCTGCCCCAGTTGGGCGAGCATGACCAGGCTGTGGAACCACAAATCAGCGGTTTCGTAGATCACATCGCTGCAGTCGCCGCTGATTTGCGCGTCCTTGGCGGCGATGATGGTCTCGACGGATTCTTCGCCGAGTTTTTCCAGGATCTTGTTCAAGCCCTTGTGGTAAAGGCTGGCGACATAGGAGCTGTCGGCGTCCGCGCCTTTGCGGTCTTCCAGCACCTGGGCCACGCGGTTCAGGGTATCGCTCATGTTCAGTGTCCTGCCGAGTAAATGGCGTGCGGGTCTTTGAGCACCGGCTCTACAACCTTCCATTCGCCGTTTTCGAACACGCGATAGAAGCAGCTGTGACGGCCAGTGTGGCAAGCGATGTCGCCGATCTGCTCGACCATCAGGATCACCACGTCGGCATCGCAGTCCAGGCGCATCTCGTGCAGGGTCTGCACGTGCCCGGACTCTTCGCCCTTGCGCCACAGTTTGCCACGCGAGCGTGACCAGTAGATGGCGCGTTGCTCGGCGGCGGTGAGGCTCAGGGCCTCGCGGTTCATCCAGGCCATCATCAGCACGCGCCCGGTCTTGTAGTCCTGGGCAATGGCCGGCACCAGGCCGTCACTGTCCCACTTGATCTCGTCCAGCCAGTCTTTCATGTTCGGCTCCGGCAATTTGCGACAGTGTATAACCGGATTGGCTATCGACGCACGATCAGATAAACACCCACGGCGACCATGATGCCGGCCGGCCAGTGGCCCAACTCATTCAACGGCCCGCCGAGGGCGAGTATCACGCCGCCGACCAGGTGCGCGGCGCCCAGCAAGCGCAGGAACCAGTCGTCCTTGCGCTTCTTCCAGGGCGGTGCCGGGTCCTTGGCGTGGGGCTGGGACATGCGCTCCAGCAGGTCGCGGGTCATGTTGGCCAGGTGCGGCAGTTGTTCCATCTGGCTGTGCAGGTTGCCCAGCACGGTTTTCGGGCTCATGCGCTCGCGCATCCAGCGTTCCAGGAACGGCTGGGCGGTGTTCCACAGGTCGAGGTCCGGGTACAGCTGGCGGCCCAGGCCTTCGATATTCAGCAGGGTTTTTTGCAGCAGTACCAGCTGCGGCTGCACTTCCATGTTGAAGCGCCGCGCGGTCTGGAACAGGCGCATCAGCACCTGGCCAAAGGAAATATCTTTTAACGGTTTTTCAAAAATCGGCTCGCACACGGTACGGATCGCCGCTTCGAATTCGTTGAGCTTGGTTTCGGCCGGCACCCAACCCGAATCGATGTGCAACTGCGCCACGCGGCGGTAATCGCGCTTGAAGAAGGCGAACAGGTTGCGGGCCAGGTAGTCCTGGTCTTCCGGGGTCAGGCTGCCGACGATGCCGCAGTCGATCGCAATGTACTGCGGGCTCCACGGGTTCACGGTGCTGACGAAGATGTTGCCCGGGTGCATGTCGGCGTGGAAGAAACTGTCGCGGAACACCTGGGTGAAGAAGATCTCCACGCCGCGCTCGGCAAGCATCTTCATGTCGGTGCGCTGGTCCGCCAGGGTGGCGAGGTCGGTGACCTGCACGCCGTAGATGCGCTCCATCACCAGCACTTTGGGGCGGCACCAGTCCCAATACACCTGGGGCACGTACAGCAGCGGCGAACCTTCGAAGTTGCGCTTGAGCTGGCTGGCGTTGGCGGCTTCGCGCAGCAGGTCGAGTTCGTCGTAGATGGTTTTTTCGTAGTCGGCGACCACGTCCACCGGGTGCAGCAAGCGCGCATCGGCGCTGAAGCGCTCAGCGGCGCGGGCGAGGATGAATAGCCACGCCAGGTCCTGGCCGATGATCGGCTTGAGGCCCGGGCGGATCACCTTCACCACCACTTCTTCGCCGGTCTTCAACTGGGCGGCGTGGACCTGCGCCACGGAGGCCGAGGCCAGCGGGTCGACATCGAAGCGGCTGAAGACGTCGCTGATCTTCTTGCCCAGTTGCTCTTCGATCAACTTCATCGACTGCTGGGAATCGAATGGCGGCACGCGGTCCTGCAACAGCATCAGCTCGTCGGCGATGTCTTCGGGCAACAGGTCGCGGCGGGTCGAGAGGATCTGCCCGAACTTGATGAAGATCGGCCCCAGGTCCTGCAACGCCAGGCGCAGGCGCGCACCCCGGCTGAGCTCCAGCGGCTTGCGCGGGAACCAGCGCCACGGCAGCACATAGCGCACCGCCAGCAGAAACCACGGCAGGGGCAGGGCGAACAGCAGGTCATCGAGGCGGTAGCGGATTACGACGCGCTGGATACGAAACAGACGGCGGACGGCGAGCAGCTTCATGCGTTATCGCTTGGATCAAGGGAACGGCTCAGGCGCTCGAAGCGGGCCTCGAGGCGTTCCAGGTCGATTTTGGCCTTGTCGAGTTCACGAAAGCGCGCTTGCGCTTCCCGTTCTCCGACCAGGGTGCGCGATTCTTCGCTCAGGTATTCGGCGAGGTTCTGGTTGAGGCTGGCGAACCCCTGCTGGTACCAGCGCGTGCGGCTGCGCAGGTGCCCGCTGATCAACTGGGTGGCCACGGGGCCAATCCAGCGCGACAGTTCGTATTCCCAGTCCAGTTCCAGGTCTTGCAGCACGGCGGCCAGGTCCATCAGCACCGAACTGTCACCTTCGAGCTCCACCTCGGCGCTGTGCAGGATGGCGGTCTTGTTGCGGCTCAGGGCCAGGTGCAACAGGCTCGATGCCGGCGCACGCAGGGTGCAGTCGGCGTCGGCAGCCCAGTCGCTGGCGAGCAGCAGGCCTTCATCGCTGGGCAGGATAAACAGCTGCAAGGCGGGGCTGCGACAGTCGACAGCAATGATCTTGCCGTTCAAGTGCGCGAGCCGCGCCAGGGCGGTGCTGTCCAGGCGCAGCACACGGTTGATACCGTGCTCTGTGCTTGCGAGAAGGCCTGCGAACAGCATCAGGGCTTGATGCCGCGGTGCAGGGCGACGATGCCCGAGGTCATGTTGTGGTAGGTCACGCGGTCGAAGCCGGCTTCTACCATCATCGACTTCAGGGTTTCCTGGTCGGGGTGCATGCGGATCGATTCGGCCAGGTAGCGGTAGCTCTCGGCGTCATTGGTGATCAGCTTGCCCATCAGCGGCATGAAGGCGAAGGAGTAGGTGTCGTAGACCTTGGACATCAGCGCGTTGGTTGGCTTGGAGAACTCCAGCACCAAGAGGCGGCCACCGGGCTTGAGCACGCGCAGCATGGAGCGGATCGCGTCTTCCTTGTGGGTCACGTTGCGCAGGCCGAAGGCAATGGTCACGCAGTCGAAATGGTTGTCCGGGAACGGCAGCTTCTCAGCGTCGGCCTGGACGAACTCGATATTGCCGGCCACGCCTTTATCCAGCAGGCGGTCGCGACCGACCTTGAGCATCGAGCCGTTGATGTCCGCCAGCACGACCTGACCCGTCGGGCCAACCAGCTTGGAAAACTTGGCGGCCAGGTCGCCTGTGCCGCCGGCGATGTCCAGCACACGGTTGCCGGTGCGCACGCCCGACAGCTCGATGGTGAAACGCTTCCACAGGCGGTGCATGCCGCCCGATAGCACGTCGTTCATCAGGTCGTACTTGGCGGCTACGGAGTGGAACACCTCAGCGACTTTTTCCGCTTTCTGGCTTTCCGGAACGTTCTTGAAGCCGAAGTGAGTGGTGGGTTCGGCATCGCTGCCTTTGCGCTGATCAGTCATATCGCTGTCACCAAAAGAGAATGCGGGACATGATAATCCCCGCGACCTGCTTTGTCTTGGCAAGGCTGAAGGTAAGATAGGCGGTCACCGAGACCTTTTGCCGCATGGAAGGTATCCATACCGTTATAATAGAGGAGTCATTGCAATGGCCCGTATTACCGTTGAGCGTGCACATTCCCTGGGTAAAGAAGGCGCGCGGGCAAAAGCCGACAAGTTGGCGAGCAAACTCAGGGAGCAATATGGCCTGGAGTCCACGTGGTCTGGCGATACCTTGAACCTCAAGCGTTCAGGCGTTAAAGGCACCGTGTCGGTGGCCGAGGATTCCCTGCGTATTGATGTGGAGCTGGGGCTGTTGATGTCGGCCATGAGTGGCACTATCAAGTCCGAAATCGAGAAAGCCCTGGATAAGGCACTGGCCTGATCCGGATCTACTTAGGGTGCCGATTCTAATTTTTCTGCCTACTTTGTGCCCAAGCCCTCAACTCCTGCGGGCCGTTCCTCAACCCTTTTCTGCGTGAGGTGTGCCATGGCCAAAGTTATTTTGAAGAAAAAAATCGACGTTCAGTCCACCGCCCTGAGTGACGTTAAAAGCTATGCCCGCAAGATCTGGCTGGCAGGGCTTGGCGCCTATGCCAAGGTCGGCAGCGAAGGCAGCGAGTACTTCAAAGAGCTGGTCAAGAAAGGTCAACATGTTGAAAGTAAAGGCAAAAAAGTTGTAGTTGAACAACTTGATGCCGCCAACAGTCAGATTGACCAAGTAAAGAGTAATGTCTCCAGCGTCAAAGGCCTGGTTGAAGTTCAACTGGATAAAGTTGAAAAAGCTTTTGACATACGCGTTGCAAGTGCCTTGAATCGGATCGGCATTGCGTCTAAACATGACGTGGAGACACTCTCTGCTAAGCTCGAAGAGCTGACGACATTGCTAGAACGTGTCGCGCGTAAACACTAAGGAGACATCGGGATGGCTGTTAAAAAGACTACTCAGAAAGAAGGCAGCTCGTGGGTCGGGGAAGTTGAAAAATATTCCCGTAAGATCTGGCTTGCTGGTTTAGGCGTGTACTCGAAGGCTAGCATTGGTGAAGGCAAAAAACTCTTCGAGTCTTTGGTCAAGGACGGTGAGAAAGCCGAGAAGTTGACCAAAAGCACAGTGGGTAAAACAGTTGAAGCGGCCAAGGCAACTGCCGGTTCCGCCAAGTCGGGTATTTCTGACACCTGGGGCAAGTTGGAAGAAACTTTCGACAAGCGCCTCAACAGTGCGATTTCGAGACTGGGCGTACCCAGTAAGGCAGAGCTGAAGGCACTGCACAGCAAGGTCGACACGTTGACCAAGCAAATCGAAAAACTCACCGGCGCCAAAGTGGCCCCTGTGAAAACCGCTGCCGCCAAACCTGCTGCCAAACCGGCCGCTAAAACCGCAGCGGCCAAGCCTGCAGCGAAACCTGCAGCCAAGCCTCTGGTAAAAGCTGCTGCCAAACCGGCTGCAAAACCTGCGGCCAAGGCACCCGCCAAAGCCGCCGCTAAACCAGCTGCCAAGCCTGCGGCTAAAACAGCAGCGGCAAAACCGGCTGCCAAGCCTGCCGCTAAACCAGTGGCCGCTAAAGCCGCTGCCAAACCGGCTGCTAAACCTGCCGCCAAGGCCGCCGCAAAACCAGCCGCCAAGCCAGCGGCTAAAACCGCAGCCGCTAAACCTGCTGCCAAGCCCGCTGCTGCGAAACCTGCAGCCAAACCGGCTGCTGCTAAACCTGCGGCCGCCAAGCCTGCGGCAAAACCAGCCGCCGCGAAGAAGCCTGCGGTAGCGAAAAAACCAGCAGCGGCCAAGCCTGTTGTTGCGGCCAAGCCAGCCACTCCGGCACCTGCCGCTTCAACAGCCAACTCGGTGTCCGCACCGACCCACGCTGCGACCACCCCGACTGCAACGCCGGTAACCCCGACGCCCTCCAGTCAGTCCTGATTTTCTCAGGGCACAAAAAACGCCCGGCCTGTAAAGGTCGGGCGTTTTTTTATGGAAGTCTCACCTATATCGCACTTCCAATGTGGGAGCGGGCTTGCCCGCGATGACGGAGTTTCAGTCACATAGATATTGGCTGATCTATTGCTATCGCGGGCAAGTCGAATCGTCGCACCGCCGCTCCCACAGTTTTAATCGATTTCATCCAGATATTTCAGGGCAAACTTCTCGGTCGCCAGCCGCGCCGGCAGCAGCAAGTGCGGCGCCACCAGCATCACGATCTGGTAGACCACCACCCGTATCTCTCCTTCACGGTCGAGAATCCGCTGGTAGTCCAGCGAAAACAGCAGGGTCAATGTGATTTGCTCCACCAGTTGCCCCAGTGCCTGGGTGCCACTGACCAGTTGCCCCGAGGTCTTCAACCGTGCCAACAGCGACGCCAGCGTACGCTTGAGTGCCGTGAGCAGGTGGCGAATGCCTTTGGCCAGCTTCGGCAGGCGCCCGGCCAGGTTCGACAGGTCCTGGAACAGAAACCGGTAATGGGCCATGCGCTCGACAATCAGGTGCAGGAACAGCCAGTAATCCTCGGCCTCCAGCTGCGCGTCAGCGGGCGGATCGAGCAGGGGCGCCAGCTCGCATTGAAAGCGCTCGAACAGCCCGAGCACCAAAGGCTCCTTGCCATGGAAGTGGTAGTAGAGGTTGCCGGGGCTGATCCCCATTTCATTGGCCACCTCCATGGTCGACACGTTCGGCTCGCCCTTCTGGTTGAACAACTGCAGGGCACATTCAAGGATACGGTCGCGGGTCTTCATCCAGTCTTCTTAATGTGATCGTTGAGTTCAGCGCACGCGCACATAGGTGCCCGGCGCTGCTTCCATCGGTGGGTAGTTCTGGTTGCCCAGGGCGGTGAGGGTTTCGCGCTGCACGCCGGAGCGCTGTTGCACCCATTCCAGCCACTGCGGCCACCAACTGCCTTCGACGTGGCTGGCGTCGTAGTACCAGGCGCGCGGGTCGCTGCTCAGCTTGGGGTTCTCGACGTAGTTGGCCTTGGGGTTGCCCGGCGGGTTGAGGATGCTCTGGATATGCCCGCTGTTGGACAGCACGAAGCGCCGCTCGCCCCCCAGCAACTGGGTGGAGCGATACACCGCGTCCCACGGCGTGATGTGGTCGTTGATCCCGGCCACGCTGAAGCTGTCCACCGTGACCTTCTGCAAGTCGATAGGCGTGCCGCACACCTCCAGGCCACCGGGATGGCTCAGCGGGTTGTGCTTGAAGAAATCCAGCAGGTCGCCGTGCAATGCGGCGGGCAAGCGTGTGTTGTCGTTGTTCCAGTACAGGATGTCGAAGGCCGGGGGTTCCTTGCCCAGCAGGTAGTTGTTGATCCAGTAGTTCCAGATCAGGTCATTGGGGCGCATCCAGGCGAACACCTTGGCCATGTCGCGGCCGTCCAGCACGCCCTGTTGGTAGGAGCGGCGTTTGGCCGCCTCCAGGGTTTGCTCGTCGGCAAACAGCGTGGCGGGGCTGTCGATCTGGCTGTCGAGCAGGCTTACCAGGTAGCTGGCGCTGGAGATGCGCCGCAACTGGCGCTTGGCTTGCAGGTGGCCTTGCAGGGCGGCGATGGTCAGGCCACCGGCACAGGCGCCCATCAGGTTGACCTCCCGCGCGCCGGTGATGGCCCGGCAGACGTTGAGGGCTTCTTCCAGCGCCGCAACGTAAGTGGAGAGCCCCCATTCGCGATGGCGCACGTCCGGGTTGCGCCAGCTGACCATGAAGGTCTGCAGGCCGTTCTTGAGGGCGTACTGCACGAAGCTGTTGGCGGGGCTGAGGTCGAAAATGTAGTACTTGTTGATTTGCGGCGGCACCACCAGCAGCGGCTTGGCGTACTGCTTTTCGCTCATGGGCTTGTACTGGATCAGCTCCAGCAGCTCGTTGCGAAACACCACCGAGCCCGGGGTGGTGGCAACCGTCTTGCCCACTTCGAACGCGTGCTTGCTCACTTGGCGCGGCAGGCCATTGTTGTGCAGCAGGTCTTCGAACAGGTTGGTGACACCGCGCACCACGCTGTTGCCCCCGGAGTTGAGCAGCTCCTTGACGGCCAGCGGGTTGAGCAGGGTGTTGGAAGGGGAGACGGCGTCGTTGAGCAGGGAGAAGGCAAAGTGTGCGCGGGCCCGGTCATCGGCGCTCAGCGAGCTGTCGTCGATCCAGTGGCGCGTCTGCTTTTGCCAGCTCAGGTAGGCTTGCAGGCTGCGCCGATAGAGCGGGTTGAGCTTCCAGGTCGGGTCGCTGAAGCGGCTGTCATTGGGGTTGGGCTCATGCACGGTTTCACCCAGCAGCACGCGACCGAGTTGGCCGCTCAGCGCCCAGGCATGACGAGCGGTATGCACCGGGTTGCGCAAGCCGTGGGCGGCAACACTGCGCAGCGTCGACAGCAAGTCCCGACCGCGCAGGCCGGTGATCGCGTTTTGCGCATTGATGAACACGGCAGGGGTGGGCGCCGGGTTCGTCACGGGTCTTTCTCGCATGAGCCAACACTCCTTCGTCAAGCCATCAAACAGGCACGCCAATTCAGAACCATAGTCGGTTCCTGGCAAGTTGCGCGGCGGTGTGGTCCTTACACCGCAGGTCGCGGATGAATCACCGCGCGCAGGCGCTCCTCCTCGAGAAATTTCATGATGATCGGCGCCACCGCTTCGGCCCGGGTGATCAAGAACAGGTGGCCATCGTCGATGATGTGCAACTGTGCGTTGGGAATGCGCCAGGCCAGCATGCGCATGTTGATCAGCGGGATCAGCGGGTCGTCATCCCCCGCCAGCACCAGGGTGGGTTGGCGGATCTTGTGCAGCCAGTGGATGCTGGTCCAGCCCAGCCCGGCAAACAGTTGCCAGTAGTAACCCAGCTTGCCCGCCGAGCGCACTTTGCTGGCGTGTTCGGCGGCCAGTTTCGAATCGCGGCGGAACGAGCCGCCGTAGATCATCGGGGCGATGCGCACCACGTGGGACGGCTGGATGTAACGGCGTGGGCTGGCCATCAGCCACAGCACCTTGGGTTTGCCCGGCACCATCACCGCACCCGCCGCCGTGGCGGCGAGGATCAGCTTCTTGCAACGCTCCGGGTAGTCGTAGGCGAACTGCTGCGCCAACGCGCCGCCCCAGGACACGCCCACCGCGTTCACCTGGCCATAGTCCAGGTAGTCGAGCATGCGTGCCGTGAGCTTGGCCAGGCCGGGAAAGCGATAGGGGCGGTTGGGCGTGGATGAGCCGCCCACGCCGGGCACATCGAAGGCGATCACTTCCAGGTCCGGGTCCAGGGCCTGGACAAACGGAAACACCAGCTCAAGGTTGGCGCCGATGCCGTTGAAGATCAGCAAAGGCGTCAAGTGAGGCTTGCCCGGGCGCACCGCCGTGCGGATGGTCTGGCCATCCAGGTCGATGGTACGAAAGATGAACGGTTGCGGCATGCTCAAGCCCTGTCAGGTGGTGCAAAGATCCAATGGACGATGCGGTCCATGTGGGAGCTGGCTTGCCTGCGATGGCATTCTTCCTGCCAGCCCATCAACAACTGGCCCACCGCTATCGCAGGCAAGCCAGCTCCCACAGGGGCTGCATTTCAACCAAACATCTGCTTATCGTTCGTGTACATAAGTACCCGGCGCTGCTTCAGCTGCGGCGTAGGTTTTATTTCCTAGCGAAGTCGGCGCCTTCTTCAACTTGCCTGCCCGATCCGCCTGCCACGCCTGCCAGTGCAACCACCAGGAATCGGTGTGCTTGGTAGCGTTCTCCTGCCATTCCAGTGCACTGCACGCCAGGCCATCACTGGTCTGGTAGCGCGCTTTGGGGTTGCCCGGAGGGTTGAGAATGCTCTGGATATGCCCGCTGCTCGACAGCACGAACTCCACCTTGCCACCAAACAACTGCGCCGACTTGTAGCAAGACTGCCACGGCGTGATGTGGTCGTTGGTGCCGGCCAGTGAGTAGATATCGGCGGTGACCTGCTTGAGGTCGATGGGCGTGCCGCACACTTCCAGGGCATTGGCGCGTACCAGCGGGTTGTTCTTGAACAGTTCGATCAGGTCGCCGTGGAACGCGGCCGGCAAACGTGTGGTGTCATTGTTCCAGAACAGGATGTCGAACACCGGCGGTTCGTTGCCCAGCAGGTAGTTATTGACCCAGTAGTTCCAGATCAGGTCGTTGGGGCGCATCCACGCGAACACCTTGGCCATGTCGCGACCCTCCAGCACGCCGGCCTGGTAGGAGTGGCGCTTGGCGGCCTCAAGGGTCTGCTCGTCGACGAACAGCGCCACCTGGGTGTCCAGGGTGGTGTCCAGCACGCTGACCATCAGGGTCAGGGCATTGACCTTCTTCTCCCCCAGCGCGGCGTAGTGGCCGAGCAAGGCGGTGCAGGTGATGCCGCCCGAGCAGGCGCCGAGCATGTTGATGTCTTTGCTGCCGGTGATCGCCGTGACCACATCCACCGCTTCCTTGAGCGCCTCGATGTAGGTCGACAGGCCCCATTCGCGCTGGGCCTTGGTCGGGTTGCGCCAGCTCACGATAAAGGTCTGCTGGCCATTGCGCAGGCAGAAGCGCGCCAGGCTCTTGTCCGGGCTCAGGTCGAATACATAGAACTTGTTGATCTGCGGCGGCACCACCAGCAGGGGGCGCTCGTGCACCTGTTCGGTGATCGGCTTGTACTGGATCAGCTCCAGCACATCGTTGCGAAACACCACGGCGCCTTCGGTGGTGCCCAGGGTCTTGCCCACTTCAAAGGCGCCCATGTTGACCTGGCTCGGCATGCCGCCGTTGTGCACCAGGTCCTTGGCCAGGTGGGAGAGGCCATCGAGCAGGCTCTTGCCACCGGTTTCAAAGAAGCGTTTGACCGCCGCCGGGTTGGCCGCGCTGTTGGTAGGGGCCATGGCTTCGGTCATCAGGTTGATCACGAAGTGACCACGGCTGATGTCCTGTTCCGACAGGTTGCTGTCGCCGATCCAGTCGTGCAGCTCCTTGCGCCACGCCAGGTAGGTTTGCAAATAACGTTTGTAGAGCGGGTTCTGGCTCCAGGCCGGGTCATGGAAGCGACGGTCGTCGTGTTCCGGCACCAGCTGGGACTTGCCGAACATCACGTTCTTCAATTCGACGCCAAAGTGGGCGACGTGCTTGACGCTGTGCAACGGTTGTTTGATGGCTTGGGTCAGCACCATCTTCGCCGAGGCGAGCAAATCCTTTTTCCGTAACGCGATGATCGGGTTCAGCCCCAGGGTGTTTTCCGAGGCCTGGCGTTTCAAGTCATCGTTGTTCTTGTTACTCATCTACGACGCTCCATTGTCCGAAAGACGAGTACCGGGTACCGCTGTGCACCAGGTTTCGATACACAACACAAGCCAGGTACGCGACTCGGGTGACCGTTGATACCGCATCGTCAAATGCAGGGAACTTGCCAGTTCCATTGGTTACCCGAGTTTAATTTTTTTCGCAAGCGGGCCAGTCATTGGCCGCGCGACAGGGCATTCAAGCAGATGAAATTAGAAAATGCTCTCTAAAGAGCAAGAGGCGTGTGCTAGAGCATCAGCCGCACGACCGACTCGCTCGGGTCGCGGGGTTTTCCAGCCGCTTTGAGTTCGGCCAGGTAATCGGCCCACAGCGCGTCCTGACGCACGGCCAGTTGGTAGAGGTAGTCCCAGGTGAACAGCCCGCTGTCATGCCCGTCGTCGAAGGTCAATTTCAGTGCGTACTGACCGGCCGGTTCTATTTTGGTCAAGCGCACGTTGAGCTTGCCGAATTGCAGGATGGGTTTGCCGTGACCCTGGACCTCGGCGGAAGGCGAGTGGGTGCGCAGCAGTTCGGCGGAGAGTTGGTACACCTCGTCGGGCCCGTAGGTGAGGCCGAGGGTGTTGGAGGTTTTATGCAGGTTTACGGCAGTGGGGAATTTGGTCATAGGAGATGATCCTGAAGAAACCGGCTCAAAAATGTGGGAGCTGGCTTGCCTGCGATAGCGATGGTGAATTCACCATCGC